>NZ_JBPBBB010000025.1:0-44679 GCF_050896375.1 Roseovarius tibetensis
TCGATCGAACCGATATTCTCGCCTTGGGTGGATTGCACGGCACTGCCCATGATCCACTCACCCCGAAGCTCGTCCTGACCTTGCTCCGACACGATAACGTCCTGCGCCAGCGCCGGCGCGGCAACAAGAGCGGCAGTCGCGACCGTGGTCATTATCCTGCTGGTCATGCTGTCCTCCTTTCACTTGCGACGCGGTCCCAGCGTCAAGGGGCGCGGAGGGTGTAACGAGCGCGTATTATTGCCCCGCACAAGATTGACCTGTGAACGCTGCAGCCGCATCGCAACGCCATGAGCAAATCCTTGCTGATCTGAGGCATCGGCCTTCAAAAAGGGGACAATGCCATCCTCGGGTGAGAGGCAACTTTTTTGTGGATGAAGTGATCTTGATCAAGCAGTTTTTGGGGTCGACCTGAGAAGGTTTAACGGCCTTGTTGATTATAGTGGTCATCTCGGTCGGGCTCGTCATCTATAGCAGCCTCAGCATACAACCGGCGGAATCCCGGCCCTCTATTGATACCGAAGCGCCCGAAAGTATAGCCGGCAGCGGTTCAACCGGGCTACGCTAAGCGTTCTGCCTGAAGGCCGTGTGTTCTGGATCTCTTTCGTTAAAGTGAACCCGGCCGCAGGTTCGAAAAGCAGAAGCACGTGCGGGTGGCCCTTCGTGTGTCTGTCTTTCGCCGCGCTAGAGGGGTGATCATTTCACCGCGGTCGACGCAAGCCTATATGCCGAGCGCGCCATCGCGCTGGTCGACGCGGCGCGCAGCTGAGCCGCCCCTCGGCAGGATGCCGCGCATCTGATTGCGCGCGCTCTTCGGTGGGTCCAGATTACCGTCAGGAGGCGGCGATACGGGCGTTCTCCGAAAACCGAAAAGTAACGGAGGTTTCATGCTGATCAACACGACATTCAAGGCCACGACGACGGCCATCGCCCTTGCGCTTGCATCGGCACCCATGGTTGCGCTCATGGCCCAGTCCGCAGCGGCGCAGAGTGAGACGCAATATTCATCTGAGGAACTGGACATCTTCACGACCGCGCTGCTCGACGTGGCCGAGGTGCGGCAGAAATACACGTCGAGGCTGCAGAGCGCCGAAACCGAAGAGCAGCAGGCGGCGATTGTCGAGGAGGCCAACGACGAGATCACACAGGTGATCGAGGACACTGACGGTATCACTTTCGACCGCTACACGGAGATCGCACAGGCGGCGAACCAGGACCAGGCGCTGAATCAGCGGATCATAAAGCGCGTCCAGTCCATGCAGGACGAGATGTAAGACCGCGTGCGGCCGGGATCGCGAGTGCGGTCTCGGCCCACCTGTCGCCACCGCTCGGCGAACCCGGCCGCGCGGAGCCGACCCGGCGAATTTGCGTCAAAGGGCCGCCCCACGGACGGGGCATGCAGGGTGCCCACAAGCGCCAGTTCACTGCTTTGTGCGGTGGCCCGCTGTGTGGCCGCCGCGTTCGTGGCGGCGGGTGTCCGAGTTGGGTTTTCCATAAAACGTTCTTGCCCTTCCCCAGACAGGACACGCTCGCCATTATCCGCCTTCCCGGTCGACGAAAAGCGTTCGACCGACATTCCACAAGTGGGTTGCCGCTTGATGGAAAGGCCGTCATCTGTACAGAGCGATACTTCTCAATTCGGATGTCGGCCTGCTGGAGCGCTTGACGACGCACCTGGTCTTTAATGACGCTCGACCAGCAATATTTTGCCAATTCGAAAAACTATCGCCGCCGCCGGCAGCTTCCTGCCAATTGCATCCGCAGAAAATAGCATGAATCTGCCCAGATTCCTGCGTCCGGACGTGAGATCGTGCCACGTCCGCGCCCCGCAATTACCATTACAGCATCGGAAAGGAGGATATCATGCATTTCCCGAATGACGACATACACCGTCGCGCTGGACGCGACTTTGACCGACAAGGCCCGCCCGGCTATGAGAGCGGCCCGCCGTCCAGCACGGGCCTGTTACCCCTGCTGATCGTCGTGGTGCTTCTGGGGGGAATAGTCGCGCTTGGCATGCTCGGATCGGCTTCTGAGGACGAAGGCGGCAACGGCAGTGCAACAGAACAGTCCGCGCCTGAAAGTATCACGAACGGAACATCCGGGGCAGCCGCTCCCCAGCAATGAGATAGATAATTTTCCCGCCTGCTCCGTCCGTGGGCAGGCGGGAAGATCTTGATGATCTCAGCGGCATCAAGGCGCCTGGCGGTTCTGATGGTGATGTATTTGAACCGCCTTGGAGCGTTATACTCAGGGTATCGTAGAAGCCGAGTATACCGGCCGAGTCCGAGCCGCGCCGTGTGGCTTACGAAAGAACAGGCCGGGATGCTCGTCGACCCTTGCGAAGCGCCTCACCTCCGGTCCTTCGAGCACCTCGTGCTTGCGCTCTGTCGGCCGGTCCGGGGCCATTCTACGGCTGCCTTGGTCCGCGGTGGACCTCGAGAAGGGGTTCGTTGACCTGCGCTGCGCTGGATTGCCGGGCGGGAAAAGGCACACGCATGTCCCGATCTCGCAAGAGGCCCTTGATGAAGCGCGGGCGGCGAGGGAGATCGCGCGGACCCCGTTCATGATCGAGTGCCAGAGCCGACGGATCGGCGATATCAGCAGAGCGTACCGCGCTGCGGTGAAAAGGGCGGGGCTGCTGGATGAGGTCGCGCCGTACTGTTTGCGTCACACCTGCGTAACTTGGATGGCGCAAATCGGGTCCCTTCTCGATCTGTGGGAGATTGACGGGTTTCTCGGGCACGGCACTTTGCAAAACTCCCCTTCCTACGCATTGCCGACCCTCGTGGACGGTGCAACAAAAGGCAGTAGACAGCCCTTCATGTGGAAGCCCCATTCCATGCTGCGTCAGGCACGAATTTCATGTAAGGGCTGGGAGCCGTAATCTGATAGGTTCTATCAGGAAATCCTCGCGCAAGATATTCTGAGTGCTGAAGCCTTGGCTTTGCGCTTTGACCTCACGCTGCAATGAAGGTACTGACTTACGACATGACGCTTGACGTATTCCTCGACCATGTCCGCCTTTTCAGAGAAGACCTCGCACAGAACATGCGCCGCTCTCATGGTATAGTGCTGCACCATGATTTCTTTGGTGTCGCGAGCCTCATCCGTGAGTGCCGTCACATGGACAGCCAGAGAAAGCTATGCGACGGGCACCACCCCGTCGAAGGCGGTGTCGTGGACGTCTTGGCCGACCTGGTGGCCGCCAAGCGCAAGCGGCAGTATCAGTAGCGCATGACCCCAGACCAACGCCTCGCCAAACTCGACCGGCTACTTGCGGAGATGACCGACGAAGACGACGGCATGTTGCTGGCGGAGTTCGATGGCTTCTGCACAGCCCTGGTCATCGGCCCGGAGATGATTTTGCCGAGCGAATGGTTGCCGATTGTCTGGGGCGGTGATGGCAGCACGCCTGAGTTTCAGAGTGCCAAGGAGCTGCAACACGCGCTCCAATTGATGATGGAGCACTACAACGACGTGGTCAGCCTCTTGTCACCTCCGGATGAGCAGTTCTCCCCGGTCTATGACCACGACGAACGGAACGATGAGCCTTACTGGGAAACTTGGGTGAGTGGCTTTGAGCGCGCCATGCGCCTGCGCCCTGATGCCTGGGCAGACATTGCCGAGGCGGCGGACGGTAACCCGTCACAGGACGTGAAAATGTCGGTCGGCATGATACTCGAACTCGCTGCTCTGGCCGACGGGACCAGTGAATTGACCGACGAGCAGACAGCGGCGATCACGGTCGACGTGCCAAATCTCGTCGCGAACATAGTGTTCAATATCCAATCCTGGACAAGCGCACAGCGGCCGGCGGAGCCATTCCCGTCGACGGCCAGCGCCAGTATGGTCGCTCCATCGGCTTCGTCTCGCAAAATCGGACGCAACGACCCGTGCCCCTGCGGGTCTGGCCGCAAGTACAAAAAGTGCTGCGGAGCGAATTGATCACGCCTTTTTCCCGCACGGATACAACCTAAAATTCGCGGTTTTGTCTCTGTTGGCCGAGGCCGTGGTGTTGATGGGTTTTCCGAGTTCTCCCTACGCCGAGAGGCCCCATCAGTGCATGAGCGGGGCGCGCCGGTCGGGAGAAAAATGGTCCGCTGGGCGAAGATAAAGTGATTGTCTCTGGGCGAGCTGCCAGGCGTTCATGTCAACGCCATGTCAACGAGCGTATTTCATTTTGCGAGGGTTGTTGGCGGTGTAAAAAGGCGAATGTTGGTCAATGTCAGGTTCGAAAATCCGCGAAATCAAAGGCTTATCGGCTAAGTAGCTGAATTCAATAACTAATTGGAATTGTTAAAGAATAGGCTCATAACCTGAAGGTCGTAGGTTCAAATCCTACTCCCGCAACCAAATTTTCCAAATAAAACAAACGCATGGCTGATGGTATTTTGATACCACAGCCATTTTGCACGTTTACATCAACGCCACATCAACACCGGACCAGAAAAACGGCATTCGCCCGCACTGGCGTGCATTCGCGTGCATTCGCGGTCATGATCGCATCGGGTCTTAACGCGCCGTTGGTTCTGTCTTACGGAAATCGGTAAGAACCGACATTTGTAGCAGCTTTTGCTCGCATCTTACCTATAACGATAAGAATGCTTGAGTTTTGTCCGTGAACGCTCTACCTTTATCGAAATCGGTAAGGTGTCGCACATGCCCGAGTACAACCCTGAACAAGACAAGTTGCTCAGCGACCTCGGGCGCCGCATCCGTGAGGCGCGTGGCGAACAGGGTTTGAGCCTTGACCAGTTGGCGCGCCTGACCGGCATCAGCGCACCCGCGCTGTCCCTCATCGAGACAGCCAAGCGCGATGCACGGGTCACAACGATTGCAAGGATTGCCCGGGCTCTTCGGGTCCCGCTCGCTGTTCTGCTGGATGATCGTGGTGCAAATGCTATCGAGGGCAATCCCTCGACAGGACAGGGCTATGATCTCGGGGATTACCAATGAACGCGGCGGTTCCGGTCTGGTTCGACGCGCTCGAGGTGGGGCAGATCGAGGTGGCACCTGACGGGGCGCTCTCTCTGTGCTACGCTGACCGCTGGCTTCAAACGGCGGGCGCATTTCCGCTCTCGGTGACCATGCCGCTCCGTCCAGCGCCCTATCCCTCTGAAGCCATCTCGCCATGGCTGGCGAACCTTCTGCCGGAAGAGGAGCAGTTGACAGTCCTGGCCCGCTCGCTCGGTCTGGGTCAGGCTGATGCATTGGCGGTGCTCCGGGAAATTGGCGGGGACACCGCGGGTGCCTTGTCTTTCGGGGAATCCGGCGATCGCAGCCGCTGGTCCTACACGCCGCTGACGACGTTCTACGGTACCGACGATCCGCAGGAGGCGTTGGAGCGCCATTTTGAGGATCTCGGGCGCAGGCCGTTTCTGGTTGGCGAAGAGGGGGTTCGGCAATCTCTCGCGGGGGGCCAGAAGAAGTCGGCGCTGGCCGTTCTGGACCCGGACGGCGCGCCAGTACTGCGCCTGCCGCAGGCGGATGATATGCTGGCCATCCCCCTGAACGGGGCGCCATCCACGCTGATTGTTAAGCCAGACAACCCCAATCTGTCCGGCATCACCGAGAATGAGGTCTGGTGTCTGCGGATGGCGCAAGCCATCGGTATTGATGCTGCTCAGGTGACAATCCTGCAATCCACGAAGCGCGCGGCGATCGGCGTTCTGCGCTATGACCGCAGGCTGGGGCGAAGTGGTCAGCTGCTGCGCGTGCATCAGGAAGATTTTGCCCAGGCCAATGGCCTGCCGCCGGGGCGGAAATACGAGCGGGGCACGCTGCGCGGTCTTGACCTGAAAACTCTCCTCGAAACCGATCGCCACGTAAGTGCAACCGACGCCCTGGCACTCCTCGATCAGGTGATCTTCAATATCCTCGTTGCGAATACCGACGCGCATGCAAAGAACTATTCCCTGCTCCTGCCTGTGGGAGGCGGCCCGAGCCTCGCACCGCTTTATGACGTCTCGACCGTACTCTCGTGGCCGCATGTGGTTCAGGCCTATGCCCAGAATATCGCTGGAAAGAAGCGCACGCCCGACATGATCGCAGGAAGACACTGGGAGGTCATCGCGCGCGAGATCGGCTATCGGCCCACCGATGTGAAGAACCGAGTGCAGCAGCTCGTCGATGCGTTGGTGGCACACAGGGTAAAGATCACGGCCGAGGTGACGGCTCTGTCGAAAGCAAGCGGCGGATATGTTGCGCAGACCGCGCAAGCTGTCGAGGAGAACGCATTGCGCATGGCGGGAAGGTTGTAGATGGCAGAGCGAACGCGACCGGGATCGGACGTTGGCCAACTGTAACGCTATTGAGATCAATAATGTGATGTGTGACTCACGACAGACATTGTATCGAACGGTCACCGCATCGATCCGGCTATCAAAAGGACCGCTAGCACTTACATGGCCAAAAGAATGATTCAAACAAAACGAATGTTGCAGGGCACGGGTGCGTGCCGGACTTAGAAAAGTACCGGACGCCCCAGCCGCACATGATTTTGGCCGTGTTTTGAAACCGAGGCGTGCTCAGACAAGGGCAACGCCGGGCGATTGGTCCAACGGCATTGACCCGAGCGCTGAATAGAGAGATTTTTTCGATGAACCGTCGCCTTTTCGGGGTATGTCGGCGTCGAATTCAGGAGGATGCACCCATGAAACGACTGGCTTTTTCCTTGTCTGCCGCGATCGCAGTCGCGGCGCCCGTTCACGCCGAGAACATCGATCTGCTGATCATCGGAAACAGCGATCCGAGCTTCCTTCAAAGGTTGGTCGGCGACGGTGACTTCGAGACTGTTCGGAGCGCGTTCGAGAGACGCGGCGCCGATGTCCGCCTGACCAAGAGCGCAGATGCCTCGGAGATGCGCATCGCTTTCCGGGAGTTTGCAGAGGGTCTGGACGCGGCGACCCATACTGTCGGGGTCGTTCTGACCGGGCGGTTCGTGTCGACCGTTGCAGGCGGCTATCTGTTGCCGGCTGACATGACTGGATCACTGTCCCTCGGTCATGTCCTGACAGACGGCTTTCCGCTGGACGCGGTCTACGCCGTGGCAGCCGAATACCCGGGCCGCGCCCTGCTCGTGTTGGGTCAGTTGGACGTCGAGGGCGATTTGGCCGATGGCCTTTCCGTCGCCTTGCCGGTGCAGAACCTTCCGCAAGGCGTGACCGCGGCGGTCGGTACGGCAGGTGACGTGGCACGATTCACGGATCAGCTGTCCGAGATGACGGGCGACGACGTCTTGCCCCTGGCCCGTCAGGCGGGGTTGAGCCTTCATGGTTTTGTTCCTCGTCAACTGCCTTTGTTCATTGGTGCCGACGTGGCGTCGTCCCCAATAGAGCCCGATACGGAAACTGAAGATCGCGCTGCCGCTGACGCTGTTGCCTGGCAAGCGGCGGTGTCCGAAGACACCAAGGCTGGTTACGAGACCTATCTTGCCGCCTTCCCCGAAGGCCAGCATGCCGCCGAGGCGCGGCAGCGCCTGTCCAGAATCCGATCCGAGCCCTTCTACCAGGAGAAACAGGCCGAGGCCGATCTGGACCTGCCGCGCGATGCACGGCGCGAGATCCAGCAGGATCTGTCCCTGCTGGGCTACGACACGCGTGGCGTGGACGGTATTTTTGGTCAGGGCACCCGTTCGGCCGTGACCGCTTGGCAAGATGAAAACGGCTTCACAGCGTCGGGCTACCTGAACGCGGATCAGATCGCACGGCTGGATGCGCAGGCCGAACGCCGGGCGGAAGAGTTGGAAAAGGAAGACCGCCAGCGTCGGGAGAAGCAGGAACGGCAGGATCGCACCTTCTGGTCGGAAACCGGCGAGCAGGGAGATGAGCCGGGCTACCGCGCTTATCTCAATCGGTTTCCGGACGGGCTTTATGCCGAGGAGGCGCAAGAGCGGCTGGACGCCATTGAGGAGCAACGGCGCGCGGAGGCCGAGGATCAGGACCGCCGTAGCTGGCAAGCCGCGCGCGAAGCAGGCACCGAACAAGCGTATCGTGCCTATCTGGAAGACCATCCAAACGGTGCTTTTACTGAAGACGCCCGGGCGCGCCTCGACGATTTGGACCGCAACTCCGAAGAAAACGCCGTGCAACAGCGCGCCCGATCCGAAGAGGCGGCGCTTGGCCTGAACCCGGTCGCGCGCCGGTTGGCTGAAGGCCGGCTCGCCGATCTGGGCCACAACCCCGGTCCCGTGGATGGCACCTTCGATGAGGACACCCGTCGCGCCATCCGGAGGTATCAGGATGCGCGCCAGCTTCCCGTGTCGGGGTATCTGGACCGGGCCACCGCCGTACGGTTGATGGCCGACACGTTTCTTCGATGATTGCTGATAACGCGGCACTGCCGCAGTGATTTTCAGTCGATACCGGCCCTAAGTGACTGCGTCACATGGTAACATGCAATCGGGGAACCCGCGTCTACGGCCGGTGGACGGACTGGCATGGGGTGCACCGGGAATCGGTCACCTCATTCCCTGCAAGGTCTGATCGAATCAATATCGTGACATGCCACAAGGGGCGAACAGATCATGCGCGGATCGAGCATCAATAGTCCGGATTATTCAACAGACCTACTATCGCCGATAAACATGTCGCCTGGCACATGCTACACGCTTCGACGGTCCCCCCATTCATTCAGGAGTCACCCATATGGATGCCGCCAACGCTTCTTCCTCCTTTCCGTTTCTGGTCGGCACGGCAATTGCGATCCTGCTTCTGCTGATCTGCTCGGCGCTGTTTTCCGGGTCGGAGACGGCACTCACGACCGCGAACCGCGGCAAGCTGCACAAACGCGCGGAGAGCGGCGATCCCGGTGCGCAGCGAGCGCTTCGCCTGACCGAGGACAAGGAGCGGCTGATCGGCGCCATCCTGCTTGGCAACAACCTCGTCAACATACTGGCGGCATCGCTGGCGACGATGTTCTTCACAGTCGTTCTCGGCGACGGTGGTGTCGCGGTCGCGACGGTGCTCATGACCGCGCTCGTTCTCATCTTCTCGGAAGTGCTGCCGAAGACCTACGCGATCACGAATGCCGAGACCGTGGCGCGCCGGGTATCACGGTTCATGGCTCTCGTCGTGATGATCGGGGCGCCGGTGGTCACGGTTGTCCAGATGCTGGTGCGGGGCATGCTGCGCGTCCTCGGGGTGCGCGCGGCGGATGCCCATCCGTTCGCCGCGCATGAGGAAATCGCCGGGGCAATCGCCCTGCATCATTTCGAGGGCGCGGTCGAGACGGCCGACAGGGACCGCCTGCTCGGGGCGCTCGACCTTGCACAACGCAGCGTGGACGAGGTGATGACGCATCGCAGGGACGTCGAGATGCTCGACATCGACCGCGAACCGTCCGAGATCATGTCCGAGACCCTTGCCTCCGGGTTCACGCGCATGCCGCTCTGGCGCGGGACGCCAGAGAACATCATCGGCGTGCTGCACATCAAGGACCTATCGCTGGCGATGCATGCCGCGATCCGGGATGGCGGCGCGACGGCGCTGGACGCGCTCGACATCGCTGCGCTCGCGATGACCCCCCATTTCATTCCGGATGTGACGGGCCTCGACGATCAACTACAGGCCTTTTCCAAGACCAACACGCATCTCGCGATCGTCATCGACGAACACGGGACCATGCGAGGTGTCGTCACGCTGGAGGACATCCTCGAAGAGATTGTCGGCGAGATCGCGGATGAACATGACGATCCCGGTGACGCGGCGTTGCAGGCCGAGACCGACGGATCGGTCGTTGTCCCCGGCAGCATCAGCATCCGCGGGGTGAACCGGGCCCTGGGCTGGGACCTGCCGGAGGACGGCGCGGTCACGATGGCCGGTCTTGTCATCGATTTCGCCCGTCGCATCCCCGACCGGGACGAAACCTTCACGGTCCACGGCCACAGGATCGATATCCTTGAGCGCGAGCACACGCGGCTGACGAAATTGCGGGTGCGCAAGGCGTCGGACGGATAACAAGGCAGGCACGGCTCCGCCCTGTGCTCTTGATCGGTCGCGGTCAATCAACACCGAGATAATACCCGAATCCACGGTGATTTCTGATCAGCTTGACGTCGGCGCCAAGGTCGAGCTTTCGGCGCAGATAGGTGATGTAGACCTCGACCACGTTGGTCTGGGGATCGAATTCGTAGTCCCAAACCGCCTTGAGAAGGTCCGCACGGCTCAGAACATTTCCGGCATTTTCGGCGAGATACTGTAGCAACCGGAATTCGGTCGCGGTGAGTTGCAGATCACGCCCGCCGCGTTCCGCCCGCTTGCGGGTGACATCGATCATGAGATCCGTGATGCGCAGCACGGTGTTTGCGTCAGGTTGCGGGGCGCGGCGCAACAGCGCCTGAAGCCGGGCAAGGAACTCGTCGAAGGCAAAGGGCTTGGTCAGGTAGTCGTCGGCACCGGCATTCAGACCGTCCAGCTTGTCGACAAGCGCATCCTTCGCCGTGAGCATCAGCACCATGGTGTCGTCGCCCGCGTCGCGCAGCTGGCGGCACAAATCGGCCCCGTCGACATCCGGCAGCATCCGGTCGAGCACAACAAGCCGGAACCGACCGGCGCGCACGCGATCGACGAGCGCCTCTCCCGTCGCATCGATGTCCACGTCGAAGCCTTCCTTGCGAAGTCCTTTCGCAAGGAAGGCGGCAATGCCGGGATCGTCCTCGACGATCAGTATCCGGTCAGGTGGACCATCCGAGACCGTCATGCTGCAACCCTGGCGAGCGGGATCGATATCTCGACCCGCGCCCCGCCTTCCGGCTCGCTTTCAATGAAAATGTCGCCCTCGTGCTGATCGATGATCCATTTCGCGATCGACAGCCCAAGCCCCAGACCCCGTCCAGAGCGTGGCCGCGACGCCTGGCCGCGATAGAATCGGGTGAAGGCGCAGCCGAGTTCCTCCCTGGTCATGCCGGGCCCGGCATCGCGCACGCGGATCACGGCCCGATCCGCCTGCGCTTCGAGGTCGACGTCGACTTGGCTTCCCCTCGGCGCGAACTTCACCGCGTTGTCCAGCACGATAAGCACCGCCTGGTGCAACCTGTCACTGTCGCCGATCACGATCAACGGCCCGGATGGCCGGCTTGGCTTGATGGTGATATCAGCCCGGCGGCTCAGCCCCTTGCTGTCAAGCACGACACTGTCAACGACATCCTGAAGCACGATTTCATCCCGCGCCACCATGATCGACCCTGCCTCCGAGCGCGCGAGAAACAGAAGATCATCGACCAGTCGGCCCATATGTTCGGCGTTGCGCACGCAAGCTTCCAACGCGTCGCGTAGCTCGGCCGGATCCGCGTCCTCGTCACGAAGCGTGACTTCGGCCTGGCCGCGCAGGATCGTGAGCGGCGTGCGCAGTTCATGACTGATATCGGCAAAAAAGTTGGCGCGGCTGGCATCGACCTGTCGCAGCCTGTCGTTTTTCTCTTCCAGTTCTTGGGTCCTGTCGCGCAACTCGCCTGTGCGCGCCTCGACCTTGTCCGAGAGGTTTGCCTTGGCGTCCAGAAGCGCGTCGCGCTGCGCCTTCAATTCACGGGTCATTGCGTTGAAACGCGCCGCAAGATGCCCCAGCTCGTCGTCGGCGCGAACGGATACCATGTGCTCCAGATCGCCGCGGCCGACGGTATTAGCACCGGTGACGAGAGTCGCGATAGGCGACATGATCGTTCGTTCGAAGATGATGACATTCGTGATCCCGAGCGCCGCGACGATCACGACGAGGCTGACCGCCATGATGATCGAGCGGTGGGTCAGGCGTTCGGAACTGACCAGCGCGCTTTCGACACCCATGCGCTGACGCTCCATTGCCTGATCGAGCAACTCTCCCAACTGGTGATCCAGCCTGTTCTCGAATTCGTCGCTGTAGACACGGGTCGCTTCCTCCGTGCGACCCGCCGCGAGATGTGCCCCCAGCACCTTGCGGGACTGATCGATCTCGGTAACGATTCGTTTCATTTCATCTATCTGCCGGAATTCGTCCGGTAGGGTGGCCTGATCGTCGGGAAGCCTCTCGTGTTCGCGGATAAGGTTGGCTTGACGGTCCAGCCGGGCCAGCAGAGCGTCGCGCGCCTCCACGAGGTCGGGCTCCTGGCCTCCAAGAATGAACAGCTCTGCGATCTGCTCGGACATCCGGTTCGCATGGATCGCCGCGAGGTTGATGTTGCGCAATTCCTCGTACGAGTTCTTGATCTGCTGGCGGTCCTGATTGGAGAAGATCAGCGCGGCGATGATCCCGAAGCAGACGAGCATCACGCTGACCAGCTTGATCAGGTGGCTGGCCAGAAGCTTCGTTCGGATGAGCATGTGCCGTGCCTCTCTATCAACGCGGATGCCGGGTGTAGGCCGTATCCCGCTGAAAATAGCGGCGCTTGTTTGCCAATGCACCCCCGGACCGCGGCTCTAATAGGATTCTAATTTGAAAGGCATGGAATAAATCCGACTTTAGTCCGTAGTCATATTAACTTCGCATTCCCGTTACTCGTTGGAGGTGTGACAGGACTGCGGTGTTGATTTTTGCTGGGGACGCCGAGGTCGGACATGAACGTAAGCAAAGCCGAAACGCCGCTCTTTCGAGCAGACGCCGAATCTGCGCGCCGACCCCCCCGGATCGTCCTCTATTCGCATGACACGCTGGGATACGGCCACCTGCGCCGCAACATGCTGTTGGCGGGCGCCCTGAAGCGATGTGCATGCGCACCTGATATTCTTTTGATCGCCGGGATGCGCGAGGCCGGGGCATTCGTGATGCCGCCCGGTGTCGATTGTGTCAGCTTGCCGGCCTATGCCAAGACCGAGGCAGGCGAGTATACTGCGCGCGACATGTCCACCGGGCTGGACGGTCTGCGCAGGATCCGCGCCGCCACGATCCGCGCCGCCGTCGAGTCCTTCGCGCCCGACCTGATGCTCGTCGATAACGTGCCGCGCGGGGCGCAATACGAACTCGACCCGACCCTGAAGGCGCTGCGCAAGAAGGCGCGGACCCGGATCATCCTCGGTTTGCGCGACGTGATCGACGACCCGGCCACGACGCGCCGCCAATGGCTGCGGCAGCGCAACTTCGAGGCGCTGCGGGATTTCTACGAGGGTGTCTGGATCTATGGCGATCCCGGCCTGTACGACACGGCGCGGGAATACGGGATCGAGACCGCGTCGCCGATTGCCTTCACGGGATACCTCGACCAGCGCGGCCGGCTTGGCGCACCCGCGGCACAAGAGGCGTATGTCGATCTCGTCGGCGAGGATCCGCGGCCCTATGTGCTTTGCTCGGTCGGTGGCGGGCGCGACGGGTCGGCGCTGTGCGATGCTTTCGCACGGGCGCCGATGCCGGCGAGCCATCGCGGTATCCTCATTACCGGCGGGCAGATGTCGGCCGCGCACAAGCGCCGGATCGAAAGCATCGCCGCTGCCCGCGATGACCTGACGGTCGTCGAGTTCGTGCCCGAGCCGATTGCCGTGGCAGCCCACGCTGCCGCCATCGTGGGTATGGGCGGCTACAACACCACCACCGAAATGCTGTCGCTCGATCGCCCGGCGCTGATCGTGCCGCGGGTGAGGCCGCGCCTTGAACAACTGCTCCGGGCCGAGCGGCTGGCGCAGCGCGGATTTCTGGACATGATGCACCCCGACACGCTGACGCCGGCAGGGCTCGGGTCATGGATGGCCGGTGCCGTGACACGACAGGCCCCGAACCGCTCAGGGCTCGATATGGGCGGACTGCGGCGGGTGCGCGCGCTGGCCGACGCGGCGCTGGACGGTCGCGACGCGGAGCTCCGCAAGTCGGCCTGAACACCTGCATGACATGAAGGACACACGCATGAATACCGACACGATCACGCCCAGGGTGGGCTATGTCCTGAAGCGCTATCCGCGCTTTTCCGAAACATTCATCGTCAACGAGATCCTCGCGCATGAGGCGGCGGGACAGGCTGTCGAGATATTCGCGCTGCGGCCGGTGGACGAGACGCATTTCCAGGACCGGCTGGGACAGGTGCGCGCCGGTGTGACACGCATCCCGGACAAGCTGAAGAATGCCGAGGCGCTGTGGCGCCTCGCGGCCCGCGCGGCGACCGAGCTGCCGGGGGCGTGGGCCACGCTTGGTGCAATGCATGACGAGGATGGGCGCGATGTGGCACAGGCGATCCTGCTGGCGCTGGACTGCCGCGCCAAAGGTGTCGATCACTTGCACGCCCATTTCGGCACTGTCGCCACGACCGTCGCCCGGCTGGCGGCAAAGCTGGCCGGGATAGGCTACAGCTTCACCGCCCATGCCAAGGATATCTTCCACGAGTACGAGGAAAACGTGAACCTTGCCGACAAGCTGCGCGACGCGCGGCACGTGGTGACGGTGTCGGATTTCAACGTCGCCTATCTGCGCGAGCGGTTTGGGAGTGATGCCGCGCGGGTCGTGCGTCTCTACAACGGGCTGGATCTGGAGCATTTCGCCTATGCTGCGCCGCACGCGGATGCAGTGGACATCCTTGCGGTCGGACGGCTCGTCGAGAAGAAGGGCTTCAACATCCTGATCGAGGCAGTGCGGCTGCTGCACGAACGCGGTATCCCGATGCGCTGCCGCATCATCGGCGACGGCGATGACCGGGCGCATCTGGCCGCGCAGATCGAGGCCGGCGGGCTGGACGACGTGGTGGAACTGCTCGGGCCGCGCCCGCAATCGGACGTCGTGGCGATGATGCGCGAGTCCGCCGTGCTGGCCTGTCCCTGCGTGACGGGGCGCGACGGCAATCGCGACGGGCTGCCGACGGTCCTGCTGGAGGCGATGGCCCTGGGCACCCCGGTGATCGGCACTGACGTGACGGGCATTCCCGAACTGGTCCGCGATGGCGAGACGGGCCTCTGCGTGCCCGAGGGCGACCCCGAGGCGTTGGCCGACGGGCTGGCGCGACTGCTCGCCTCGCACGAGTTGCGCGACCGGCTGTCGCGCATGGCGCGCGCCGCGATCGAGCGTGACTTCGACATCACCCGGAACGCGGCCCGGCTGCGGTCGCTATTCTTCGACCAGGGGACGCCGGCTGCGCAGCCGTCGGCGGTGGCGTGATGCGGATCGCTTATGTCTCTACCGATCCGGGCATTCCGGTTTTCGGCACCAAGGGCGCGTCTATCCATGTGCAGGAAATCCTGCGGGCCTTCCTGCGGCGCGGTGCCGAAGTGACGCTGATCTCGCCGCGCCTGCGCGACACCCCGCCCGACGATCTGGCCGCCGTCACCTGCCATGCTCTGCAAAAGCCGCCGAAAGGTGCCGAGGCCGACGCGCGGGCCGACTGGGCGCTGGCCACCAATGACGATGTCGCGGCGGTGCTGGCCGAAAATGGCCCCTTCGACCTGATCTATGAACGCCACGCGCTCTTCGCGCATGCCGCGATGGAGACGGCGGCGGCGCGGGACACCCCGTCGATCCTCGAGCTGAACGCGCCCCTCATAGACGAGCAGGAGCGCCATCGCGCATTGGTGTTCCGGGACGCCGCCGCCGACAGCGCGCGCCGTGCCTTTGCCGCCGCGGGATGTGTCGCCGCGGTCTCGCCGGGGGCGGCGGACTACGCCGCGCGGTTCGGGGCCGTTTCGGGCCGGATCGAGGTGGTGCCCAATGGCGTGAACCCGTCGCGGTTCCCGAAAATGGACCCGGCGGAGGGGCCGTTCACGATCGGCTTTCTGGGCAGTCTGAAACCGTGGCACGATACCGCGACGCTGATCGAGGCGTTCGCGCTGCTGCGGGCAGGCCCGGTGCCCGATGCGCGGCTGCTGATCGTGGGCGACGGGCCGGATCGCGCCGGTATCGAGGCCCGCCTCGACGCCCTCGAACTTGGCGCGGCGGCGCATCTGACCGGGGCCGTGCCCGCATCCGAAGTGCCGGGCTGGCTGGCGCGCATGCATGTGGCGACAGCCCCCTATTCCGCCGATCAGCCATTTTATTTCTCGCCGCTGAAGATCTACGAATACATGGCCGCCGGACTGCCGGTGGTTGCCAGTCGGATCGGCGACCTGCCGCAGGTTTTGGATCACGGCACGCTTGGCCGTCTGGCCGATCCCGACGACCCGGGCGCGATGGCGCAGGATCTCGCGCGGCTGGCGCAGGATCCGGCCTTGTGTGCCCGTCTTGGCGCGGCTGCGCGCGCGCATGTTCTGGCGCATCGCACCTGGGACGCGGTCGCGGACCGCCTTTTGACGGCAGCGCAGCCTGCCAGATCGGTGGCGTGATGGCGGGCAAGCGACCGGATTCCATGGTCAAGGCCCTGCCGGGGCTGCGCCGGGTGCTGGCGCGCTTCGCACCGTATCTGCGCCAACACCGGGCCCTGCTGGCCGGAGCGACCGCGGCGCTGATCGGGTCCACGCTGATGCGGCTGCTGGAGCCTTGGCCGCTCAAGTTCGTGATCGACCGCGTCGTCCCCTCGACCATCGCGGGAGAGGGCGGATCGGGCGTGGCGCTCGTCGATGCGCTCGACCCGATGACGCTTCTGGCGCTGTGCGCGGCGGGGCTTGTCGTCGTGATCGGGCTGCGCGCGGCGTTCCAGTATCTGGCGACCATCGGCTTTGCCATCGTCGGCAACCGTGTGTTGACCAAGGTGCGCGGTGTCCTTTTCCGCCACCTTCAGGGCCTGTCACTGGGCTTTCACACCCGCGCGCGCACCGGCGATCTGACGACCCGGTTGATCAGCGATGTCGGCATGCTGAAGGAAACCATGGTGACCGCCGCCCTGCCGCTCGCGGCCAACGCGATGGTGCTTGTGGGCATGGTGGGCGTGATGCTGTGGCTCGACTGGCAGCTTGCGCTGATCGCGCTGGTACCCCTGCCGCTGCTGTGGCTCGGCTCGGTACGCACCGGCAAGAAGATCCAGGATGTCAGCCGTAAGCAGCGCAAGCTGGAAGGCGACATGGCCGCGACCGCGGCCGAGGCGATGGCGGGCATGCGCACGGTGCAGGCGCTGGCGATCGAGGACCGCGCCGCGGCCAGCTTCGAAGGCGCCAACCGCAAGAGCCTCAAGGACGGCGTGAAGGCCAAGCGCCTTGCGGCCGGGCTGGAACGGGGGGTCGATCTTCTGGTGGCGCTGGCGACCGCGCTGGTGCTCTATTTCGGCGCGCTCCAGGTCATGCGCGGGCGGATTACGCCGGGCGATCTGATCGTGTTCATCACCTATCTCAAGGCGACGTTCCGCCCGATCCGCAGCTATGCCAAGTACACCGCCCGCCTGGCCAAGGCGAGTGCTGCGGGCGAGCGCGTGGTCGAATTGCTCGACGAGTTGCCCGAGATCCGCGACCGGCCCGATGCGCGCCCCGCACCCGCCCTGCGCGGCGAGGTGGCATTCGAAAATGTCGCCTTCGCCTATGGCGCGGGTCAGCCGACGCTTGGCCCGATCTCTTTGCAGGTGGAACCGGGCACACGTGTGGTTCTGACCGGGCCGTCGGGGGCGGGCAAATCGACGCTGACGTCGCTGATGCTGCGGCTTTACGATCCGGCCGCCGGGCGCGTGTTGTTCGATGGGACCGACATTCGCGACTTCACGGTGGAAAGCCTGCGCTTGCAGACCAGCCTCGTGCCACAGGAAACGCTGCTCTTCCGGGGCACCATGGCGGAAAACATCGCCCTCGGGGCCGGGCGCGAGGTGACCGACGACGAGATCGAGGAGGCCGCGCGCCGCGCCAATGCGCATGACTTCATCGCCGCACTGCCCGAAGGCTATGCCACGCAGGTCGCCGAACGCGGCGAGACCCTGTCGGCCGGCCAGCGCCAGCGCATCGCCATCGCCCGTGCCGTGCTGCGGCGCAGCCCGATCCTGATCCTCGACGAGCCGACCACCGGGCTCGATGGCGCCAACGAGGTCGCGGTGGAAGAGGCTATCTGGCGGCTGGCAGACGGGCGCACGACCTTCTGTGTGACCCATGATCTGGGCCTCGCGGCGCAGGCCGACCGGATCCTGTACCTGGAACATGGCAAGGTGGTGGAAGACGGCACGCATGCCGAACTTCTGGCCCGCGACGGGCGCTATGCGCGGCAATGGCGCCATCAGGCCGAGGGCACGGAGGTGAAAGATGCTGTCAACGGCTGACCGCGCCATCTGCGATCGCGATCCCGCGCTGCCCGGCCTGCCGCTGCTTCTGGACGCTCCGGAATTCGGACGGATGATCGGGTGTCACGAGCTCGCGCCCGCCTACCTGCGCTACAAGCCCGGCACCAGCTGCGCCGCGGCATTCATGCATCCCGAACAGGGACCGATTGCAGCCTTTGCCTATACACCAGAGCGCTACCGCGAGGTCCTGCGCCGCGACGAGTGGCGCGGGGAACCCGATGTCGTGATGCTCGATGCCGCCTGCATCGCGGTCATCCCCGCCCGTCTTGACCGCGACCTGAAATCGCTCAGGCGGTTCTGCGACGCCGCCCGCCGGGAAAAGTTCCTGCGGCGTCTGATTGGCCGCCGCAGCGGTATCTGGAAGGGCGAGATCGAGATCCTGCGCTACAAGCCCGGCCGAAGGCTGGTTGCCTGCATAACCGCCAAGGGACGTCCCCGCGCCGCGTTGAAGATCACTGCGGCCACCGATTTCAACCAGGCCCTGATCGGCGCGGCGGGCGCGGCCGCGCATGAGGGGGCACGGCTTCTTGGCTGCGATGCCGGTCGCTGCGCCCTCGTGACCGAGTGGATCGACGGCGATCCGCTTTGTCCCGAGGCTTTGGGCCGGGCACCGGACATGGACGCGGTCGCAAGGACCGGGGCCGCGCTCGCCCGGCTGCATGCCGCCGCGTTTCGTCCCGCCGCCGCGACCACGCGCGCGGACGAGCTTGCGGCACTCGACGAGGTTGCGCCGGCGATGACCGCCCTGCACACAGAGCTCGGGCGCAAGGCCGGGCGCATCGCGGGGGCGCTTGCCGACCGTCTGCAGACAACCGATCATGAAACGACGCTGATCCATGGCGATTTCAGCGCCGATCAGGTCATGCTGTCCGGGGGGCGACCGGTGATCCTGGACTGGGATCATGCCGCAACGGGCGATCCGGCCAGCGATTTCGGCACGTTCCTCGCGCGGCTTGATGCGCAGGTCGCCGATAGCGTGCTTGCACCGCAGACGGCCGAGGCCATGGGGACCGCGCTGATGGATGGGTATGCCCGTAGCGCGGGATGGCTGCCCGAGGGAATCGCGGTGCAACATGCCCGGGGGCTGCTGATGCTGGCCACCGAGGGGTTCCGCATCCGGCACCCCGACTGGCCGGAGCGTACCGGCACGCTGCTCGACCGTGCCGCAGGGCTTCTTGCACCGCGGCGTCGGCGTGTCGATCCGGCCCTGCCTGAACTGGATGATGCACTCGATCCGGCCAAGGCTGGACCCGCCCTCGCCGCGGCCATGGGCCACGCGGCGAGGGATGTCCGGATGACAGAGCCGCGTCTGCTGCGGCACAAACCCGGGCGGCGGGCGCTGGTGCGCTATGACATGATCGACGCAGAGGGAAATCGGCGCGCCGTACTGGGCAAGCTGCGGTCGAAGGGCCTCGACCGCCGCATGCCCGCCCTGCATGATGCGCTGCGCGCAGCCGGTCTCGACGGCAGCGGTGGGGTCGGTGTTCCGCGCGCCGTCGGTGCGATCCCGCATCTCGGCCTCTGGCTTCAGGAGCTGGTTCCCGGCGTCGGGCTTGGCGAGGGCCTTGCGCCGGATGCCGATCCCGCGCCCTTCGCCCGGACCGGCGCGGCCCTCGCAGCCCTTCACCGCGTCGGCCCTGCTGATACGCGGCGCTGGACGATGGCCGACGAGCTTGCGGTGCTGAGCCGCGCGCTTGACGAGGCCGGCAAGGCGCGGCCGGATCTGGCGCCCGCGATGCGGGTGATCAGCCAGAACGCCGCTGAGCAAGTGGCGGCGATCGGCGAGGGCCCTGTCTGCGGCATTCACCGCGATTTCTACTTTGACCAGGTCATCGTCGAGGGCGACCGAATCTGGATCGTCGATCTCGATCTCTATGCCTGCGGCGATCCCGCGATCGATGTCGGCAACTTCCTTGCGCATCTCGACGAGCTTGGCCTGCGACATCACGCCGATCCGCACGCGTTCGACCGGCAAAAGGCAGCGTTCCGCGAGGGCTACGGCGCGGCGTCAGGTCCGGCCGATCCCGAACGGGTCGCCGTTCTCCAGGCCGTTTCGCTTGCGAGACACGTTCACCTGGGCATGCGGCTGCCCGGGCGCAGTCACACGGTCGAGCCGATCCTCGGGCACGCGGCCACAGAACTTGGAGCAAAAGAAAAATGTCAGCCATGATTCCTGTAGCGCAGGCATTTCGGGGCGGGTGTCGAGCGACCGCTCCTACGGACCCCTCCAATGCAGTCTTGCAGACCGTGGCTATGTGCTGAAACGGAACCCCCATGAACCTTGAACAACTGCGGATCCAACCGCGCCCGATCCTGATGTTTGCCTGCGCGATTTGCCTGTTGCCCCCGACCTTCGCCGTGGCGGACGAGGACGAGGTGTCAGATTTCCTTGAGCGCTTCGAGATCGAGCGCACGCTGGAGATAAACGCCGAAACACTGCGCAACCGCGACCTCGACGACGCGACGGGCGACGAGCTGTCGGCCCTGCGTCCCGAGCTCGTCTTCGAGATCGCGTATGAGGTCAGTGACAAGATCGAGGCTTTCCTCGAACTGGAGACAGAGTACAGGACGGTCATCGAGCGCGGGCGGGACCGCAGCCCGCAGGGCGACGAGGTCGAGTTCAACGTCAAGGCGTTCTATCTTGATTTCGAGGACATCCGGCCCGGGCTGTCTTTCCGCCTCGGTCGCCAAGAGGTCCAGGACAGGCGGGAATGGCTTTATGATGCCGATCTCGATGGAATCCGGTTCCTCTATGAGCGCGAGCGCCTCGCGTTCGAGATCATGGCCGGGCGCGAACTTGCCTTCAAGGAAAACCTGCTGGAGCCCAAACCCGAAGAGGACAAGATCGACAATTACGCGGCCACCCTCAGCTTCGCGCCGTCGGACGACCACCTGATTTCAGCATACACGTTCTTCCGCAACGGTCGCGAAGACCTCGATGAAGATCCGGTCTACATCGGTCTCAGGGCGCATGGCGACGCGACCGACAGGCTCAGCTACTGGGGCAACGCCGTGATGCTGCGCGGGCGTGCCGATGGCAATCGCCTTCGGGGCACAGCGCTCGATATCGGTGCAACCTACCGCATTCCCGGCACGCTGGAGCCGTCGCTGACCCTCGCCTACGCCTATGGCAGCGGCGATCCGGACCCGTCGGGCGGCATCGACAGGCAGTTCCGGCAAACCGGGCTGCACGACAACACCTACCGTTTTAACGGGGTCGAGGATTTCCGATATTATGGCGAAACGCTTGACCCGGATCTCAGTAACCTCGAGGTCTTCACGGTCGGGCTCGGCGTCCGCCCGACCGAGCGGAGTTCGATCGATCTGACCTATCACCGATATCGCCAGGACGAGGTCACCGAAGACGACATTCCTGGCGCCCGGGTCAGGCCTGAAACCAACGGCGAAAGCCGCGACATCGGCCACGGCGTCAACCTGATCCTTGGCTATCAAGACATCGAGGACGTCCGCCTGCGCGCCAAGTTCGGCTGGTTTTTCCCGGGTAAAGCCTTCGACGCAGCCGACAACGCGTTCTCCGTCGAGCTGGGCGTCGAGGTGGAGTTCTGAAGCTGGTGTAATAGGCTGTGGTCGCGGCGTTCCTTGGGAAAGTCTGATCAACGCGTTCGGCTGCGCCGACAAGGCGGCCTGATCGCTCTGTTGGTCGCACGACGGCGTCTTGTGGCCGGATTTCGTGGGTTCAGGCCCGCCGGAGGGGCGGTATGGCGGTTTTCAGACAGACTCCTCCTCATGCCATCAGCTTTCGTCGCACCAGAAACAGGTTGCCGAGGGCGAACAGCGTGAAGAGCTGGGCACGGTTCTTGGCGAGACCGCGGTAGCGAGTCTTCACGTAGCCGAACTGGCGCTTCACCACCCGGAACGGATGCTCGACCTTGGCGCGCACCATGGAGATGATCCTGTTGATGTCCTCCTCCAGGGGATGGAGCTTGCCGCCTTTCGGGGCTTTGCGCATGACGCCCCAGCAGCGGTCCGCGCCGGTGAATGCAGCCTCGCGCTCGGCGCTGACATAGCCCTTGTCAGCCCAGACCGAGGTCTCCTCGCCGTGAAGCAACTCGTCCCAGACCCGGCTGTCGTGCACCTTGGCCGTCGTTGTGTCGAGCTGTGCACAACGCCGCTGGCGGCATCGACACCGACATGCGCCTTCATGCCAAAATACCAGTCGTTGCCCTTCTTGGTCGAAGACATCTCGGGGTCGCGGGCCTTTGCTTTGTTCTTGGTCGAAGACGCTGCGTCAATGATCGTGGCATCCACCAGCGTGCCCGAGCACAGCGTGATGCCCTTGTCGGCCAGATGCGCATTCACATCCGCAAAGATCGCCTCGGGCAGCCCGTGCCGCTCCAGAAGATGACGGAAGTTGAGGATCGTGGTTTCGTCCGGGATGCGGTCATCGCCCAGCTCGATCCCGGCGAAGCGCCGCATCGCCTCGCTGTCGTAGAGCACCTCTTCAGCCATCGGGTCGCTCAGCGTATACCAGTTCTGGAGGAAGTAGACCCGCAGCATCGTCTCCAGTGGCATCGGAGGGCGACCGCCCTTCGGTCCGGCTTTTGGATAGTGCGGCTCGATCAGCGACAGAAGACGCCCCCATGGCACCACCACATCCATCTCCGCGAGAAACCGTTCTCGCCGCGTGTGCTTCTTCTTCATCACATGTGTCAGGCCGGGAAAGGCGGGCTGTTTCGGCATCGGAGCGGCTCCCCTCAAGGTCACCGCGATCTTATCAGATCACGCTGGAAACCGAAGGTTTTTCAGAGATTCCCTTGCTGCTCCATCCCAAATTATCAGATTTCTCCTTGGAGATCTCCATCAATATTTGGCTGATCTGGTTCCCTCATCTCGGGTAAGCTTGGAAGACAGTCCGGTCGTCAATGCCGATCGCCAATTCAAACCCCAAGGGACGCTGTAAGTCGTCTGGTCGCGGAAAAATACAGCCGCCAGAGGTTACCCCGAATTCGGCCTCGGCAAAGGTCGGGCGCATCGATACCGGCGACTGGATCGGGATCGGAGGCCACGAAGCTGTCGACGGAAGGGTCGCCTTAGGCTTACAGCTTGTCGTCACGGTTTCTCCTGCCGAAAACGAAATTCTGCACGCGCAGATCCCCGACTCGCAAACTCAAGAGCACACCGGTGACGAACCGATTATCGTGCACATGCATCCGACAGCATTAGAGAGTCGGTGTTGCAGTTTCAGGGGTGCACAATTGTGCCCATTTACAATCGCAACATACGGCAGGTTCCGTGCAAGGATCAACCGGCGACGGCGAAGATTCCTTCGGCTGATTGACATCGTGAATAACAAGGACGCGCCGGGCGTCACCCGTGACGATCGAGGCATTCGGTGCTTCCCGCCGAGTTCGCCCGGCCTGTCCTTAGGGGTTGTGAAGAATCTCGGAAACCGCTCAGCCTGTGCAGGCCCGTGCCTGGTCGCGCAAAACCGCATAATCCGCCAACCACTCCAGGATCACGGCTCTTTCCGGCAGCGCCGCCACCTCGTCTGCCACGCGCGCCTGCTCGGCCGGGCTGTACTCCACTACCGGCGGACACGCGCTGGGCGGGGCATCAGAACCCACCCCGGCGCAACCGCTCAACAAGAGCGTCCCGATCACAAGGCCGCTGCGCAGCCGCCTCCAGCATGTGCCGTTGCACGGCATCATTGCGCTCCAGCATGTCGAGCCGTTCGACGGCGCGGCCTGCGCGCTCGGCTGTACGGCGGAGGTTGAACAGAAAGAGGGTGACGGTGAGCACGATGAGGCCAAGACCTGCTGCCCGCCGCGCCCACGGTCGAGCCAGGATCCCGGCCAGCGCATGCCCCCACATCAGCGGCGGCCCTTGCGCCAGTCATCCACCCGCGCCCAGACGGCGACGCCGATCCCCGCGAGCGCCAGCGCGATGAGCACCCATCGAAGCGTATCGAGATGCGGCACCAGCGGCAGCACCGCGCCCTGCGTCTCGGCCAGCACTTCCTGCGCCACCTCGACACCGCCGGCACCGACAGTTGCCACGCCCGCCGCTCCGGTGCCCTTGAGCGTCCGGCTTTCGGCCAGCTTTTCGCGTGCGGGCGGGGTTTCGGCCGCAAAGGGCGTCGCGCGCGGCGGGAATGGCCTGCCCCACTGGCGTGCGGGCCCGAGATCGACATGCATGAAGTTCGAGCGGGGATAAGTGCCAAACCCGAGGAATCCCACCTCGCGCGCCGCGGCCTCGAACGCCTCCGGGTGATGGTTCGCCATGGATATATCGAAGGCCGTGCCATCCATGTGCTTGGATCGGGCCGCGCCACCCACCGCGCGGTTGTGCTCGGGGCTGCGGTAGGCAGAGTTGACGATCAGCGGCTTGCCCAGCCGATCGCGCAGCGCCTGCAGGGTGTCGAGCGCTTCGGGGTGGAGCTTGAGCTGGCCGGTGCCGCGACAGGCGATCTCGGCGGGTGAGAAGTCGGACCAGCGCCAGAGACGCTCGGGCACCTCGCGGAAATGACGGAAACTGCGAATGGGGTCGGACATGAGGGGGCTCCTTCGGAATAACAGGCATGCGGAAGAGACCGCCGTCCGGATGGGCGGCAGGTTCGATATGTCGGGATTGCGGGTCTGGACGTCTGTCAGCGTCACCTTGCGGTCAGATGTGCCGTGCTTGCGCTATGGCGGGCGCGCCTGACCCGCGGCGGTCACTCGTCGCGGCCGCGCTGAAACGCGGCGAACATCAGGTTGCGCATGTCGTGGATATCGCGTTCGATGCGCTCCAGCCGGTCGTGATCGACGCGCCGGTCCTCGTCGCGGCGCTTCTCGATGCGCAGGCGCTCGGCCTCGAGCTCCTGCTCGAGCTTGTGCAGCAGCGCCTCGTTCGTAAACGCTTTGCGCGTGACCGCGACGGCCAACCCGCCGATGAAGGTGAACCAGACGCCGATCGCGGCCGCCACGCCATGATCCCGGAACGCCTGGATGATCTGGTCGGTGACGCTGTCGCGCTCGGACATGGGGCCTCCTGAGGGTGATGACTTGGGCGGGGTAACGTGGTGCCGACCGGGGGACGGGCCGCGAACCTGCGTTACGGATCGAGGCTCTCGATCCGGATGTGATCGAACCGCCTGGTGCCGGTGGCCGTGTAGAGCCCGATCCCGGCATAACCCTTAGCGAATTCGGTATCCTGCGCCGAGAGCGCCCAGAGGGCCGGCTCGTCGAGCGGGCTGCCGGCCCAGACCTTGCCTCGGATCAGATCGCCCTCGAGCCGCAGGCGGGCGTGGTACCATGTGTCCGCCTGCCAGCTGATCCCGGCGGTGTCGTCCAGCGTGACCGTGGCGCCTGTCGCGTCGTATTTGCGCAGCTCGACCGCGCCTGAGACGAAGTCGAGGATGTAGCCCTGCTCCGGCGCGCCGGGGGCGTAATCGGGCAGGCGCGCATGCAACCGGATCTGGTTGTTCGTCTGGGAAGTGGTCAGCACGCGCGTGCGGATGTCGCAATCACCCAGACGCCCGAGCGGCCAGTAGACGAAGGCCCGCCGCGCATTGCCGCCCGCGGTGAGCGACAGCCGGTCGTCCCCGAGAAGGGCGGTGGTGGTCGCGCCCGCCTCACCCCAGAGCCCCTGCCAGCCCCAGGGCATGATCTGGGTGACGTCTGTTCCGGCTTGCGAGAGCGCCTGCTGCAGCGGCGCCCAGCGGGGCGTCCAGCCGGTCGCGACATCCGTCGTGGCGGGATCCATGCGGTATTGATCCGTGCCCACTGGATCGCCGGGCGACGGGGCCACCGCACCGCCCACGCCGACCGCGAGGTGGTCGCAGAAAAGATGCGTGTCGGCGTCAAACCCGAAGAGCCCGATGCGGCCGGGCAATGCCACGGCGCTGTCGGTCACATCGATCTGCCAGTTGGCCGGCTCGTCCTGCACGCCGTCGGCCCAGATGCGGCCTTGGGCCCGGGTGCCCTGCAGGCGCAGGCGCAGCCAGACCCACCGGGCATCCGGATTGACGTATTGGGCGGCCGCCGAGGCCTGCTTGATGGTGAAGCTCCCGGCATCGTAGATCACCATCTCGAAGGATTCGTCGTCGCGGGCGCGCTGGAGCACCCAGCCCGTCTCTGTGCCCGCGCTGCCGCTGCCGCGCGCGATGATCCCGATGCGACGCGTCGGCGGTGCATCGGTGGTGACCCGGGCCAGCACCTCGACATCGGCATGCTCGCCCGGCACATCCCATGACAGGAAGGTGCGGCCGTTGGAGCCCGCCACCTGCGCTGTCAGGCCCGTATCGTGCTCGAACATCCTGTTCTGGCCGTCGGGAAAGAAGGTCTCGATCGCCGCAGGCACGGGCGGCGGGGCACCGGTTCCGGTCGGGATCAATGATGTGAACAAAAGCGCCATCAGGTCGCCACCTCGGCGGCGATGGTCACCGAAAACCCTGCGATCGCGGTCTCGGCCGGAGTATCGCGCGGATCCGCGACGAAGCGGATCACATCGCCCGGGGCTATCGGCACGGCCGCCCCTGCGATAGTGGCAAAGGCCAGCGCGCCGTCGGTGGCCACGGTGATGGTGCCGATGCTCAGCCCGTTGCGGATGACATCGAGCACCCAATCGGCGACGGGGGCCGTGTCGACATGGCCGCGCGCGCCGGCAAAATCCGCAGGGATGACAATGGCGCGGGGTAGTACCACCTTGCCGATGACCGCTCCGGGCGGCGGGGCGGTGAAGGCCACGGCGCCGAAGTCGTAGACCCCGCCGCCAGCGGCACCGACACCGGTGACCCCGTCCGGCCCGGAATGCACCATCAGCGCCGCCCCGGGCGGCACCTCCACCGCCTCGAGGCCGGCGGTGCCCGTCACCATGGCCGCGGCATCGGTGGCGTTGCGCACCGCCAGAAGCCGCGGCACATCGGCGAGCTCCAGCGTGAACCCGGCGCCCGGGCTGCCTGTGAACAGCAACCGCACATGCCGTCGCAGATCCGTAGCACTGACCGTCACGGTGCCGCCTGCGCCGCAATCGACCGCCAGCGTCGCAGTCATGGCGCGGTCGAGCCCGTCGATCGCATCATTGACCGTGACCTCCTTCTGGTTCTGGGCGCCCAACGTGCGGTCGGCGGCGAGCGTCGCGCCGACGCTGGCGGTCAGCGCGTCGAAGGCGGTGTCACGGTCGGCGCCTTGCACGACCGCCTCGATCTCGGCGCGATGCTGGTAGTGGTAGGCGAGCGGCGACAGCGTCACCTCCGGATCCCTCGGTTCGCCATCGCGCAGGATCAGCAGGCCCTCGACCGGGACACGCTCGGGCAGCACGTCGCCGCGAAGGGCGGTGGCAGGCAACGCCGAGAGCCGCGCGTGTAGCGCGGCGAGGATGGTTTCGCGTGGGGTGGGCATGGCCAATTTCTCGATGCTGCGCTTTCAGCGCCATCTCCGTACAAAGGGGTGCAAGCGATGGCACAGGCGCAGGATTATGGGTTTTCGACAGGCTCGGGAAGATCCGAGGCGAAGCATTGGATGCCGCCAGCGCGTGTGTAGAGCGTGCTCCTCTCCACATTCGCGAGGATGTCGTCATCCACCTCGAAATCAGGGAATTGACGCAGAAACGGTGTTGCACCGCAGCCCGGTACGGCGCATTCGGGCCGCGACTTCGGGCAACGATTGAAGTGACATAGCCTGCCGAGATAGGCGTCGCGCTCAGGCTCGAACAGGAACACGTCGATCTGATGATCTGCCACACCGAAATCCTGTTGACGCTCGTGCTCGGCCCTCAGCGCTGCCACCTTTGCCCGCCGCAGATCACCGAGGCCACCCAGATCGTCAAGCCAGAGCGCGAGGTCGAGGTCCTTGCATTCATGCCAGAGCGGAATGCCGCGGCGGCGATACGGGGTGAAACGCGGCACTTCCTTCCACAGGGGCTTTGCAACCGATCCAATAACGGCGATCGCGGCAACCTGCGGGAAACTGGACCAAGCCTTCGTGATCACGTCCGCCGCACGCCGGAAGTGCCGTTGCGTCCGCAACAGATGGGCGTTGTCCTGTTTCAGTCGTTCGGTTGATGGCATTGCGTGGCTCGGCATGGTTAGACACCCAATCTGACCTCGTCCGATTGCTTGCGCCAGAGGGTTTGCTTTCGATGTCTCATCGAAAACGCCCCTCCGCCCAATTCGCCACGATCAACCCCGGCACACTATTATGTGCCCGTTCAGCATCACGATCCAGATCCAGCCGTTTGGACAACTTGACCTGCGGGACGAGCAGGAAGATCGGCGCGGTAACCTGATTGCGGCCAGTCTTCGCGCGCGACGCCAACGCGGTGCCCCGCGTGTTGATGCGGGCGCGGTCGGCGACCAGCAGGCTTGGTCCGCGGCGGCGATAGACGAAGCGCAGCCGCAGCCCGCGACGCCGCTCCCATTCGCCGGGCGTGAGCCGTGCACCGCCGCGACCGCGTCCGGCGGCGGGCGTCGGGATCGCCAGCCAGAACCCGTCTTTCGAGCGGATCAGCGGGCCGGTGTCATGCGCGCTGACGATGTCCGGCGCTTTCGACCAAACCAGCGCGGCGGCGTTCAGGCTGGGTTGGCCCTTCGGGTATTGCTCGGACCGGATCGTGCGGGACAGGCGCTGGCCGAGCCCCGCGCCGGTGATCTGCCCGCGCCAGGCGGTCTTGAGGCTGGTCCCGGCCTCGCGTGTGGCAGCAGACACGGCCTTTTCACCCGCGGTGATCTCGGCGGCCATCATGGTGACCAGGTCAGGTGTGACGTCAAGTTTCAGCTTCATGCCGGCCTCAGATCAATCGTCCAGACCAGCCTCTCACGATCGCGCACCGGCTCGCCCTGGATAAGGAAGGCCTCGCCGTCGATCTCGAGGCGATCACCCGGGCGCGGATTGGCTACCTCGGCGACGCGCAGATCAACGCGCGTGGTCTCCGACCAGAGCCGCGCCTCGCCAAACGCGGTGGTGTCGTCCGCGCGGCGCGCAACCACGCGAACAAGGACGGCGACACCACCTTGCGGCGTGTAGACCGCATCGCGGGCCATGTTGGGATCGCCGAAGAGCGTGTCGATGACGTCTGCAAAGAGCGACATGGACGTCAGTTCGAGCTGTGCAGGCGGATGGCCAGCCGCGGACGCTTGTTCACCGGCAGGATCGAGCTTTCCGTCATCAGGTCGATCCAGCGGCCCTTGGCGTCGATCATCTGGCGTGCATAGAGCGGCAGGCCGACGGTGTTGGCGGTCTCCAGCAGGTTGGCCGGCCCGCCATAGGTGGTGAAGGTGTCGAACGTGCCCATCGGGAAGGTGATGCCTTCGCCGGCGGGGATCAGCCGCTCCGAGGTGCCGTTCGAGAGCGTGACGGAGCCATTGTATTCCTCGAAGAGGATGCCTGCGAAGGGGAAAGCGCGGCGCATGTCGTCGCGCAGGGGCTGGCCCCCGGTGGCCGAGTAGAACTTGTAGGCGTCCTCGGTCTTGGGATGGCTGATCAGCTTGTCGAAGAACTCCGAGCTGACCAGCGCATGCGCGGTGGTCATGGTCTCGCCCAGAAGATTGTCCTCGATCCCGCGCAGGGTCTCTCGGACCTTGGCCTGGATATTGGTGCCGGCCGTGCCGAAAGCAAAGTCGACAGAGATCCGGGTGAGCCCGAACTCGGTGAAGTAGTCGTAGAGCGTGGTGCCGGCGCCGTCCTTCACGATGCCGCGCAGGGCGTTTATCTCCATGTATTCGCGGGTCTGGGCATGCTTGCGGCGCATCAGCGTCAGCTTGCGGTTCATCACCTCGACCAGCGGATCGGCGGCGTCCGAAAGACCGAGCGCGGGCATGCCCTGGATATCGGCGGGCAGGATCACGTCGTCATGCGGGATCCAGGGCAGCGCGAAGCTGCGCATGGAACGCTGTTCGCGCTCGCCGACCGTGGCGGGCGCGCCGAGCGGGACCGAGGGCAGCAGGCTCAGCACGCCCTCGCGCTGCTCGATGACGATGGAGCGTTGCGTGACGCCTTGATACCGAAACAGGCCCATCTGGCCGAGGCGGGTGTAGAGATTGGGCAGGATATTGATGGCCTGCGTCATCTCGGCGAGCGAATAGCCGCCCGCGTCGAACGGGTTGCGGGTGAGGGTCATGAGGGATCTCCGGAGAAAGAATAAAGGGAGGCGTGCCGGGCCGAGCATTTACGGCACGGCTGCAGTGATCAGGCCGTGTCGCGGACAACGATGCCCAGTGTGGTCAGCTGGCTGATCTTGGTGGCGATCTTGGCCGCGTCGTCGACGGTCTCGTCATAAAAGAGGGCCGCGCGCGACAGGATGGCGGGACCGCGCACGACCACCACCCCGACGGCATCGGCCAGCGTGGCATCCACGGTGTAGAGCAGCACGGCGGCCCCGCTCTGCGCGCCATCAGTGCCGCCGGAGGTGGCCAGCTTGTACTTGCCGCTGGCGGTGATGCGCCCCAGCACCGAGCCGACGGGATAGGCGGTACCGGCGAGCAGCGGCACGGTCTCACGGGTGTAGTTCGGGTTGACCTCGTATTTGAGGACGTCGCCCATCGTGGGCGGTTGGGTGAGAAAGGTCATGTCGGAGATCCTTCAGGTCCATGCGGGAGGGTTCCCCGTCGGGATGGTGCTACGGGGTTCGTTGGGTGGTCGGATGTCGGGCGGTCTGGCGCGGCTCTGCCCGCGGTGCGTCAGCCGCTCTTGCTCGCGGCCGCATACCGCTTTGCTGCGGCCACGAGCGGGCTTTCCGGTTTCTGCGGCAGGGCGGGCGACGGCGGTGCGGCGACGACATCGCGCGCATCGGCGGCGGCACTGGCGCGCTCAAGTACGAGACTGCGCAGGGCCTCGGGCGTGGTGCCCTCGCGCAGGGCTTTCGCCGCGTCGATCGCGATGCCGAGGCGGCCCGCCTGCGCCGCGATCTCGGTGATCTCCGCCGCCTCCTGGCGCAGCCGCGCCGAGACCTCGGCCAGATTTCCCGGTTGCGTGGCGGGCGGTTCTGATGCCGGGGTGGTTGCAGGCGGCGATGCGGCGCCATGTTCGGCGCTGGCCGCGTCGGAGGATGCAGACGTCGCGTGAGGCGCAGGCGCTGCTGCAGCGCTGCTGGCCTCGGGGGATGCGTCTGGCGCAGGCGTTTCGTCTTTCGTTTCGCTCGCATCATCCGGCTGCGCATCACGGGCCTCCTCCTCTTGCGGCGTGGGCTCCTGGTCGGGCGCATGGGCCATGGCGGTCTCCTTTCGGGGTTTGGGAAGGGATGCGCGTTGCATGCGCGCAGATGTGGAACCGGACGTGCGCGCTACTTGTTCGCGGAAGGCTGCAAAGCCGCGCGCAAGATCGGTGATCTCGTCGGCGAGACCCGCCGCGACGGCGTCTGCGCCCCGATAGGTGGCGGCTTCGGTGGCCAGCGCGGCGTCCTGGCTCAATCGTCCGGCGCGACCGGCCGCGACGGTCTCGGCGAAGAGAAACCGCAACACGTCAATCTCGCGCTGGATGTCGTCCTGCACATCGCCGGCCAACGGGGCGTAGGGATTGCCATCAACCTTGTGCTGACCCGAATGGATCAGCGTGACCTGCACGCCGTCCTGATCGAGCTGGCCGCTGAGATCGGCATGCATGACGACAACCCCGATGCTGCCCACCGCGCCGGTGCGCGGCAGCAGGATACGATCCGCCTGAGAAGCCAGCGCATAGCCGGCCGAGAAGGTGTGCTCGGCGACGAACGCCCAGACCGGCTTGTCGCGCCGCAGGGCGCGGAATCGGTCGGCCAGATCGAACACCCCGGCAACCTCGCCGCCGAAGCTGTCGATCTCCAGCGCGACACCACGCACCGACGGGTCGCTGGCGGCCGCCTCGATCTGTGCGGCGATCCCCTCATAGCTGGTCTGGCCCGATGACTGTCCGATCCAGCCGCCGCGATGAATGAGCACGCCCGAGATCTCGATCACGGCGATGCCGTCAATGACGGGGTAGGGCGCGTCACCATGCTGGCGCAGGCTTTCAGCGAGGTTTCCAGCGATGATGCCGGCACGAGCGGGCAGGGGTCTTGCGCCTTCTGGCACGTCATCCATACCTGCCAGCTCGACCCGCCGCCCGAGAACCCGCGGACCCAGACCGGACAGGAACGCCATCGCCTTGGTCGGCTCGACCAGAAGCGGGGTGTTGAAAGCGCGCGCGGCAATACGGGCATAGAGCATCAGGGCTGGTCCTCGTCTGCACGCGGGCGGTCCTCCGCGGTATCGTCTGTGCCATCGGTGTTGGTTGCGTCCCGCTCCCCGGTCTCACCCGGCATCGCCGTCGCGCCCTGCGCCGGGGAGCCCGGCCGGCGGAAATCGAGACCGAGGTCGCGCTCGCGGGCGTGCTCTGCAGCGATCTCGCGGTCGACCTGCTCTGCGTCATAGCCGCGCTCGGAAATGGCCTGCGTGCGGGATTTGAGCCCGGCCTCGATCTGGGCGATTTCGGCATTGGCGTCCTTGAGGGGATCCACCCAGTCCCACTTGGTGGGCAGCCAGTCGGCCGCCACCAGCCGTGCGCGGTTGGCCTCGTAATCCGGCAGGGTCAGCGCGCCCGAAAGGACAGCGGCATCCATCCAGCGCGCGTACACCGGCCGGCAAAGCTGGTAGACCATGACCGAATGCTGCCAGGCCGAGACGCGCCGGCGAAACTCGATCAGCGCCAGCCGCGAATTGGAGAAGTTGCCCTTCACCATATCATTGGCGAGATAGGGGTACGGGATGCCCAGCGCGGCCGAGATCTGCAGCAGCGTGCGGTACTGGAACGGCTCGTAGGTCGCCCCGCTGTCGGCGGGCTGGCCCACGGTGACATCCTCGCCCGGATCGAGGCGCACGATCTGGCCGGGACTGATCTCGAGGCCCGCCCCGCTGTCCTCGTCCTCGGGTGGGGCGAGCGGGTTCTCCGGTGCGGGCGATGTGACGAACATCGCGTACATCGCCGCGACCTTCTTTCGGTCGAGCTCGGCATCGTCGTACTGATCCAGCAGGAACAGCTTCACGATGGCGGGCGCCAATTTCGAGACACCACGCAGCTGGCCGCCCTCGACCGGATCGACCAGGTGGATGACCTCACTTGCCGGCACGCGGACGGTCTCACCCACGAGCCCCGGATCGGTGCTGTCACCGGGATGCCGGCGCAGGAAGTGATAGGCCACGCGCCGCCCGATCCGGTCGAACTCGATCCCCTGGCGGATGGCATTGCCATTGGCCGCGGTGCCGCTCTGCTCCAGGGGCAGCATTTCCGCGGGCAGCATTTGCAGCTGCAGCGGCACGCTCAGCCCGTCATCGGCACGCCGGGGCCGGATGCGGAAGAACACCTCGCCGGCGATGAACACCTCGCGCGCCGCGCGGCGCTGCAGCCCGTAGAAGTCGGTCAGCCCTTCGGCATCGGCCTCGTCGGTCCAGTCGAGCCAGAGCCGCTGCAGCTCCTCCTTGCGGGCTGGATCGGATATCCTTGAGATCGGCTTGATACCGTCACCGGCGGTATTGGCGGCCCAGCTTTCGACGGCGTTCACCGCATAGCCGTTGTTGCGCACCAGCCAGCGGGCGCGCGCCGTGATGTCGGGACCGCTGGCGGCGACCAGCGCGTTGACATGTGCGCGCGTGGCACGAAACCCGCGCAGGCGGCGGTGGTGCTGGCCGGCATCGAACCCGCCGATGAAGGCCCCGAGACGCTGGCGCCAGTTCATCGCGGCCATCACAGGTCCTTCACGGCATGGGGGCGGAAGATGCGCCCGGCGCCACGTTCCATGGAGGCAATCCGGCGCTCGATATCCGAAATCGCTGCCGCCATTTCCGCATCCGAGCCGTATGTGACACTCTTGCCGTCATAGCTGACACTGCGCGTGCCACTGTAGCGCGCCGCCAGCAAGGCGTCGTGGCGGGCCTTGAGATCATCGAGGGTCATCATCATTCCATGTATTTCGGCGTGCTGACGCGCCAGCCGCGCCGGCGCGGCGTCGTGATACGCCCGGCCTCGGGCTCGGACGGGGTCTCCACCGCTTCGGTCGGGGCCGTGGGCTGTGCCGTTTCCACGCCGGCCTGCGTCTCCAGTTGCCGCCACATCCGCTCATCGAAGCGATCGGCCCCAAGGATCCAGGCCGCGGCGCGCGCATAGACGCGGGTATCGAGCGCCTCGTTGCGCTCGCGCAGCTTCTGCCATTCCTGCCGGGCATAGCCGCGCTTGTTGCGGATCGTGACCAGCTGCTCGGCCACCAGCTGCTTGAGCCATTCGCTGTCGGCCCAGTCCGGCAGATGGATCGTGCCGGGCGGGTCAGGCATGCCATTGGCGCGCGCTTCGTCGCTCGGCGTCTCCAGCCGCAGATGGCGGTAGGTCTCGGCCTTGAAGGTGGCCGTGGCCACGGTCCAGAGCCGGGCGCCGCGCTTGAGCTTGCGCCCGTTCACCGTGGCATCCACGAAAGTTGGCCCCGAGACCGGCGTCGCCCGATTGAACCCTTCCATGCCCTTGACCGGCGCGACCTGTGCCGTGCCCTGCTGGCGCGCCCAGGCATAGACGGCCGCCGACTCGTAGCCGGTATCGATGGCGAGCTTGGCCAGCGTCATCACCGCGCCGTGCTCATGAACCCATGTCCGGCCAAGCAGCCCGGTGAGCGCCTCCCAGCACGCGGGGTCATCCGGACCGCCCGGGATCACGACGTGATCGACGAGCCAGCTGGTTCCCCCACGGCCCCAGGCCCAGACATCGACCTCGATGCGGTCCTTCTGCACATCCGCGCCCGCGGTCAGGAACAGCCCACCCGCGGGGATCTGTGCTGGATAGGCCTCGCGCCGATCCGCCAGGCGCTGCCAGTCCGGGGCTTCGCCGCTCTCGACCCATGTCTCGCCCAGCAGCGTATTGCGCGCCGCACGCAGCATCTCGTCGGAGCCTTGCGCCGCCAGCCAGTCGCGCGCGATCTGCGCCCAGCTCTTCCAGCCGATCGGCGAATAGAGCGCCGAGAGGTGGAACCCGATGGCGTGGGCATCCGCGGGCACGGCCGTGGTCCGCCATTCACCACCGTCCAGCATCGCTGTCTTGTGATGCTCGGCAATGGGCGTCTCGCAGCCCGCGCAATGGTACGCGGCGGTCTCCGGCTGATCCTTCTCCCAGCGGAGGCGCTCGAACTGAAGCCACTGCATGTGGCCGCAATGCGGGCACGGCACGAAGTAGCGGCGTTGATCACTGGCCTCGAACTCGCGCTCGATGCGGGACAGCCCTCGGATCGTGGGCGTCGAGACCATGAACACCTTACGCCGATGCGCGAAGGTGGTGGTCCGGGCCTCGGCCAGCGTGACCGGATCACCTTCCTCGTCGGCCGAGGCCGGGTAGGCATCTACCTCGTCGAGGAAGATGTAGCGCGCGGGCATCGAGCGCAGGCCGGTGGCGGAATTGGCGCCGGTCAGCACCAGGATGCCGCCGGGGAACTCCTTGGACAGCATCGAATTGCCCGCATCGCGGGACCGCGCCGGCTGCACGCGCTCTTTCAGCGCCGCGCTGTCCGCGATCAGCGGGTCGATCCGGCCACGCGATGTGCGCTTCGCCATCTCGACCGTGGGGAGCACGGCCAGCATCGGGCCCGGCGCGTGGTGGATCACAAACCCGATCCAGTTGTTGCCGGCCTCTGTGGCGCCGACCTGCGCGGCTTTCATGAACGAGATGCGCTGCGCCGGGTGAGCGGGGCTCAGCGCATCCATGATCTCGCGCAGGTAGGGCGTGCGGGCGGTGCGATACCGCCCGGGTTCGGCCGAGGCGCGCGAGGACAGCCAGCGATGTTGATCTGCCCATACCGACACCGTGAGATCCGGATCGGGACGCACGCCGCGGCGCCAGGCACGCAGGATGTCCTCCGCGCCATCGAACCCGAGATCGAGGTCTGCGTTCAGGTCGTCGTCGGTCAGGCCCTCGTCATGATCTCCGTCATTCAAGCGAGACCCGGAGGTCGGCCAGGGCGTCGAGCTGTTCGCGGACATGGGTTTCCAGCACCCTTTGCAGGATCGCCGTCTCGATCGTCACGGGCGTCCCGGATGCGGTCTCCATGTCGGCGGACAATTGCGCGGCCATGAGGGCGGCCACGCGCGTGGGCCAGGTGATCCAGACATCGCGCTCCTGCCGGGCCAGTCGAAACACCAGCGTCTCGGCGCGGGCGCGATCGACCAGCGCGCCTTTCTTGCACTGGATAGCGATCTGCTTGTCCTGCGCCATGTAAACGGTCAGCGCAGTGCGCGCCTTGAGATAGGCGGTGCTGTCGGCGGGGCCGGACACTGTACCGGCCTCAGCACCGCCGATGCCACCAATCCCGCCCCGCGCGCGCATCTGCTGATCGGGATCGGTCATCCCGCTCCGCCGCGCATCAGAGGCCGCAGCATCGATCGAGCCATCGGCGAACAGCACCAATCGGCTGGCCTTGCGTGCCTTCTGCACTGCGCCGCGCGAGAGCCCGGCATGGGCGGCATAGGCGCGCTCGGACATCCCTTTCATGGCACTTCTGTCATCCTCAAGGCATTGGAAGTAAACGGAGACGTACGTCTATTCGAGTTGATTGTGTTTCCCCGTCGAGCGATTCTGGTGACACAAGGACGATGCAACTCACCATACGGAGCCACCGAGATGACCACCCGCCTGAACCCGACCACCACGCCGCGCCACCAACTCCGCGCCGATAAAGCGCGGAAGAACAAAGAAGCCGCGCTCGCCGCGTTCATCGCGAAGAAGGCCGAGATCGACGAGATGCTGGCGCGCCTGCAGGCGCTCAGCGACGATCATTTCGAGACTCACCCCGACGAGATCAACTGGGGCGAAGTAGGCACGCTCGAGCATTATTCCAGCCTCCTCAAGCGCATCACCGACAGCGCCTTCAACGAAGGCGAACACGCCGAGTGATCCTTCCAGCCCGGCCTTCGGCGCAGCTCGCCACCATGGCGGGATGAGCCGGGACCGTGGCCCCAGTGGGGCCGCGTAAGCCGGGCGAATGCCGGTAGAAGGCGGCGCATCCCGCGTTGCCCGACCACACCGGAGGCCCCGATGTCCAAACTCACCGACACACAGACCATCATCCTCAGCCGCGCGGCCACGCGCCCCGGCAATCTTGCCATGCCGCTGCCCGAGGGGCTGCATGGCGCTGCCGCCAAAATGTCAGTTGCCCGGATGATTTCCAATGGCTGGCTCGAGGAGGTCGATGCCGATATCCGCAAGGGCGAGCCCCTCTGGCGCGAGACCGGTGATGGTCATGGCACCACGCTGATCGCGACCGAGGCCGGGCTGGAGGCGATCGGTATCGAGCCGGTGGTCCCCATGGCCGCCAGCGCCCCGCGCAAGGCGAAGCCGGACCCCGCGCCGACGTCCGAGGCTTCCGAAGCCCCGACGTCTCCGGCCATCCGCGCCGGCACCAAGCAGGCCCGGATCATTGCGCTGCTTCAGCGCCCCGAGGGGGCGTCCATTGCCGAGATCGTCGAAGCGACCGGCTGGCAGGCTCACAGCGCGCGCGGCATGATCTCCGGGGCGCTCAAGAAGAAGCTGGGCCTCGCGATCACTTCCCGGAAAGAGGCGGACAGGGGCACCGTCTACAGTCTGGACGCATGATCGGGCTCACGCCTCGTCGAGATCGATCCGATCTGCAATGTCCGGCGCGATCCGCCCTGCATGCAGCGCCAACAGGATCAGCTTCGCATCCAGCGTGTCACCGTCATCCAGTGCCGTTTCCACTCGATCGTCGATGCGATCGGCATCGGCCATGCTGTTGCTGGCCGCAAACTGTTCATGTCCGAGCATGCAATAGGCCAGCAACTGTGATGCTTCGGCGAAAGCAACATCCTGATTTCTGAAACCGGCATGTTTCTTGTTGAGCTTGATCACGGTCAGCTTCACGGGCTCCGGGACGAGAAGCGGATGCACGCCGGATGCCCGGAGCGCATCATCAAGGGCCCGCATCGCGGCGGAGCGGCCCAGCATGTCGAAAAGGCGCAACATGGCGGCGTCCCTATCAGGCTTTTGGCGCGCCTACATCTCCATTCCGGCAAGCTGGTGGCGTCAGTACTACCGGCAGTGCTCGAACAGCCTGCGCAGCGTGTAACCGCGCAGAAGCGATATGCCGGTGAAGATCCCGCCCAGCGCGAGGTTCTCGCCGAGGTTTGCCTGTAAGCCGAACCATGGAAACACCAGGATCTGCGTGGCCACGGCCAGTGCATATCCGACGACGACATTTGTGATGGCCTCGACCAACGACATGCGGCGCGACTGCGTCACGCGCGTGTCCTCGTGCGGCGCGCGGGTTTCGCTGCCTCCTCTTGTTTGTAGATCCGGCTGGCTCTCTGCCCCGTCGCGAGTTCCCAGCGCCGTGCGGCGACGTCGCAATAGGCCGGATCCAGTTCGATCGCGAAGCAGCGCCGACCTGTGCGTTCCGCGGCAACCAGCTGGGTGCCGGAGCCGCAGAAGGGCTCGTAGATGAGATCGCCCGGATCGGTGAAGGCCGCCAGGACTGCCTCGACGAGCGCCACCGGGAACACGGCCGGGTGCGATCCGGCCGCGCCCAGCCCGCCCTTGTGGCGCATGATACGGAAGACGCTGTCGGGAATGCGGTGGCTCTGGATCGCGTTGCCGGTGCCGGTCTTGGCCCTGACCTGGCCCTCGGTGGTGCGCAGCCCACCGCCGCCCAGCGTCTCGCCCGCATGTTTGCTTTCCACCGTCTTGTGCGGCTTTCGCGGCTGGCGATTGAAATGGAAGATGAACTCATGTGACGGCGCGAGGCGGCCGTTCCAGTCGCCGGGCAATCCGGGCCCCTGGTCCCAGACATACCAACCGAAGCGCCTCCAGCCAGAGTTGCGCATCCATTCCACCCAGCGCTCCCAATAGGGGATCCACTCACCATCGCGATGCACGAGGCCGAGGTTGACCAGCAGCTGGGCTGCGTCGGTGACCGGCGCCACTGCGAAGACGCCCTGCATCAGCGCGTCCCAATCGCCGACCGTCTCTTTCGCCGCGCCATAGTCGCGCTGCTGGGCATAGGGTGGCGAGGTGAAAATCAGCGACGCCTGCGCGCCCTCCATCAGTCTGGTCACGACATCCGCGTCAGTGGCATCGCCGCAGATCAGGCGGTGATTGCCCAACGCCCAGATATCGCCGGGCTGCGTGATGGGCTCGGCCGGGGGTTCAGGGATGGTGTCCGCGGCCTCAATGGCGATCGGCGTGCAATCATCATCGCCGTCATCCGCATCATTGAGCAGCGCCTCCAGCTCGTCCTCATGGATGCCGATCAGCCCGAGGTCGAAATCCTCGGCCATCAACCCGCGCAGCTCCTCCAGCAGCAGCGCCTCGTCCCAGCCGCCCAGCTCGGTCAACTTGTTATCCGCGATGCGATACGCCCGGCGCTGCGCCTCGCTCATATGGCTCAGCACGATGACCGGCGCCTCCGCCAGTCCCAGCTGTGCCGCGGCCAGGACGCGGCCATGTCCGGCGATCAGTTCGCCGTCCTCGCCAACGAGGCAGGGAACGGTCCAGCCGAACTCGGCCATGCTCGCGGCAATCCGCGCCACCTGATCGGCGTCATGGGTCTTGGCGTTGCGGGCATAGGGCTTGAGCCGTTCCAGCGGCCAGAACGCGATCTGACTTGGACGCATTGGCACGCTCATGCCGCGCGCCTCCTGGCTTTCAAGGCGGCGAAGCTTTCGCCGGTTTCCGCCAGCACGGCTTCCTCCCCAGTGAAAGATTGCCACCGCTCGATGGCGACATCGACATAGGCCGGGTCGAGCTCGATCCCGTAGCAGATCCGCCCGGTGGTTTCCGCCGCGATCAGCGTCGTGCCCGATCCCATGAAGGGTTCATAGACCGCCTGGCCGGTATTCGAGTTGTTGAGGATCGGGCGGCGCATGCACTCCACGGGCTTTTGCGTTCCGTGCACCGTCTCGCTGTCCTGATCCTTGCTTGGGATCTGCCACAGCGTCGTCTGCTTGCGATCGCCGGCCCAGTGACCCTTCGCCTTGGTCCGGACCGCATACCAGCAGGGCTCGTGCTGCCAGTGGTAGTCACCGCGGCTGAGCACGAGCCGATCCTTGGCCCAGATGATTTGCGACCGGATGGCGAAATTCGAGGCGGTCAGCGACTCCGACACCTCGGCCGCATGCAGCGCCCCGTGCCAGACATAGGCGACATCACCCGGAAACAGGGCCCATGCCTCGCGCCAGTCGGCCCGGTCATCGTTCATCACCTTGCCCGTACGCCTGGTCTTCGCGGCGCCCGCCTGGTTACGCCACGCAGGGTCATAGGCCACGCCATAGGGTGGGTCTGTGACCATCAGCAGCGGCTTCACGTCACCAAGCAGCGCCCCGACCACATCGGCCGACGTGCTGTCGCCACAGATCAGCCGGTGATCCCCAAGCTGCCAGAGGTCCCCCGGCACGGAGACGGGCGTGGCCGTGGCCTCGGGCACATCGTCTTCGCCCTCGACCGGGCCGTCGCCGTCCTGCGCCGCGGAATCCTGCAGGAGGGCGTCGAGCTCGGCCTCGCCGATCCCCAGCAGCGACAGGTCGAAATCCTCGGCCAGCAGCCCGGCGATCTCGTCGCGCAGCATGGTCTCGTCCCAGTCGCCGAGTTCCGTGAGCTTGTTGTCGGCGATCCGGTAGGCCCGGCGCTCGGCCTCATCCAGATGGCTGAGCCGGATCACCGGCACCTCGGTGAGCCCCAGCATGGTGGCGGCCAGCACCCGGCCATGGCCCGCGATCAGTTCGCCATCGTCGGCCACCATGCAGGGCACGGTCCAGCCGAACTGCGCCATGCTGGCGGCGATCCGCGCCACCTGGTCGTCGCCGTGCATCTTGGCATTGCGGGCATAGGGGCGCAGCCGGTCGATCGGCCACGCCTCGATCTCGCTCGGCGCGAAGATAAGGTCCATGGATATTCTCTGTTGTGGTGAAAGGCGGACAGACGCACACCCGCGACCAGTCCGGTTGGCGGCAGCATCAGGATCCACGATGTCGGGAAAAGCAAAACGCCCGCGAGGGGTGTCCTCCGGGCGCAATTCTTCGATTATTAAGAGGTACGTCAAGGGGGCAAGAAATGTCAAAGGGTTTTTTGCATTGGAATCAAGATCTTCCCTGAACATCGCCCCGGCGGGCCTGCGAGGGGTTTTCCGAGGCGGCTTCCGGCTGGGGTGGATTCCGTTCAGGTGGCTTCCTTGGATTCCTCCGAGGAATCCACCTTGCCAGCGGGGCCCTCGGCTAAGCTGCTGATAATGAGTCAGAAATCCGAGTCGAGCCGATGAGGTGGATTCCAAGTGGATTCCCCGGTGAGGAATCCAGTCGCTAGCGAAATCGCGCGCTGAGCCCCCCCGTATACGATCAGCGCCCTGGAGGAACCATGGGAGGGGGGTGCAAGCGACCCCTAGGGCCGAGGTGCGGTAGTCACCGAAGCGGCCGCTCGGGCTTGATGTGGCGAAGGACCGGTGTCAGCCCGAAGCGGACCCACAGCCCTTGGCCCGAATCTGCGATAGCTGACCTTCGCTGCGGAGACTGCGAACTAGTGAACTGCGGACGGTGACTGCCTTTCGGCATCGCAAAACGACGTCCGCACGCGGACAGCTTGCTGACCGGTGCCATCATCCAAGCACTCTTTGCTGCCCTACATCAGGCTAAGTAACATGATATTTGACATATCGACTTGCAAACTCTAGATACCTATCGTCGCGTTCAGGATATTATCAATGATTACAGGCCCTCAGATGCGCGCCGCCCGCGCCTTGCTCGGCATCGACCAGAAAACCCTGGCCGAACGGGCGGGGCTTTCCGTGCCGACCATCCAGCGCATGGAGGCCAGCCACGGCAATGTGCGCGGCGTCGTGGGCAGCCTGACCAAGGTCGTGGCGGCGCTTGAGCGCGCCGGTGTCGAACTGATCGCGGAAGGTGCTGCCAGCACCGCAGGCGGGCGCGGCGTGAGACTGAAGGTGCCTCTGCCGAAACACTGATTCGTAAACCCGCGACGGCGACCGCCGACGACATGCCGACGATCCCGCCGCACACCGACCAAAGGTGCGGCCACAGATGAAAGACCAGACCAGCAGACAGAGCGATGCCCCAAGCTTCGCCGAGCTTTTCACCCCGAAACTCGTCACCGTCCTGCGCGAAGGCTATGGGCTGACGCAGCTGCGGACAGACGCCATAGCCGGGCTGACCGTGGCCATCGTGGCGCTGCCGCTCTCGATGGCCATCGCCATCGCCTCCGGCGCGACTCCGGCGCAGGGGCTCTACACGGCCATCGTTGGCGGTTTCCTGGTGTCGCTTCTGGGCGGATCGCGCTTCCAGATTGGCGGACCGGCCGGGGCCTTCATCGTGCTGGTCGCCGCCACAGTGGCCCAACACGGAATAGAGGGGCTGATCCTTGCCACGTTTCTCTCGGGGCTGATGCTTGCGGTCGTGGGGTTCCTGCGCCTCGGTACTTTCATCAAGTTCGTCCCCTTTCCGGTCACGGTCGGGTTCACGGCGGGGATCGCGGTCATCATCTTCGCCAGCCAGGTCAAGGAGTTGTTCGGCTTGACGCTGTCGGATGAACCGGGCGAACTGCTGGAGAAGATCCCGGCGCTGTGGGAGGCACGGGCGAGCCTGACGCCAGCCGCACTTGGCCTGTCCGTTGCCACGATTGCCGTCATCCTCGGGCTGCGACGCTGGCGTCCGCACTGGCCTGGCATGCTGATCGCCGTCGGCGTTGCGGCGGCCGCGACAGGGTTGCTGGCATTACCGGTGGAGACCATCGGCACGAGGTTCGGCGGAATCCCCGCGTCGCTTCCGGCGCCGCGACTGCCGTCCCTCTCGATGGAGGCCACCCTCGCGGTCCTGCCGGCTGCCATCTCCTTCACCCTGCTAGGCGCCATCGAGTCGCTGCTGTCCGCCGTCGTCGCCGACGGCATGACCGGCCGCCGCCACCGCTCGAACTGCGAACTGGTGGCTCAGGGCGCGGCCAATATCGGGGCCTCCCTGTTCGGCGGCTTTTGCGTCACCGGCACAATTGCACGCACCGCGACCAACGTCCGGGCCGGGGCGCATGGCCCGGTGGCCGGCATGCTGCACGCCCTTTTCATCCTGCTGTTCATGCTCGTCGCGGCACCGCTCGCCTCCTACATTCCGCTGGCGGCGCTCGCCGGTGTTCTGGCAGTGGTGGCCTGGAACATGATCGAGAAACCGGCCATCGCGATCCTCGTCCGCTCGGGCTGGGGTGAGGCGACGGTCCTTGGCGCCACCTTTTTCCTCACCATCTTCCGCGACCTGACCGAGGCCATCGTCGTCGGCTTCGCGCTCGGCTCGGTGCTCTTTATCCACCGCATGAGCCGGACGACGGAGGTTGCGACGGAACGCGCCTTCGTCAGCCGGGATGAGGCCGACAGCGCCCACCCGCGCGGTGAATACCACGAGGAGCAGGCCGCGAACCCCGACGTCGTCATCTACCGCATCAGCGGGGCGCTGTTCTTCGGGGCGACCGCCTCGATCGGCTCGGTTCTCGACCGCATCCAGGACACACACAAGGCGCTGATTGTCGATTTCTCGGCCGTGCCGTTCCTCGACTCGACGGGCGCCAACATGATCGAGGGTCTCGCGCACAAGGCTCAGAAGCAGGGCGTTGCGCTCTGGCTCACCGGCGCCAGCCGCGACATTCAGCGGGTGTTGGTGACCCACGGGCTGAAGCGTCCGCTTGTTCACTATGCCGCCTCGGTGGATGAGGCGCTGGCGAGGGTGCGCGATGGTGCCGACGGCGATCAGGAGGTCGCCTGATGCCCGGCACAGTCAGGGACACGCGGCGTGGGTTGCGCCGCCGGAACGGCCAGGCCGAAGCGCGCAGGCGGTATGTCCTCGACGCGCTCGAACGTCCGCGGACGCAAGCGGAGCTGCGCGACGCGCTTGGGATGAGCAACAGCGGGATCCTTCATCTCTTGCGGCGGTTGGAGCGCGACGGGCTCGTGCGGCCCGCCGAACGGGTCTGCCACACGCGCATCTGGGAACGAGCGATCAGGTCGGCGACGCGCCCATCATCATGAGGGGCGAAAGGTAGGTTTACTGCAACAGAGGTCCTTTGGGCGACCCGCAGAATTCTACACTTTGGGCTCTCAACCGGCTTTCGCCGCACTCTCCACGAATGACCGCTGTCGGTAAACAGGCCAAATTCTGCAAACCCCGCTTCCTGCGCTGTGCCGCCGTTCGACATCAGCGGAGCGGATGACCGGTTTGCTACTTGAGCGGGCCGCTGACCGAATCAGCATCGGGCCTCGGCGTCGGTGACAAGTGCCCTGCGTCGGTTTCGCCGAGCACCCTGGGGTGAGCTTGCCCAGCGCGTCGTCTGGTCTCGCAGTGACGTGAGGTGATATTTCAGCATGCTTCATGCTGATCGGTGAGCTATCCTTGCTTTCATGTGCAACCTCTATTCCAACACCATGCCGCCCGAGGCCATGCGCCAGCTCTTTGCTGTGGATCCCGCGAATGACCGGCTGGGCAACGCCGAGCCCTTGCCGGCGATTTTCCCGAAGACCATGTCGCCGATCGTCGGGGTCGGTACAGACGGCGCGCGATGGCTGCAGCAAGCGCACTGGGGGTTCGTGATGCCCCAGGTCTCGAAAAAGACCGGCAATCCGATTCAGCCCAAGGCGGTCAACAACGCGCGGGACGACAAGCTGCGCAATTCCCGGTTCTGGACGAAGAGCTTCGAGGACCG
>NZ_JBPBBB010000026.1:0-44265 GCF_050896375.1 Roseovarius tibetensis
TGGGACGTTTCCTTGGTCGGAGTCGTCCAGTTGAATCCATTCTGTCGCCCTCAGCCACCCCTGTGTCGTGTAGTGTGTTACGCTACGTCATGCGCGTGTCGTTTCGACGCATCGGCCGGCCGCAGGCAGCATCAAAGGAGCATATTAAGATGGCGTCCACCAGAATCTCGAACATCCTGCAATCCACGACCGTTCTCGTGGCCGCAACGCTGGCCACGGGGGCCTCGGCGCAGTCGACCGCAAACCTCATCTTCGCAGTGGACGAGTCGGGGTCGATGCCCAACGAGCAGACATACCTCGGCAATTTCGCATCGGAGATCGACACGGCCCTGACCGGCGCGGGCTTCGGCACCATAAATTTCGGGCTGACCGGGTTTGGCAACGGTATCGGCGGCAACCAGTCGCCCGACGATCTGGGCCGTGTGATCAATGTCGGTGGAGCCTTGTTTGGCAATGCCGCGGACTTTGCCACGGCAACCGACGATCTCGTGACGGACGGCGGGTTCGAGGACGGGTACTCGGCGATCGACTTCATCCTCAAAACCTATCCCATTACCGCGGGCACGAGCACGACGCTGGTCCTCGTGACGGATGAGGATCGCGACGACGGCAACAGCGCCCTGACGTTCAGCAGCATCTCCAGCGAGCTCAACGCGCGGGGCATCAACCTGATCTCTGTCGTCGAGGCCGACCTTGTCGATGACCAGGGCAACACGGCCATCGCGAGCGACGGGACCACGGCCTTCATTCAGGATGGCAACGGGTTCACCACGGCGCCCTTCGGCTCTGTCACCGGTGACGCCGGATCGACCGAGGAGGATTATATCCAGCTCGCCTTCTCGACGCCCAATGGCTGCACGGCCAGCCTGAACGAGCTGCGCAAGGGTGGACAGACCGCAACAGCCTTTTCGGCGGTTCTTCTGGAATGTCTCACGACAGCGGCCGTCGGCGGCGGCGGCGGGATGGCGGTCCCGCTGAACCAGTATCGCAGCAGCACCAAGGTCGTGATGGAACACCACCGCGCGCAAACCCGCCGGATCGCGTTCGGGCCCGGCGCCTCTTTCGATCCCGACGCGCCCGAGGTGACGCAGAACGCACAGGTCGCCGAAGACATGTTCACGATGGACGGGCTGCGCGGATACGCCATGGTCTCGGCCTATAGCGGCGATTTCGATGCCTATCGCAACAATGTCGGGCTGGATTACGACGGCTACGGCATCATCGTGGGCGCCGATCACACGCGCGAGGTCGGCACCGGCACGGCGCGTTTCGGGGCGTCGCTGGGATATGGCGAGATCGACGCGGATGAGGACAACTCGCTGTCGTCGCTTTCGACGGATTCGACGACCCTGCAGTTTTATGCGGCCTACAGCCGGCCCGACGGGCTTTACACGCAGGGCAATGTGCAACTGGCCTGGCACGACTTTACCAACCGTCGGGTCGCCGGGGGCACCACCTTCGTCGGCACGCCGGACGGCGAAACCTACGGGGCCGAGGTCGAGGTCGGATATCGCAATGAGCCGATGCCGTTGGGCAAGGACCCCGCCAGCACAGCGCTGTTTCACCTGACCCCGTTCGGCGCGCTCGGATACGAATATCATTCGGTGGACGGCTACACCGAAACCAACGGCGGCGTGACGGTCGCCAGTTTCGACGAGGACACGCTCTACGGTCGCCTCGGGGTGCGCGCGATGATCGAGCGGTTCCACGAAGGCAACCGCTTTTACAGCGCGATCGAGGTGGCCGGCACCGGTTTCTTCAGCGGCACCAACCAGGGGGTCCGGATCAATAACGGGGCCGCGATCGCGCCGATCTCGTCACGCGACGACGTGCGCCTCGACATCAGGCTGGAAGCCGGCGCAGAGCTGAACGAGACCAGCAAGATCTTCGTGCATGTCGATGGCGGATTCGCCGATCACTCGACCCAGTACGCGGCGACCGCGGGGCTGGAACTGAAGTTCTGAACCGCCAGTGACCTAAACGCCCCGGCCCTGACGCGCAGGGCCGGGGCCCGTATTTCACAGACCATCGCGGCCCCCACCGGCCGCACAAGGCCGGGATCCACTCCGCATTTCAGGACACGCGTCCTTGCAGCCTGCCAACCGAAAGGTCGGCAGGCCTTTGTTTTTCTGGTCCAATCTCTTTTGATATCTCCGCCATCTGGGACGGATTTGCGGGACATTCGAACTTCGCGCGACGAAGGAAAGGCGGTGTCCGCAAATCGTATCGGCAATACTTGCCACCGACGTTCCGGATGTCGGCGGGTTGCCCAATGCTGATTGGCTCTCGGGTCAACGCGCTGGTAAAAGGAAAAAGAAGTGTGCATGATCCGGACGGATATGGGCCGAAGGACGCGTGTATGGCAGACATCAAGGCACTGATCGGTTCGTGGCGTATGGACACGTGGACCCGCACATCTGTGGCAACCGGAGAGACCACTGACGCGTTGGGGCCCTCTCCGATAGGCTATATCGCATACCATCCCTGTGGGCGGATGATGGCATCCGTTTTCCGTCGCGATCGTTTCCCGCCGAAGGCGCGGGCATGGACGGTGGAGGAGAAAGCGACGCTGTTCGATGACATGCTCGCGTATGTCGCCTCTTACCGTCTCGAAGAAAATAGAGTCATTCACGAGGTTGATGGCTCTTGGAACCCGAATTGGCAGGGGGTGCTGGATCGCCCGTTCAACCTCGATGGAAATCGACTGTTCATCAATGGGGCTCCAGGGATCGACCCAGCGACTGGAGAGGAAGTGATCTACAGCATGGAGTTCACCAAGGACTGCGCTGAAGAAGCGCCATAGACGTCCATTCTGATGGAAACGATGCAATCCAACAGAGCTTGCGGACACCTTAAAAGAAAAACGGGCGACGTTGGCCTGCCGCCACGTGTCCTGAAACTCGGAATGTCTCCACAAGGCCGCGCGCCCTTTTCCGAGCAAAAGTCATGTTGCCTCTGTCGTGTCACGCGTTACTCTGCCCGATGGTACACGGACCGCCATCGACACGAGGACACCGCCCGAATGGTCAAATGGATCGACATGCCGCCCGTCTGGCTGGCCGGGTGCCTGATCCTTGCATGGATGCAGGCCGTGTATTTGCCGATGGGTCTGGTGTTCGGCGACACGTGGGCCGACCTGCTGGGCGGGCTGCTGGTGGGCGGCGGGCTGGTGCTGATCGCCATGGCCGCGATGGAATTTCGCCGTTACCGTACCACCATCGTGCCGCATGAGACGCCCGAGCGGCTGATACAGACGGGGATCTTCCGCCGCTCGCGCAACCCGATCTATCTGGGCGACGCGCTGATCCTTGCCGGGCTGATCCTGCGATGGGATGCCGTGCTGGCGCTGCCCTTGATTCCCGTCTTCATCTGGATCATCGAGACGCGCTTCATCATCCCCGAAGAGAACCGCATGCGCCGCACGTTCCGCATGGAATTTGCCCGGTATTGTGAAAAGACCCGGCGATGGATATGACGTCGCAACAATCTTGCTGGTGTCATACGGAAAATAGTGTGAAATAACGACGCCCAGACCATGAAAACCGGCCGTCGCACGACCGCGGCCCAGAGACCAATTGATCTGCCAGAGGGGGAGACCGCATTGAAGATCGGAACGCCAAAGGAAGTCCGCGAGGGCGAGAACCGGGTGGCCATGACGCCCGACTCGGCCCGGCAATTGCAGAAACTGGGCTATGACTGCGCCATAGAGGCCGGCGCCGGCAGCGCCGCCGGGTTCACCGATGCCGCCTACGAAGAGGCCGGAGTCGAGGTGATCAAGAGCGCGGCACAGCTTTACAAGGCCGCCGATATCGTCGCCAAGGTGCGCCCGCCCACCGATACCGAGGCCAAGCGCCTGCGCGAAGAGCAGATCCTGATCTCGTTCTTCTGGCCCGCGCAGAACGAAGACCAGATGAAGACCATCGCCGGCAAGGGCGCGACGGTCATCGCGATGGATATGGTGCCACGGATTTCACGGGCACAGAAGATGGACGCGCTGTCGTCGATGGCCAATATCGCGGGCTACCGCGCGGTGATCGAGGCGGGCAACAATTTCGGCCGTTTCTTCACCGGGCAGATCACCGCCGCCGGCAAGGTGCCGCCCGCCAAGGTTCTGGTCGTGGGCGCGGGCGTGGCCGGGCTGGCCGCGATCGGCACGTCCACCTCGCTCGGGGCGATCACCTACGCCTTCGACGTGCGCCCCGAAGTGGCCGAGCAGGTCGAGAGCATGGGCGCCGAATTCGTCTATCTCGATTTCGAGGAGCAACAGACCGACGGCGCCAAGACCGGCGGCTATGCCGCACCGTCCAGCCCCGAGTTCCGCGAGGCGCAACTGGCCAAGTTCCGCGAGTTGGCGCCGGACGTGGATATCGTCATTACCACCGCGCTGATCCCCAACCGCGAGGCACCGGAGCTCTGGACCGAGGACATGGTCAAGGCGATGAAGCCGGGCTCGGTCATCATCGACCTCGCCGCCGAGAAGGGCGGCAACTGCAAGTTGACCGTGATGGACGACAAGGTCGTCACCGATAACGGCGTGACGATCATCGGCTATACCGATTTCCCCAGCCGCATGGCGACACAGGCCTCGACCCTGTACGCCACGAACATCCGCCACCTGATGACCGATCTGACGCCCGAAAAGGACGGCGTCGTCAACCACAACATGGAAGACGACGTGATCCGCGGGGTCACCGTAACCCACAAGGGCGAGGTGACGTTCCCGCCGCCGGCCCCCAAGGTCAATGCGATCGCGGCGCAAAAGCCCAAGGAAAAGGTCAAGGAACTGACCGCGGAAGAAAAACGCGCGCAGGAAGTCGCCGCGTTCAAGGCGCAGACCAAGAACCAGGTCACCCTTCTCGGGATCGGGGGCGCCCTCGTGCTGGCGGTCGGCCTGGTGGCGCCGGCCAGCTTCATGCAGCATTTCATCGTCTTCCTGCTGGCGGTGTTTGTCGGCTTCCAGGTGATCTGGGGTGTCGCGCACAGCCTGCACACGCCTCTAATGGCGATCACGAACGCGATCTCGTCGATCATCATCCTCGGCGCGCTGATGCAGATCGGATCGGGATCCTCGCTGATCATGATCATGTCCGCGCTTGCGGTGTTCATGGCAGGGATCAACATTTTCGGCGGCTTCCTCGTCACCCGGCGCATGCTTGCCATGTTCCAGAAATCATAAGGAGATAGAGGATAATGGATTTCGGTTTCACGATTGCGGCCTATGCGGTCGCGGCGGTTCTTTTCATCCTCAGCCTTGGGGGTCTGAGCGGACAGGAAAGTGCCAAGCGCGCCATCTGGTACGGCATTGCGGGCATGACGATCGCCATCGTCGCGACGATGGTCGGACCGGGGGCCGGGCTCTGGCTGCTGTCGCTGGTCCTGATCGGGGCAGGCGGCCTCGTGGGCTGGCAACTGGCCACGCGGGTGCAGATGACGCAGATGCCCGAACTGGTCGCGGTGATGCACAGCCTTGTCGGTCTTGCCGCGGTGTTCGTGGGCATGAACGCCCATCTGGAGATGGTCCGCGTCGCGGAGATCTTCGCGCAGGCCGGGCTGCTGTTTCCGCAACCAGAGGTGACCTCGCCCGAGGCGGCGGTGCTGAAGGACGCGTTCTCGGGCTTTGCGGCCATCGTCGCCAAGAAGACCCCGGTCGAGATCACGATCCTCAAGGTCGAACTGATGCTCGGGATCTGGATCGGCGCCGTGACCTTCACCGGGTCGGTCATCGCCTATGGCAAACTTGCGGGCAAGGTCGATAGCGCGGCCAAGAAACTGCCTGGCGGGCATTACCTGAACGCCACGGCGGCGGGCCTGTCGGTGCTTCTTGCCGCGATGTATCTTGGGGGTGCGGGGATCTGGACACTGATCCTTCTGACCGTTCTGGCCCTGTTCATCGGCTATCACCTGATCATGGGGATCGGCGGCGCCGACATGCCGGTGGTTGTCTCGATGCTCAACAGCTATTCGGGCTGGGCGGCCGCCGCGATCGGCTTTTCGCTGAGCAACGATCTGCTGATTGTCGTGGGCGCGCTGGTCGGCGCGTCGGGTGCGATCCTGAGCTACATCATGTGCAAGGCGATGAACCGGCAGTTCGTCAGCGTCATCCTGGGCGGGTTCGGTGGCCCGCAGGGCCCCGCCGCCGAGATGGAGGGCGAACAGGTCGCCATCGATGTCGATGGCGTGGCCACTGCGCTCAACGAGGCCGACAGCGTGATCATCGTGCCGGGCTACGGCATGGCCGTGGCGCAGGCGCAGCAGGCCGTCAGCGAGTTGACGCAAAAGCTGCGCGCCAAGGGCAAGAACGTGCGCTTTGCCATCCACCCGGTCGCGGGGCGTCTGCCGGGGCACATGAACGTGCTTCTGGCCGAGGCCAAGGTGCCCTACGACATCGTTCTGGAAATGGACGAGATCAACGAGGATTTCCCCGACACGGATGTCGTCATCGTCATCGGCTCGAACGACATCGTCAATCCGGCCGCGCAGGACGATCCCAACAGCCCCATCGCCGGCATGCCGGTGCTGGAGGTCTGGAAGGCCAAGCAGGTGTTCGTGTCGAAACGCGGCCAGGGCACGGGATATTCGGGCATCGAGAACCCGCTGTTCTACAAGGACAACACGCGGATGTTCTACGGCGACGCCAAGTCGAGCATTTCCGGCCTGTTGCCCAAGATCGAGTGATCGCGGAGCACATGTCGGATGACGGGGGCGTGGCGGATCGGCACGCCCCCTTTTTCATGGCGCGATCTGCCTTGGCGTGTGACAGATTCGGGGTATTTCCGCCAAGAAGAAGCCCAAAGCCTGTGCAGTATACGGTCGTGTGCCTCTAAATCATTGGCAAGGATGGAAAAAACGGTTCCATCCGCAGTCGGCGCACAGTAGGCATCCACAGAGATCAGGAGACCCGAGCATGTCGCGGATCGAAGACCATCCCCTGCGCTACGAGTTGGCCAACGAGCTGCACGCGCGGCCCTTCCCGACGCTGGAGGCCCCGTGCACGGCGGTCTTCATGGCGATCAAGGCCCCGCATGACGCGGCCAAGCGGGACCGCGCGGCGGATCTGGCGCATCTGACGGCGCTGCTGGACCGCTACGGCGCGGCGCATCCGCAGCCCGGCGCGACGCATTACTCGGGCCAGATCGGCAAGCACATGCTGAAATGGGAAAGCCATACCGAGATGGTGACCTACACCATCTTCACCGAAGCGGTGAGCGCGCGCCCCTTCGATCCCGCGGATTTCGAGGTGTTTCCCGCCGACTGGCTGGCGCAGGCGCCGGGCCAGCGGATCACTTCGGCGCTGATCCGGGTGGTCCCGCGGGAAAGTTGCGAGAACACATGCGCCGATATCGAGCACTGGTTCGTCTCGGAAAGCGTGGCGGTGGCGCGCGTGCTCGACGATGCGGCAGTGATCGCCGGTGATTTCCGAATCGATCCGGCCGGGCATCTGCGGTTCTCGCTGCATGTCGCACCAACCACGGGACAGCGCCGCGTGGGCCGGGTGGTCCAGCGCCTGTGCGAGATCGAGACCTACAAGGCAATGTCGATGCTGGGCTTTGCCCGCGTGCGCGCCATGGCCCGCATGATGGGCGAGACCGATGGCCATCTCAGCCGCCTGATCGACGACATGACGGCCGGCACACAGCCCGCCGATGAAACCCTGCAAAGCCTGTTGCGCGTCTCGGCCGAGCTGGAATCTTTGGTCGCGCAATCGTCGTTCCGGTTCGGAGCAACCGCGGCCTATGAACAGATCGTGCATCAGCGCATCGACGTGCTGCGCGAGGAACGGTTCGAGGGCCGCCAGACCTTTACGGAATTCATGATGCGCCGCTATGATCCGGCCATGCGCACGGTGCGCGCCACCAAGGACCGGCTGGGAACGATGGCGGATCGGGCGATGCGGGCCGGCGAATTGTTGCGCACCCGCGTCGATGTCGAGCGCAGTGCACAGAACCAGACCCTGCTGGAAAGCATGAACAGACGCGCCGATCTGCAACTGCGCCTTCAGCGCACCGTCGAGGGGCTGTCGGTGGTGGCGATCAGCTATTACGCGGTGTCGCTGGCGGGATATCTGCTCTATCCGCTGACCGATGTTCTGGGCGTGAGCAAGGGAATGGTGACCGCCGCCGTGACAGTGCCGGTCGTCGCGCTGGTCTGGTGGATGGTCCAGAGGATCCGCAAGAAGATCCACTGAGCCGTCGCGTCTGGTGGCGCGATACTTGGGCACGCCCCTCTGGCCATTGCGGTATCCCTGCTATATCTGTGCCGAGCCGTAACACCCCGGAGGACGCAGACATGTCCGACACGATCCCGTACGAGACACCCGGCCCCGTCGAGGCCGACCTGAGCCACGCCATCGCCCCCACCGAAGAGATCATCGCAGAGGCGCGCGCGGGCCGGATGTTCGTTCTCGTGGATCACGAGGACCGCGAGAACGAGGGCGATCTGGTGATCGCCGCCGAGTTCGCCACGCCCCAGGCGGTGAATTTCATGGCGATGCACGGGCGCGGGCTGATCTGCCTGCCGATGACCGCCGAGCGTATCGACCGGCTGGGCCTGCCGATGATGGCGGTCAACAACGCGTCGCGGCAGGAAACCGCGTTCACCGTCTCGATCGAGGCGCGCGAAGGCGTGACGACCGGCATCTCGGCGTCGGACCGCGCACGCACCATTGCCGCCGCGATCAACGAACAGAACACCCAGGCCGCGATCGCAACGCCGGGCCATGTGTTTCCGCTGCGCGCGCGGCGCGGCGGCGTGCTGGTGCGCGCCGGTCATACCGAGGCCGCGGTCGATATCGCACGGCTTGCCGGGCTGAACCCCTCGGGCGTGATCTGCGAGATCATCAAGGACGATGGCGAGATGGCGCGCCTGCCCGACCTCATAGAGTTCGCCCGGACCCACGGGATGAAGATCGGCACGATCTCGGACCTGATCGCGTATCGCCACAAGCACGACAACCTGATCACCGAGACGAGGTCAGAGCGTGTGACCGCCAGCCGCGGCGGCGAGTGGGACATGCGTATCTTCGCCGACCAGATCACCGGAACCGAGCATGTGGTCCTGACCAAGGGCGACGTCACCGACGGCCGGCCGCTGCTGGTGCGCACCCACGCGCTCAACGCGCTGGAGGATGTGCTGGGGATCGGCGTCGCGCGGTCCGGAGACGGCCCGACCGGCAAATTGCCCCGCGCGATGGAGATCATCGCACGCGAGGGACGCGGAGCAGTGTTTCTGTACCGTCAGCCGCGCCCCACCTTGTCGAGCGAGATGGAAGAGGACGACACGCCCCGCACGGTCAAGCATACCGGCCTAGGCGCGCAGATCATGGCGACGATGGGCATTCATGACCTGATCCTGCTGACCGACAATCCCAACACCCGCTATCTCGGGCTGGATGCCTACGGCATTTCCATCACCGGCACCCGCCCCCTGACCGAGGACTGACATCATGGCCGAGCACGAGTACACCCTGCCCCGCCCGGATTTCGACACGCCCGTGAAGATCCTGATCGTGGTCGCCCCGTTCTACCGCGACATCGCCGACAACCTGATCGCAGGCGCGACCGCGGAAATCGAGGCGACCGGCGGCACGTTCGAGACAGTCGAGGTGCCCGGATCGCTGGAGATTCCCACGACCATCGGCATCGCCGAGCGGATGGCCGATTTCGACGGCTACGTGGCGCTTGGCTGCGTCATCCGCGGCGAGACCACGCATTACGAGACAGTTTGCAACGACAGCTCGCGCGGGCTGACCTTGCTGGGATTGCAGGGCTTGTGCATCGGCAACGGCATCCTGACGGTCGAGAACCGCGATCAGGCCGAGGCGCGCGCCGACACCGCGCGCATGAACAAGGGCGCCGGGGCCGCCGCGGCGGCCTTGCATCTTGTGGCACTGGCTCGTAAATGGGGCGGCCCGCGCAAGGGCGTGGGATTTCAGCCCACCGGCCAAGAGATCCGGCCTGCGGGCGGTGCGAAGGACACTTCAAAAGCATGACCACCGAGCAGGCCCTTTCGGGCAATCGCAGACGGCAGATGAAATCCGCCTCACGGCTCTATGCCGTGCAGGCGCTGTTCCAGATGGAGCACTCGCAACAATCCTCGGATGCGGTGCTGCGGGAATTCCTTGAACACCGGTTCGGCGCCGAGGTCGAGGACGGCATCGACATGGCCGAGGGCGACGCGGATCTCTTCCGCAAGCTGGTCGAGGATGCGCAGAACTGGCAGGCCAAGATCGACCAGACCACCGACCGCGCGCTGGTCGCGAAATGGCCGATCGCGCGGATCGATCCGACGTTGCGCGCGCTGTTCCGGGCCGCCGGTGCCGAGATGATGCAATCGGACACTCCTCCCCGTGTGGTCATCATGGAATTCGTCGAGGTCGCCAAGGCGTTCTACCCGGACGGCAAGGAATCGCGATTCGTGAACGCCGTCCTTGATCACATGGCGCGACAGGCCAGGCCCGAGGCGTTCTGAGCGGTCAGCGCAGGCGCAGAACCGGCGCGCGTCCCAGAGGGATCGGCCCGAGTCGCACACGCCCGTTCGAGAAGTTGAGCGAGATATCCAGCGTTTCCTGATCCCCGTTCATCCGGGCGATCATGGCAAGACCGTTCTCGACCGTCTGCACGAGGCTGTCGGGCAGCGCGCCGGCGGCCTGTGCCACCGCGATCATCTCGCGCCAGTTGCGCGCCTTGACGGTGATCTCGCCTTCGGGCAGTCCCTCGGGCGTGACATCCACTGCGCCCGCCGCCTGAAGGTGCAACCGCCCCCAAAGCCCGTCCACCAGATCGACCTTGATCCGGGTGGGTTGCGGGCGCGCCTCCTCGATCGCGGTGCGGTCCCAGATCTTGTCGAACGTGACGGTCAGATCGGCCTCGAGGTTGGAAATCTGCGCCGGAAGACGGTTTTCGGGGTCCAGGCGGTCACGCCAGGGCGGTGACAGGGTCAGACCTTCGGCCGCCAGCCCCAGACGGTAGGTGCGGTCCTGCCGGCGTTCGGCGGCCAGGGACAGCGAGGTCAGCGCTGTCGTGTCGTCGGCGCGCGTCTCTGGCGTGACCTGCAGGAAATCCGCCGTCAGACGCAACGTCTCGGGCGCGAACCGGGTATCGGGCGTCATGCGCAGGCTGGCGCGCATATCCTCGGCCGTGACGCGGAATTTTTCCTGCGGGGTCGCGATGCGCTGCGTCTCGGGCCAGATGGCGATCACGTGGTTCGGCCGGTAGCTGAGCGCGTTCACCTGGAAATACGGCGCCTCCCAGGCGAGGCCGGTGGCCGGATCGGCCAGCACCAGATCGCTGAAACCGGTATCGAAGCGGTTGGGAAAGCCACGCACGGTCAGGTCCGAGGTCTCGGCGACCCAGCCCTCGGCGCGGCGCGCGTCGAACCAGTCGATGAACCCCTGCCGAAGCCCGCGCTGCCCGATGGCCCAGTAGGCCGACCAGGCAAGCGCCGCGACCACGATGACGGCCAGCATTAGTCTCATGCCAGATGCCCTTTCATGCCTTGCCGCACCGGTCTATAGCGGTCCATGCGCGAGGAACAGGGGGAATACAGATGTGGGTGTTCGGCTATGGATCGCTGGTCTGGAATCCGGGATTCGAGGTGGCTGAACGCGTGATCGCCCGCCTGCCGGGATATCATCGCAGCTTTTGCATGCGCAGCGTCCACCACAGGGGCACGGACGAGACCCCCGGTCTGGTTCTGGCACTGGACGCCGCACCCGAGACGCAGTGTCACGGCGTCGCCCTGCGCGCACATGCGCACGAGGCCGACGCCGTGCTGGACTATCTGCGCGAGCGCGAACTGGTCTCCTCTGCCTATCTCGAAACCCGGCTGGGCATCCACCTTGAGGATGGCCGCGCCGTCGAGGCGCTGACCTATGTGGTCGACGCGGACCACGTGCAGTATTGCGGCGGGCTGGACCTTGAAGAGCAGGCGCGGATCATCGCGCGCGCCACCGGCGGGCGGGGGCCGAATACCGAATATCTCTACAACACCACCGCCCATCTCGAAGAGCTTGGCATCAGTGACACAGAGCTTGATTGGCTGGTCACCCGTGTGCGGCAGATTTGTGGATAAGTCCTTGGCTTGACAGGCCAAGACGCGTAGGTTGCCGCCTGTAAACACCGTGTCAGGAGCGTCCAGATGGACCAGCCGGACCGCGAGGTCGAGCCGCAGTTTTCATACCCCTACCGCCAGATCATGCTCATGATCACGTCTCTGGCGTTGACCGGGGCGGGTGCGTTTCTGGCCCTGCCGCGCGTGCTGCCGGTGTTCGAGGCCAATCCGTGGCTCAACGGTTTCATCTTCTGCGTGTTCGTCATCGGGGTGATCGCGACCTTCTGGCAGGTGTTCCAGTTGATCGGATCGGCGCGCTGGATCGAAGGCTTTGCCGCGCAGCGGCCGGGGCACGACCTGACGCGCGCGCCGTCGATGCTGGCGCCGCTGGCCACGATGCTGCGCGCGCGCGGTAAGCGGATGCAGATCAACTCGACCTCGGCGCGCTCTATCCTCGATTCGGTGGCACAACGCATCGACGAGGCGCGCGAGATCACCCGCTACATCGTCAGTCTGCTGATCTTTCTCGGCCTTCTGGGAACCTTCTACGGGCTGGCCACCACGGTGCCGGCGGTGGTCGACACCATCCGCAGCCTCGCGCCGCAACAGGGCGAGGAAGGCATCGCCGTCTTCAACCGCCTGATGACGGGCCTCGAGGCGCAACTGGGCGGTATGGGGGTTGCCTTCGCCTCGTCGCTTCTGGGGCTGGCGGGATCGCTGGTGGTCGGCCTGCTGGAACTGTTCGCAAGTCACGGACAAAACCGCTTCTACCGCGAGTTGGAAGAATGGGTGTCGACCATCACCCGCGTCGGTCTGGCCGAAGGCGAGGGCGAGGAAAGCGGCGCGGGGGCGGTGGCGCATGTCCTCGATCACATGTCGGAACAGATGGACGCGCTGCACCACATGCTGAGCCAGTCGGACGCAAGCCGCGCGATGGTCGACCAGAAACTGGGCGTGCTGGCCGACTCGGTCGAGCGCTTGACCCACCGGATGAGCGATCAGAACCCGGTTCAGGTCGCGCTGATGCGCTTGGCCGACGGTCAGGAACGCCTGATCGAAACACTGGAAAACCGCGAGGTTCCCGCCAGCGAGGGGATCGACGCCGAAAGCCGGATGCGCCTGCGGTCCATTGATGTCCAGATGTTGCGCATTCTCGAGGAAATCAGCGCCGGGCGCCAGGAAACCATGACCGAACTGCGCACCGATCTGGCCGCGCTGACGCATCTTCTGTCGCAGGTCCGCGAGGCCGCGCCGCGCCGCATGCGCCCGGCCGCAGCCGCCCCTGACACGGACCGCGACGGGGAGGGCTGAGCATGGCGCTCTCGCGGCGCGCGGGCAACCGGTTTCAGGGCGCGATCTGGCCCGGTTTCGTCGATGCGATGACCGGGCTGTTGCTGGTGCTGATGTTCGTGCTGACCATTTTCATGGTGGTGCAATTCGTGCTGCGCGAAGAGATCAGCGGTCAGGAAACCGAACTTGACGCGCTGTCGGACGAGGTGGCGGCGCTGTCGCTCGCCCTCGGGCTGGAGCAGGATCGCAGCGCCACGCTTCAGGAACGGGTCGGCGCGCTGACCACGACCCTTGGCGATGCCCGCGCCCGGCAAGAGGAACAGGCGGAACTGATCGAGACCCTGCGGTCGCGCAACGCCGCGCAGGCCGAAACCCTGCAGGCCGCGCGGGGCCGGATCGCCAGTTTCGAGGACCAGGTGACCAGCCTGCTGTCGGATCGCGAGGCCGCGCAAGACCGCATCGCGGAACTTGCGGACCGGCGGGACGCGCTCGAGCAAGAGCGCGCCGAACTGATGAGCGAAAAGGACCAACTGGATCTCGCCCTCGCCGGGCTGCGCGACGAGGTGGATGCCCAGGCCGAGGCCGCGCGCCTTGACGCCGCCCGCCGCGAGGCGCTCGATGCGCTCGTCGCCGATCTGCGTGCGCGCAACGCCGAGGCCACGCAGGCACAGGCCGCCCTGGCCGACGAGGTCGACACGCTTGAGACCCGGCTGGACGACCAGGAACAGGCCCGCCTTGCCGAGGCGGCCGCGGCCGAGGCGCTGCGCGACCGGCTGGAGACGTCGCAGGCGGAACTGAGCGCGATGTCGCTTGCACTCGAGCAACAGCGCCAGCGGGCCGAGGAAACGCTGACCCTTCTGGCGGCGGCGAAAGAGGCCCGCGACGATCTCGACAGTCAGTTGGCGCAGGCGCTTTTGGACGCAGAGACCGCGCGCGCCGCCCGGCAAGAAGATATCGCGCGGCTGCAGGACCAGCTGTCGCAGGCCAAGGACACCGCGCGCGACGCCGAAACGCTCCGCGCCGATCTGATCCGGGCGCTTGCCGCGCAGCGCGCCGCAGAGGCCGAGGCCAATCAACAGATGACCAAGGCCGAAGAGCGCGCCGCCCTGCTGGCCGAGGCCCGCGACCGTTTGAGCCAGGAACAGGCCCGCGCGAGCGCCGCGCAGAAGCAACAGGCGCTGCTTTATTCGCAAGTGGCGGCCTTGCGCAGAGAGGTGGCCCAGGTGCAGGCGCTTCTCGACGAGGCGCGCGACCGCGAAGCGGACGCGGAGGTTCGCCTTGAAGAGATCGGCAGCGAACTCAACACCGCGCTGGCACGTGTGGCCGAAGAGGAAAGACGCCGCCGCAAAGCCGAGCAAGAGCGCGCCCGTCTGCTGGAGGCGGAACGCGAACGGCTCGCGGCCGAAAACGAGGATCTCGAACGCTACCGGTCCGAATTTTTCGGACGGCTGCGCGAGATCCTTGGTGAGCAGGACGGCGTGCAGATCGTGGGCGACCGGTTCGTGTTCTCGTCCGAGGTGCTGTTCGCCCCCGGCGAGGCGGATCTGTCAAGCGCCGGGGAAGCCGAGATCGCAAACGTGGCCGATATTCTGCGCGGCGTGATCGACGAGATCCCCGAAGAGATCGACTGGGTCCTCCAGGTCGATGGCCACACCGATGACGTGCCGATCATCGAAGGGGCCAGGTTCGAGGATAACTGGGCGCTCAGCCAGGCCCGCGCGCTGTCGGTCGTGCGGTTTCTCGTGGACGAGGTGGGCTTTGCGCCAGAGCGTCTGTCGGCCAATGGGTACGGCGAATACCAGCCGGTCAACCCTGCCGACACGCCCGAGGCGCGCGCCCAGAACCGACGGATCGAGCTGAAGCTGACCGCGCGCTGACGGACCGCGATGGCGTGCCAACGTGGGGCTAAGTCTTGCAATGTCAGGTTTTCGGGCTTTATTCGCAAGGGGTGACGGGTGCAGCGCACCCCCAGACAAACAAGACCGGAGGATGCAGGCGTGACGCAGGAAAGCTATGACATCGTGGTCTCGGGCGGCGGAGTCGCCGGTCTGACGGCGGCGGCGGCCTTTGGCGGGGCGGGATTTTCCGTGCTTTGCGTCGACCCTGCTGCACCGGTGACGGATCGCGATGCACACGGCTCGGATCTGCGGACCACCGCGATGCTGCAACCCGCCCGCGACCTGCTCGATCGCATCGGCCTCTGGCCCCGCCTTGCGCCGCACGCCGCCGAATTGCAGATCATGCGGATCGTGGACGCGGGCGGCCCGGCACCAGAGCCGCGTGTCACCCGCGACTTCGACGCCGCCGACATCTCGAACCAGCCCTTCGGGTGGAACCTGCCCAACTGGCTGCTGCGCCGCGAAATGGTGGCCCATCTCGACAGCCTGCCGTCGGTCACCTTCCGGCCCGGCACCGGCACCACAACCTTGCTGACCCGCGAGGCCGAGGCCCGCGTCGGGTTGTCGGACGGAACCCGCGTGCGTGCGCGCCTGGTGATCGCCGCCGACGGCCGCAATTCGCCCATCCGCGCGGCGGCGGGCATCGACGTGACCACCACGCGATACGGTCAAAAGGCACTGGCTTTCGCGGTGACGCACGACGTCCCGCATGACAATGTCTCGACCGAGATCCATCGCTGGGGGGGACCGTTCACCCTCGTCCCGCTGCCCGATCACGACGGAAAACCGTCCTCGGCCATCGTCTGGATGGAGGACGGACCCGAGGCTACGCGGCTGGCGGAACTGCCCGTCGCGGCCTTCGAGAACGAGATGACCGCCCGGTCTTGCGGGCTGTTCGGCCCGCTCCGCCTCGCCACACGCCGCAGCCTCTGGCCGATCATCAGCCAGGTCGCGGATCGCATGGCCGGCGAGCGCGTCGCACTGATGGCCGAGGCCGCGCATGTGCTCCCCCCCATCGGGGCGCAAGGCCTCAACATGTCGCTTGGCGATCTGCGCGCGCTGCTGGATCTGGCCGAGGCCGCACCCGATCAGCTCGGCGGGCCCGGTATGCTCGACAGCTATCACCGCAAGCGACACCTCGAGATACGCACACGGGTGACCGGGATCGACCTGCTGAATCGGGCCTCGCAACTGCACGCGCAACCCTTGCGCGACGCGCGCGCCATGGGGCTGTCGGCGCTCTATTCGCTCGCCCCGGTGCGCCGCACGCTGATGCAACTGGGACTTGGGGCGCGTGGCTGACGCTCAGCCAATCGGGCCGGGACGGCGCTCCTCGGACAAAAGGACATTGGCCTCGACATCCCCCACCCCCGGCAGCGTCATGATGCGCCGGCGCAGCACGCGCTCGAAATCGGGGATGTCGCGCGCGACCACCCGCAGGCGGTAGTCGTAAAGCCCCAGGATATGCTCGACCGTCTGCACCTCGGGGATGGCGGTGACCGCACGCTCGAAATCCTCTAGGCTGACGCGACCCTTGGTCGCCAGCTTCACACCCAGAAACACGGTGACGCCAAAGCCCAGCTTCTCGTGGTCGAGATCGAGGCGCCGGCCCTTGATCACCCCGGCCTCGTGCAGCTTGCGGATGCGCCGCCATGCGGCGGGCTGCGACAGGCCAAGCCGCCGCCCGATCGCACTGGCCGATTGCGTGGCATCCTCGACCAGCGCACGCAGGATCAACCGGTCGGTGGTGTCGAGGTCGATCACAGCGGCAGCCCCTCGTCGGACTTGATCCGTGCGACATGCATCAGCGCTTCGATATCGGCGATATGCGGCAGGGTCAGGATGGCGCTGCGATAGATCTGCTGGTAATGCGCCATGTCGCGGGCGATGACCGACAGGCGCAGATCGACGCGCCCGAGGAAGGTCTGGATCTCCATGACTTCGGGGATCTCGCGTGCACGATCCAGAAACTCGTCAAAGGCAGTCCCTTGCGTCTTGTCGAGCGTGATACGCAAGGACACCTCCACCTCGTAGCCAAGCGCGCGCCAGTCGATCACAGCCCGGTTGCCGCGGATGACCCCCGCGGCGCGCAGCCGGTCCAGACGCCGTGCGCAGGTCGCCGGGGCAAGACCCGCGCGCTCGGCCAGGTCCGCAGGGCCAAGCTCGGGCGCGTGCTGATACTGCCGCAACAGACGCCGGTCGCTATCGTCAAGCATGAAAACCCCGTCCTTTATTCATCTTTCGAATAAATACTCAATAAAACTGCCAATGACACGCGAAATTACATGCATAATTTCCGGCCCGCACCTCTAGCCTTCGAGTATCCAATCACACCAACGGAGGCCATCATGCGCGTCTATTACGATCGCGACTGCGATATCAATCTCATCAAGGACAAGAAGGTCGCCATTCTAGGCTATGGCAGCCAGGGCCACGCCCATGCGCTCAACCTGCGCGACTCGGGCGCCAAGAATGTGGTCGTGGCGCTGCGCGAAGGCTCGGGATCGGCGAAGAAGGCCGAGGCCGAGGGGCTCAGCGTGATGGGCATTGCCGAGGCCGCCGCGTGGTGCGACCTGATGATGTTCACCATGCCCGACGAATTGCAGGGCGAAACCTACCGCAAATACGTGCATGACAACATCAAGCCCGGCTCGGCCATCGCCTTCGCCCACGGCCTCAACATCCATTTCGGGCTGATCGAACCGAAAGAGGGCGTCGATGTCATCATGATGGCGCCCAAGGGCCCGGGCCACACCGTGCGCGGCGAGTATGCCAAGGGCGGCGGCGTGCCCTGCCTTGTTGCAGTGGACAAGGACGCCTCGGGCAAGGCGCTCGAGCTGGGCCTGTCCTATTGCGCGGCCATCGGCGGCGGGCGCTCGGGCATCATCGAGACCAGCTTCCGCGAGGAATGCGAAACCGATCTCTTCGGCGAGCAGGCGGTGCTGTGCGGCGGTCTGGTGGAACTGATCCGCATGGGCTTCGAGACGCTGGTCGAGGCCGGTTACGAGCCGGAAATGGCCTATTTCGAATGCCTGCACGAGGTCAAGCTGATCGTGGATCTGATTTACGAGGGCGGCATCGCCAACATGAACTACTCGATCTCGAACACCGCAGAGTATGGCGAATACGTCTCCGGCCCCCGCGTGCTGCCCTACGAGCAGACCAAGAAAGAGATGAAGGCGATCCTGCACGACATCCAGAGCGGGGCCTTCGTGCGCGACTTCATGCAGGAAAACGCGGTCGGGCAACCATTCTTCAAGGGGACGCGACGCCTGAACGACGCACACCAGATCGAGGCTGTCGGTGAAAAGCTGCGCGGCATGATGCCGTGGATCAGCGCCGGCAAGATGGTGGACAAGGACAAGAACTGAGTCTGTCCGAAACTTCGGGCCCGGCCCTGCAGGGGGCCGGGTCACTCCCGCTCAGGGGGCTTTCTTGTGCGGATCGCCATTGTCGGCGAGGGCACTCTTGCGCACTTTTTCGTCGGCCAGCCGCTGTTCGGTGGCGCGCTTGCTGCGATAGGCCGTTGCCGCAACGATCACCAGCGTGATCAGGGCGAGACCGGGTAAAAGATATGCATCCATGTCGTCTCTCCTTTCGTTTGGCGTGAGACGCGGGACTTGGTTCGATCATCCGCTATGTCAAATCAGGTGGTCGCCGGCGGCGGCGCGCGTTGCAGAGTAGGTCAGTTCAAATGATGGACGTCGGGGCAATAAACTATCTTCGCATCGGCGCGCTCGGTCTCATCTGGGGCGCGTCGTTCATGTTCATCACCGTCGCCCTGCGGGATGTGGGACCGTTCATCATCGCCGCAAGCCGGATCACGCTGGGGGCGCTGTTCCTGCTGGGGCTGCTGCACGCCAGGGGCCGCACCCTGCCCGACCCGCGCCGGCCTGTCGGGCGCCGGATCTGGGGGTTTGCGCTTTTCATCGGGGTGTTCTCGAATATCATGCCGTTCCTGTTTCTGGGCTGGGCGCAGCAATCGGTGGCATCGGGGTTCGCCGGGGTCTGCATGGCGGCGGTGCCGCTGATCATCCTGCCGCTGGCGCATCTGCTGGTGCCGGGCGAACGGATGAGCCTGCGCAAGCTGGCGGGGTTCGTTCTGGGCACCGTCGGCGTCGTGATACTGATCGGCCCCGAGGCCTTTGCCACGACCGGCGAGGATCTCGAGGATCTCGCACGGCTGGCCTGTCTTGGTGTCGCGATCTGCTATGCCATGGGCACCATCGCCACACGGCTTTGCCCCGATGTGGACCGGCTGGCGCTGGCGGCGACGGTGATGTCGATCGCGGCGGTCATCATCACGCCCGTCGCCCTGATCATCGAGGGCGTGCCGACCGCCCTCAGCCTGCAGGGGGGGCTGGCGCTTCTTTATCTGGGGGTGCTGCCCACGGGCGTGGCGCAGATCCTGCTGGTGCAGGTCAATAGTGAGGCCGGGCCCAGCTTTTTCGGGCTGGTCAATTACATGGTCCCGGTCTGGTCGGTGGTGCTGGGCGGGCTTATCCTCGCCGAACCGGTGCCGCCCAGCCTGCTGGCGGGCATGACGCTGATCCTGGGCGGTGTCGCGCTCAGCCAATGGCGCGCGCTGCGCCGGGTGTTCCTGCGCGGCTGAGCGGGGTCAGTCGGCGCCGTGCACCGCCTGCCACAGGTCGAGCGCCGCGCGCGTCTCGGCCACGTCATGCACGCGCAGGATCTGCACCCCCTGCGCCACCGCCCCAAGCGCCACGGCCAATGATCCGGGCACGCGATCGCGGGCCTCGGGCGTGTTGCTGAGATCGCCGATGAAGCGCTTGCGCGACGCGCCCAGCAGGATCGGACAGCCCAGCCCGTGAAACAGCGACAGGTTCCGCAGCAGGCGCAGGTTGTGCGCTTGGGTCTTGCCAAAGCCGATACCGGGATCGACGATGATGGCCCCGTGCGGGATGCCAAGCGCCGTCAGCGTCGCGACCCGCGCCGCCAGCCAGTCATGGACGTCAAGCAGGACATCGTCGTAGCGCGGATCGGCCTGCATGGTCTCGGGCGTGCCCTGCGCGTGCATGACACAGACCGGCAGCGCGTGTTCCGAGGCAAACGGCGCGAGATCCGCGTCGAAGGTGAATCCCGACACGTCGTTGACCAGATCCGCCCCCGCGCGGGCCGCCGCGCGCGCCACCTGCGCCTTGCGCGTATCGATCGAGATGGGCGCGGCGATCTCGGCGCGGATGGCCGCGATCACGGGGTCCGTGCGGGCGATTTCCGTGTCGATGGTGACGGCCGCCGCGCCGGGACGTGTGGATTCGCCGCCCACATCGAGGATTGCCGCGCCCGCCCCGGTCATCGCACGGGCATGCCCAAGCGCCCGCGCCGGATCGACATGCTCTCCACCATCGGAAAAGCTGTCGGGCGTGACGTTCAGGATGCCCATGATCCGGGGCGCGCCCAGGTCGAGACCGGCCACCGCCGCGCGCGGCGCGGTCAGGCGCGCGGCAACATCGTCAGGCAGATCGCGCGCGGGCATCAGGCGGGACGGCTGGCCGCGATCCAGAACCTCGACCTTGTCGAACCAGCACCAGCCCCCGGCGAGGGTCAGGGCGTCCTCGGGGCGGGCGGCGTCGATGCAGGGGACGGGGCGATAATAGGGCATGGCGCGCGTCTCTCAAAGGCCCGAACGGGCGATATCCTGTACGATCACCGGCACATCGCAGGCGGCGGGCGGTCCCTCGCCGATCAGCAGCAGGTCCGACGCCTCGATCTGGCCGGCGAACCATGCCGCAAGGTCGACGGGCCGGTCGGGGCCCACGGTCGGCCCGTCCACCGCGTCGAGCACGATCTTGGACGGCGCCCAGACGCTGATCTGGCCGTGTTTCATGGCCCAGTCCAGTTCGGTCCGGGTGGATACCACCACACAGCGATCGTCGCGCCCGGCCAGCACCCACGCGTTCTGTTCGATCGCCAGCAGGTCCACGCGGCGTTGCGTCATGCGGTGGCCAGTGACCGGGGCCTCGGCCTCGGGGCGTCCCACACACAGGATCACCGGCTCTGCGCGGGCCTCGAGCTGGTCGAGCCAGCGACCCAGATTGCCCGAGCGCACCGCGGCGTTGGTCAGAAAGACCACATGCGGGTGCGGCGTGGTGTCCGGCTTGGCACTGGCGGGCTTGGTGCGCAGGTCATCGACGGAGCGGACGATCTCGACGCCAAGCGCGCCGGGACCGCGATCGAGCTTTTCGATCCGCACGAAGGTCCGCACTGCCTGGCGCTCCCACAGGATACGCTCGGCGATGCGTTCGGCCAGCGTTTCCAGAAGGTTGAGGCGTTCCTCGGCCAGTGCCGCCGAGATCGCCTCGGTCACGCGGTCATAGGACAGAATGCGGTCCACGTCGTCGTCAAGCGCGTTGGCCATCGGGCGCACCTCGACCACGATGTTGAAGCAGATGCGCTGCGTGGTGCCGCGTTCCGCCTGAAAGGCCCCGATCTCGACCGCGACGACATGATCGCGCACCGAGATCCGGTCCAACGGTCCATCGGGCGCCGTGGCATGGGCCCGCGCCGCAGGGTGCTCGAAGGCAAGACGGATTTCATGGCTCATCACGGGATCCCCTCACATGTTTGCGGGTGGTTAGCATGCAGGGGCCGGGCGTGAAACAAGGGAATACGACGCATGTGACGGTGTGTGCGGCAGCAACCGGCCATGCGCCGCATCGGATCTTGCAGCCCCCGTTCCGTCATGCCGGGCGCGTGCCGGCGTGGGCGGGCGTCATCCCCGCCCGGATACCATGGCTCCGGGCGAGGTTTGGCCGTGGCGGGGCATATCCTCAGAAGGACATGATCCGCGTGCGTTCGGCCAGCAGCCGTGCTGCCACCGCCGGCGGCTTGGCCGCGGTCACGCCGTCCAGAATCGCGTCGGCCCCGACGCCCTTGTTGGGCAGATAGATGGCGCAAAGCTCGACCGTCGCACCCTGTTCCATCACCTTCTGCATGAGGCCCTGCGGGCTCATCCCCTTGGGCTCTTGCGGGGCGGTGGCGGATTCGGGCGGTTCCTTGAGGGCCAGATCACCGGCCGGGCCGCAAAGCAGCACGTAGGCTTCGGCACCGGCCTGCATGGACTGCATGGTCAGGACCATGCTCATGAGTTGGGTCTGCGGCTGATCCGTGGCGAGGATGGTGACGATCTTGTTGGCCGTCTGGTCTTCCTGGGCCTGGCTGGCCGGGGCGGCAAGGGCGGCAAGGCCAAGTGTGGCGGCTGTCAGTAGTTTGCGCATGGAAACCTCCGGATGCGTTATGGTGAATGCAAAACCTATGTTTTGTCCTTCGGACCGTAAGGCGTGGTGCATTCGTGCGACGTTGACATGGATCAAACACATATGACTTTTCGAATATGTTTTGCAGCTCGCGCGCCATTCAATGACCGTACAGCGTCACCACGAAGACCCTCCGGACATGCGCGCGCCAGACCGTACGCCGGGCGCTGCATGGTCATGGACAAGATCGCCGGCCCCGATCACGGAACAGGCGCGACGTCGGGCCCCTGTCCTTGCGGTACGGGCATCATGGTCACCCGCCCAGCCGCTCCAGTATCGGCGCGGGATCAAGCGTGCCGATAGCCCCCGCGACCCGGCCGCGCGGATCGCTGAGCCGCGTCGCGACATAGGCCGAGGCCACGGCGTCCGGCGCATGGCGCAGCAGCACCGACGCGGTCAGCAGCGTGGCAAGGCTTTCGACATACCAGCGGGCCTGCGCCTCGTCCGGCAGCTTGGGAAAGGTCTGCATATGCGCCTTCAGCGCGCTGTCGAACCGCCGGTCCTGCCCCGAGACGCTGGCCAGTTCCGCGCTGAGTGCCTCGCCCGCCAGCGGTTCGCGGCGCAGGGTGCGCAGGATATCAAGGCAGATGACATTGCCCGCCCCCTCCCATATCGAATTGAGCGGCGCCTCGCGGTAGAGCATCGGCAGGGGCGTGTCCTCGACATAGCCCATGCCACCCATCACCTCCATCGCCTCGTAGACCAGACCGGGGCACAGCTTGTTGCCGAGAAACTTGGCCAGCGCCACGCCCAGCCGGGCAAAGGCGCGGTCCTGCGGCGTGTGGCCGTCGAACGCGCGCGCCACGTGCAGCCCAAGCGCCAGCGTCCCCTCCCAATCCAGCGCGAGATCGGCCAGAACGCCGCGCATCAGCGGCTGGTCGATCAGCGTCTTCTGGAAGGCCGTGCGATGCGTCGCCCAATGCGTGGCATGATCGAGCGCCGCGCGCATCAGTCCCGCCGGGGCCATCGCGGTATCGAGGCGCGTGTGATGCACCATCTCGATGATGGTCCGCACGCCCGCGCCTTCCTCGCCCAGCCGGTGGGCCAGCGCGCCGTGATACTCGATCTCGGCCGAGGCGTTGGCGCGGTTGCCCAGCTTGTCCTTCAGGCGCGTGATGTGGATGGCGTTGCGTCCGTCCTCCAGCCAGCGGGGCACCAGGAAACAGGTCAGCCCCGCCTCGGTCTGCGCCAGCGTCAGGAACCCGTCGGACATCGGCGCCGAGCAGAACCACTTGTGCCCCGTCAGCCGATAGAGATCGCCGTCCGGAATGGCCGTTGTCGCATTGCCGCGAATGTCCGAACCGCCCTGCTTTTCCGTCATCGCCATGCCGAGGGTTGCCGCGCTCTTGCGTGGCAGGGGTCGGATGGCGGGGTCATGCGCGCGCGCCGTCAGCTTGGGCACCCATTGCCGCAGCAGCGCCTTGTTCGCACGCATCGCGGGCACGGCGGCATAGGTCATGGTCATCGGGCAGCAGACGCCCGGCTCGATCTGGGTGGTCAGGTAGACCATCGCGGCATGCGTGGCATGGCCGCCGCGCGCGCCCTCCCACGGCAGGGCGGCGTAGCCCGCGCCCAGTCCGGCCTGCATCAGCAGATGATAGGCGGGATGAAAGCGCACCTCGTCCAGCCTGCGCCCGCCCGCGTCGAACGACACCAGTTCCGGCGGATTGCGGTGCGCCGCGCGGCCGGTTTCACGCATGTCCAGCGTTCCCATGCGTGCGCCATACGCCGCCAGATGGTCGGCATCCGCGCCATTCGCCCCGGCGTGGCACCGAAGCGCCGGATCACTGCCCCAAAGGTCGATATCACCCCGCATCGCGGGCTGGTTGGTCACGTCATGTGTGGCGAGCGTGTCTCGCGCCGGGCTGTCGGGCATCGCCTGTCTCCTTTGCCAAAAGGGTAAGACGGGACGGATCGAGGCGAAAGAGAATTCACAAGCGGCCCGACCTGTGTCATCCTTGCCGAACAAGCCGGGGGAACCGGCACCGAGAGGCAGAGCACGATATGACCGTCCAGAATCGCCCGTGGGGCGCGCTTGTATTCTACACGCTGGCCTTCCTCTTGGGGGCCTATTTCACATTCGCGGCAATCCAGGGCGATTACGGGCTGTTTCGCCGGGCCGAGATCGAGGCGCAGGAGCAGGCCTTGCGCGCGCAGCTTGACGCGATCAACGCGGATGTTGCCCGGATGGAGAACCTCACGCGGCGGCTGTCGGACAGCTACCTCGATCTCGATCTTCTCGACCAGCAGGCACGAGAGGTTCTGGGTCTGATGCGCAGCGACGAGATCGTCATTCGCTGAGACCGGCGGCGCCGACCCGCACCCCGCAGCGCGGCAAATCGTCCTCGCAACAGGGCCGGGATTGGTATATCCAATGATTTAACGGTCAACGACATGTCGCAGCAGGGAGGGGCTTATCATGGCGACCCGCAAGAGCACCAGCAAACCGAAGGCATCGGCGGACGAGCTGAAGCGATATTACCGCGACATGCTGCTGATCCGCCGGTTCGAGGAAAAGGCGGGCCAGCTTTACGGCATGGGCCTGATCGGCGGGTTCTGTCACCTCTATATCGGGCAGGAGGCGGTCGTCGTGGGGCTGGAAGCCGCCGCCGAAGAGGGTGACAAGCGCATCACCACTTACCGCGATCACGGCCACATGCTGGCCTGCGGCATGGACCCCAAGGGCGTGATGGCCGAGCTTACGGGCCGCGCCGACGGCTACTCCAAGGGCAAGGGCGGGTCGATGCACATGTTCTCGACCGACAAGCAGTTCTATGGCGGGCATGGCATCGTCGGCGCCAATGTGCCGCTTGGCGCGGGGCTGGCCTTTGCCGACAAGTACCTGGGCAACGACCGCGTCACCTTCACCTATTTCGGCGATGGCGCGGCCAACCAGGGACAGGTTTACGAGACGTTCAACATGGCCGCCCTGTGGGAGCTGCCGGCGATCTTCGTGATCGAGAACAACCAGTATGCCATGGGCACCTCGCAGCAACGCTCGACCTCCAGCCCCGACATCTACACCCGCGGCGGCGCCTTCGGCATCCCCGGCGAGGCAGTGGACGGGATGGACGTGCTGGCGGTGAAGGCCGCCGGTGACAAGGCGGTCAAGCACTGCCGCGCCGGCAAGGGGCCGTATATCCTCGAGATCAAGACCTACCGCTATCGCGGCCATTCGATGAGCGATCCGGCGAAATACCGCACCCGCGAAGAGGTTCAGAAGATGCGCGAGGAAAAGGACGCGATTGAGCATGTGCGCGAATTGCTGATCTCGGGCGATCATGCCTCGGAGGAGGATCTCAAGGCGATCGACAAGGAGATCAAGGAAATCGTGAACGGCGCCGCCGAGTTCGCCAAGGACAGCCCGGAGCCGGCGACGTCCGAGCTCTGGACCGACATCATCACCGACGCGGCACCGCAGAACGCCTGAGGAGGAGAGACGAGAATGGCCACCGAGATCCTTATGCCCGCGCTGTCGCCCACGATGGAGGAAGGCACCCTTGCGAAATGGTTGGTAAGCGAAGGCGACACCGTCAAGGCCGGTGACATCATGGCCGAGATCGAGACCGACAAGGCCACGATGGAATTCGAGGCCGTGGACGAGGGCACGATCGGCAAGATCTTGATCGCGGACGGAACGCAGGGCGTGAAGGTCAACACGCCGATCGCCATGCTGCTCGACGAAGGCGAAAGCGCCGAAGATCTCGACGACGCCGCCCCTGCCCCGCAAGCCGACGCGCCAGCGCAGAAACCCCGGCCCGCCCCAAGCCCGGCCAAGGCGGCGGCCCCCGCCACGCCCCGCGCCGATACCAGCCCCGACTGGCCCGACGGCACCGAGACGGAAAAGAAGACCGTGCGCGAGGCGCTCAACACCGCGATGGCCGAAGAGATGCGCCGCGACGATGCCGTGTTCGTCATGGGCGAAGAGGTCGCCGAATACGAAGGCGCCTACAAGATCACGCAGAACCTGCTGGACGAGTTCGGCGCGAAACGCGTGATCGACACGCCGATCACCGAACACGGGTTTGCGGGTATCGGCATCGGGGCCTCGTGGGGCGGGTTGCGCCCGGTGGTGGAATTCATGACGTGGAATTTCGCGATGCAGGCGATGGACCAGATCATCAACTCGGCGGCCAAGACGCTTTACATGTCGGGTGGGCAGATGGGCAGCCCGATCGTCTTTCGCGGCCCGAACGGGGCCGCGGCGCGGGTGGCGGCCCAGCACAGCCAGGATTACGCGGCGTGGTACGCGCATGTGCCCGGCCTGCGGGTGGTCCAACCCTATTCGGCGGCCTGCGCCAAGGGCCTGCTGAAAAGCGCGATCCGCGATCCCAACCCGGTGATCTTTCTCGAAAACGAGATCCTCTATGGCAAAAGCTTCGAGGTGCCCAAGCTCGACGATTTCACCATCCCCTTCGGCAAGGCGAAGATCTGGCGCACGGGGACCGACGTGACGATCGTCAGCTTCGGCATCGGCATGACCTACGCGCTGGACGCGGCGGAAAAACTGGCCGAGGACGGGATCGAGGCCGAGGTGGTGGACCTGCGCACGCTGCGCCCGATGGACACCGCCACCGTGATCGAAAGCGTCAAGAAGACCAACCGCTGCGTGACTGTCGAAGAGGGCTGGCCGGTGGGCGCCATCGGCAATCATATCTCGTCGGTGCTGATGCAGCATGCTTTCGATCATCTCGATGCGCCGGTGATCAACTGCACCGGCAAGGACGTGCCCATGCCCTACGCGGCCAATCTCGAAAAGCTGGCGCTGACCTCCGTCGACGAGGTGACCCGCGCCGTGCGCCAAGTGACCTATCGCTGAGGGAGAGACGCCATGCCGACCGAGATACTGATGCCAGCCCTCTCACCCACCATGGAAGAGGGCACGCTGGCCAAATGGCTGGTCAAGGAGGGGGACACCGTCAACGCGGGCGACCTTCTGGCCGAAATCGAGACGGACAAGGCCACGATGGAATTCGAGGCCGTGGACGAGGGCACCATCGGCAAGATCCTGATTGCGGAAGGCACAGAAGGGGTGAAGGTCAACACCCCGATCGCGGTGCTGCTGGAGGACGGCGAGAGCGCGTCCGACATGGATACCGCATCGACCCCCGCGCCGGAGGCCGCGACGCGGTCCGACGCGGCCGACGAGGCGGCCCCCACAGGGGGCTCCGAGACGGCCGCACCCGCGTCTGCGGTCCCCGACACGCGCGCGCCAGCAGCCCCGCAGACAGCCGACGGCACCCGCATCTTCGCCTCGCCCCTCGCCCGCCGGATCGCCGCCGAGAAGGGACTGGATCTCACGCAAATCAAGGGGTCCGGCCCGCATGGGCGCATCGTGCGCGCCGATGTAGAGGACGCCAAGCCCGCAGCCGCCACCGCCAAGGAGGCCGCCAAACCGGCGGACAAGACCCCTGCCCCGGCTGCACCGGCCGCGCCATCCGGCCCCTCCGCAGATGCGGTCGCCGCCATGTATGACGGGCGCGACTACGAGGTGGTGACGCTCGACGGGATGCGTCGCACCGTCGCCGCGCGTCTCACCGAGGCAAAGCAGACCGTGCCGCATTTCTACCTGCGCCGCGAGATCCGCATGGACGCGCTGATGACGTTCCGCGCCGAGTTGAACGCGCAGCTCGAACCGCGCGGGGTGAAGCTGTCGGTCAACGACTTCATCATCAAGGCCTGCGCGCTGGCGCTTCAGGACGTGCCGGACGCCAACGCGGTCTGGGCCGGCGACAGGATTCTGAAACTGAAACCTTCGGACGTGGCGGTGGCCGTGGCCATCGAGGGCGGTCTTTTCACCCCCGTTCTGCGCGATGCCGAGATGAAATCGCTGTCGGCGCTGTCGGCAGAGATGAAGGATCTGGCCAAACGCGCGCGCGACCGGAAGCTGGCCCCGCAGGAGTATCAGGGCGGAACCTTCGCGATTTCCAATCTCGGCATGTACGGAATCGAGAATTTCGACGCGGTCATCAACCCGCCGCATGGTGGTATTCTGGCTGTCGGCGCGGGGCTGAGGAAACCGGTGGTGGGCGCAGATGGCGAACTGACCGTGGCGACCGTCATGTCGGTGACGCTGTCGGTGGACCACCGCGTGATCGACGGGGCGCTCGGTGCGCAGCTTCTGGCCCGGATTGTCGAGAACTTGGAAAACCCGATGGTGATGCTGGCATGAGGATCGCGAGTTTCAACATCAACGGGATCAAGGCGCGGCTGCCCGCGCTGACCGACTGGCTGGACGCGGCGGAACCGGATGTCGTGCTGCTGCAAGAACTGAAATCCGTCGATGAGAACGTCCCGCGCGAGCCGTTCGAGGATCGCGGATACAACGTCGAGACACATGGCCAGAAGGGCTTCAACGGCGTGGCGATCCTGTCGAAATTCCCGCTCGAGGATGTCACCCGCGGCCTGCCCGGCGACGACGCGGACGAACAGGCCCGATGGATCGAGGCCACGGTGATGGGCGCGCGGCGCGCGGTGCGGCTGTGCGGGCTTTACCTGCCCAACGGCAACCCCGCGCCGGGGCCGAAATACGACTACAAGCTGGGCTGGATGGACCGGCTGCGCGCCCGGGCCACGGACCTTCTGGACAGCGAGGAACCGGTCCTGATGGGCGGCGATTACAACGTCATCCCCCAGGACGAGGACGCGGCCAAGCCGGACGCGTGGCGCGACGATGCGCTTGCCCTGCCCGACAGCCGCGCGGCGTTCCGGCGGATCGTGCATCTCGGCTTCACCGAGGCCTTCCGCGCGCAGGTGCAGGGGCCGGGGCACTACACGTTCTGGGATTACCAGGCCGGGGCGTGGAACCGCAACGACGGCATCCGCATCGACCATTTCCTGCTCAGCCCGCAAGCGGCGGATCTGATGACAGACTGCCACATCGAGAAAGAGGTGCGGGGCCGGGAAAAGCCGTCGGATCACGTCCCCATCTGGGTCGAGATCGACGCCTGAGCGGCGCGGCAAGAAAATTCGAAATTTTCTTGACCGGAATTTTCGAAAATTCCGTGGCGCGGGCGTTAAACCGCGCGCGTCACGTCATGCCCATACAGCCAGTCGAACTGCCGCATCATGCGGGCCGGCGCAAACCGCCCGCCCGCGCGCAGCGCGGTATGCGCAGCCCATCGCAGCGGCGGAAAAGCCAGGTGGTACTTCCAAGCGTTGCGGCTGGCCGCCGTGACGACCCGTGCGGTGCGGTGTTCGCGCCGGGCCTGATACCGGGCAAGCGCCGCATCGACCGTCGCCTCGGCCGACAGCGCATCGGCCAGCACCCACGCATCCTCTAGCGCCATGGATGCCCCCTGGGCCAGAAACGGCAGCGTGGGATGCGCCGCGTCCCCAAGGATCGACAGCCCGCCCGCATGCCAGATCGGCGCCACAGGATGCCGGAACAGACCCCATAGGTTCACCTCTTCGACCGTGTCGAGCATGGCACGGGCATCCTCTCCGAAATCGCCAAACGCGGCGCGCAGCGCCATGGGATCGTCTCTTTGGCTCCAGCTTTCGGCGGTCCAGGCGGCGCGCTCCTGCACCGCGACAAGGTTGAGCATCTCGCCCCCTCGCAGCGGGTAGCTGACCAGATGACGCATCGGTCCCATATGCACCCGCACCTCGGGGCCGCGGCCCCAGCGGTTGGGCACCGTCGCGCGCCACGCCACCTGCCGCGTGAAAACCGGCGCGCTGGTGCCGTTGAGCGCGCGCCGCACCACCGAATGCAGCCCGTCGGCTCCGATCACGAGATCGGCGTCGAACCGCGCGCCGCTGGCAAGGTGTACAGAAGGCTGCGCCCCGCCCTCGGCCCGCACCACCTTCTGCAAGAGACGGATACGTGCGCCGGCCGCTCGGGCCCCCTCGGCCAGTATGTCGATCAGATCGGCCCGGTGGATGAAATGGTACTCGCTATCCGCAAGCGCGCCCAGGTTCAGACGCAACACCTCGCCACCCTTGTAGTCGCGCAGGCTGACGGCCTGGGCCTGCACGGCCTGTCCGCGCAGCGCGTCGTCCAACCCGAGCCCGCGCAGCACGGCAAATCCGTTGGGGCTGACCTGCAGGCCCGCGCCGATCTCTGCGATCTCGGGGGCCTGCTCAAGAACACTGACCCGCGCGCCACGCTGTGCAAGCACGCGCGCCACAGCCAGTCCGCCGATGCCGGCACCGATCACGCAGACCCTGAGCGCGTCCAGTTTCATGATGGCCTTCCGGAAAACAAAAACACCGGGAGCCTGACCCCCGGCGCCGCTCTATATTTCGACCCAGGCGCGTTGGCGCCGGTATGGCCTAGTCGTCCCTGTGCACCTTCTCACGCCGCTCGTGGCGTTCCTGCGCCTCCAGCGTCATGGTGGCGATCGGTCGCGCGTCCAGCCGCTTGAGGCTGATCGGCTCTCCGGTCATCTCGCAATAGCCGAATTCGCCGTCGTCGATACGGCGCAGCGCGGCATCGATCTTGGACACAAGCTTGCGTTGGCGGTCACGGGTGCGCAATTCAAGGGCCCGGTCGGTTTCCTCGCTGGCCCGGTCGGCGACATCCGGAATGGCCCGCGTGCCGTCCTGCAATCCTTCGATCGTTTCCCGGCTTCCATCCAGAAGATCCTGGCGCCACGCGACCAGCTTGCGGCGGAAGTATTCGAGCTGCTGCGCGTTCATGAATGGTTCATCTTCCGCCGGTCGGTAATCCTCGGGCAGAAACACTTCAGATTTCATGTCCATCCCTTCTTCAAGCCAAGTGTCCGGCATTGTAACCTCCTGCGACAGTCGGGCTTTGCTACTTCGGCTCGTCTATACCGGACGTGCCAGTTTGTCACTAGTCAAACACATGGCATTGATGTGAATTGTGGTTCGACATAGTGTGTCGCGGCAGTGCCGCAAATCGTGCTTCGAAAGGATTGAAACGCCTATGAATTTTCAAGGGACCGACACCTATGTCACGACCGACGACCTGACCGTCGCGGTCAACGCCTCGGTCACGCTGGAGCGTCCTCTTCTGGTCAAGGGAGAGCCCGGAACCGGCAAGACCGAACTGGCCCGGCAGGTGGCGCAGGCGCTCGGATTGCGACTGATCGAGTGGAGCATCAAGTCGACCACCCGCGCGCAGCAGGGCCTTTACGAATACGACGCCGTCAGCCGCCTGCGCGACAGCCAGCTTGGAGACGAGCGCGTGCATGACGTGCGCAACTACATCCGCCGCGGCAAGCTGTGGGAGGCGTTCGCGGCCGACGAGAAGGTGGTGCTGCTGATCGACGAGATCGACAAGGCAGATATCGAGTTTCCCAATGACCTGCTGCAGGAACTCGACCGCATGGAATTCCACGTCTACGAAACCGGCGAGACGGTCCGCGCCGCGCATCGCCCGGTGATCATCATCACCTCCAACAACGAGAAGGAACTGCCCGACGCCTTCCTGCGGCGCTGTTTCTTCCACTACATCCGCTTTCCCGAGGCCGAGACCCTGAAACGCATCGTCGAGGTGCATCACCCCGGCATCAAGGAGGCGTTGCTGACCACCGCGCTGACGCAGTTCTACGAGATCCGCGACCAGCCGGGGCTGAAGAAGAAACCGTCCACCTCGGAGGTGCTCGACTGGCTGAAGCTGATCCTCGCCGAGGATCTGGATCCAGCGGACCTGCGCCGCGACGGGGCCGACGCGCTGCCCAAGCTGCATGGCGCGCTTCTGAAGAACGAGCAGGACGTACATCTTTTCGAACGCCTCGCCTTCATGGCGCGTCGTCAGCGGTAGGCATGTGGACGCGCGACCATGGCACGCCGGGGGCGCGTGCCGGTGCATATCGCCGCCCGGGCCGGGCGCGACGTGCCTGGCTGCCGGTTTGCCTGTTGCTCGCCGCATGTGCCCCGGCCGGCGACGAGGCGCGCGGCCCGGCGTCGCGCGCCGCCCTGCCGGACCGCGGCGCGTTGCCCCCGATGCAGACTTTCGCGGCACCGCGCCCGATGGCACCGCAGCGCGCGAACCGCGACATCATGCGCGATTTCCTCGATCTGAGCTTCCAGATGGAATCGGGCCGTACCCTGCCCCGTTTTTCGCGGTTCGAAGGCCCGGTGACCGTGCGTCTGACCGGCGCACCCCCCGCGCGCCTGGCTACCGATCTCGATCGCCTGATCGACCGCCTGCGCACAGAGGCCGATCTGGACATACGGCGCGTGACCGGCGGCGGCGCGAACATCACCATAGAGGCCATACCCCGCGCGCTCATCCGACGGTATGTCCCGACGGCCGCCTGTTTCGTCGTGCCGAACATCTCGCGGATCACCGAATATCGACAGGCACGCCGCCTTCAGCGCACTGACTGGACCCGGATCACGCGGCGCGACAGGATCGCGATCTTCGTACCCAACGATTCCAGCCCGCAAGAGGCCCGTGATTGCCTGCACGAGGAACTGGCCCAATCGCTGGGGCCGCTCAACGATCTTTACAGGCTAAGCGACAGCGTGTTCAACGACGACAACATGCATGCCGTGCTTACCGGCTTCGACATGCTGATCCTGCGGACCTATTACGCGCCCGAACTGACATCCGGCATGACGCGGCAAGAGGTCGCGGCCCGATTGCCCGCGATCCTGAGCCGCCTCAATCCGCAGGGCGACCGGATCGCGTCACTGGATCGCACGCCCACCCCGCGCGCCTGGATCAACGCGATGCAGGCGGCGCTCGCGCCCGGGACCCGCCCCGCGGCGAGACGGACGGCCGCGGCCAAGGCGCTGCGCATCGCGCAGGCATCCGGATTGGCCGATCATCGCCGCGGCTTCAGCCATTTCGCCTTGGGCAAGCTGTTGCAAGGCAGCGATCCCGGCCGCGCACGGGACCAGTTCCTTGCCGCCGATCAGTTCTTCCGGCGCAGCCCCGGAACCGACATTCACCGCGCCCATGTCGGCGTGCACCTGGCCAGCCAGGACCTGGAAGCCGGGCGCGGCGACGATGCGCTGAAACGGCTTGCCCCGCATGTAGAGACCGCGAAACGTCATGAAAACGCGGCACTTCTCGCGACGCTGCTGATGTTGCGCGCCGATGCGCTCGACCTCACGGGCGACGCCGCCGAGGCGCGCCGCGTCAGGCTGGACAGTCTGGGTTGGGCGCGTTACGGCTACGGTCTGGATTGGTCGATCGCTGTCACGGACAGGCGGGCCCGGCGCGAAGAACCGAAAGGATAGGGCGATGATCATCATTATCGGGGCGGTTCTGGGCGGCATCGTCGGGGCCGTGATCGCGCGGCGACGCAAGGGCGAACTTGCCGATGTGCTGCAATACGCCTTCGTCTATGCCCTGCTCTTCGGAATTGCCGGCCTGTTCGCCACGCTGATCATCCACCGCAGCATGATCTAGGCCGCGATGTTCCTGCCGTTCTTCGAAAACCTGCGCAAGACCGGCCTGCCGGTGTCTCTGCGCGAGTATCTCACCTTTCTCGAGGCGATGCGCGCCAATCTGGTGATCTACGACATCGACGGCTTCTACTACCTCGCCCGCAGCGCGATGGTGAAGGACGAGCGCCTGATCGACCGCTTCGACCGCGCCTTCGCCGCCACCTTCTCGGGGCTCGAGGCGATTGACCCGCAACAGGTGCTCGAGGCGGTGGACCTGCCCGCCGACTGGCTGGAAAAGATGTCAGAGGCGCATCTCAGCGAGGAAGAAAAAGCCGAGATCGAGGCGCTTGGCGGGTTCGAGGCGCTGATGGAGACGCTGAAAGAACGGCTCAAGGAGCAGGACAGCCGCCACCAGGGCGGCTCGAAATGGATCGGCACCGCCGGCACCTCGCCCTTCGGCGCGCATGGCTACAACCCCGAAGGCGTGCGCATCGGCCAGGACAAAAGCCGCCACCAACGCGCAGTCAAGGTCTGGGACAAGCGCGAGTTCCGCAATCTCGACGACAGTGTCGAGTTGGGAACGCGCAACATCAAGGTCGCCCTGAAACGCCTGCGCCAATGGGCGCGCGACGGCGCGACCGAGGAACTGGACCTCGACGGCACGATCCGCGCCACGGCCGAGCATGGCTATCTCGACGTGCAGACCCGTCCCGAACGGCGCAACGCGGTCAAGGTGCTGCTGTTTCTGGATGTGGGCGGATCGATGGACCCGCATATCACGGTCGCCGAAGAGCTGTTCTCGGCCGCGCGCGCCGAATTCAAGCATCTGGAGCATTACTATTTCCACAACTGCCTTTACGAAGGCGTGTGGCGCGACAATGCCCGGCGCTGGAACGCGCAGACCCCGACATCCGAGGTGCTCAACACCTACGGATCGGATTACAAGTGCATCTTCGTCGGCGATGCCAGCATGTCGCCCTACGAGATCGCCTATCCCGGCGGCGCCAACGAGCACTGGAACGCCGAGGCAGGCCAGGTCTGGCTGGAGCGCGCCCGCGCGCAATGGCCCGATCACCTGTGGATCAATCCCGTGCCGCGCCGTCTGTGGGACTACACCCATTCCATCGGCATGATCCGCGAGATCTTCGATGACCGCATGGTGCCGATGACCCTCGAAGGGCTCGATCAGGGCATGCGGCAGCTTGTCAGGTAATCGTTTTCTTCTTGGCAAAAATACCCAAAAGCCACCGTCTCCGCCTGCACCACGCTCAAGGCTGTGACAACGCCTTGGCCAGACGCGGCAACCGTGCTTTTTTCAACAGCGCGCGCATTTCCCAATCGCCCTCGGACAGCCGCCGCGCCTTGGTCAGAACGTCCTCGGCCACCTCTGCAACCAGATCCGGCTGCGCCTGCCAGATGCCGTGCAGGAAGGCGTCGGGATCGGCGCGCCACAGCCCCTCCTCGGCCAGAACGCCCCTCGGAAAATCACGGGCGTTAAGCGTCACGATACCGTCGGCCGAGCCCGCGATCGCCGCCGCCAGAACGTGCCGGTCCGCCGGGTCCGGCAGCCACAGGCGCGCCTCAAGCGATGACGCATACCCCACGCACGCGCCGGGCCAGCGCGCCGCCATCAGCGCCGCCTCGCCGGTCGCCTGGGCTTGCGCATCGGGCCCGATCTTCGCGGTGGCGCGCACCCATTCGGCCAGCACCCTTTCGGACCAGAGGGGAATGAACGCCCCCTTCCCCGCAACACCCAAGATCAGCTCGCGCATTACCGTCGGATAGATGACACAAGTATCGAGAAGCACCTTCATAGCCGGTAGAACAGTGCCTTGAGATAGCCGCTCTCGGCGAGGTTGGGATGCAGGGGATGATCGGGACCGGCAAAGCCGGTATGGATCAACTGCCCGCTGCGCCCGGCGCGCCCGATACCGCGCGTGCAGGCGGTGCGGAAGCGGCCCAGATCCACCGCGTGCGAGCATGAGCAAAGCCCCAGATAGCCGCCGGGGGCCACGAGCCCGGCGGCCAGCCGCGCCGCACGCTCATACGCACGCAGACCCTTTTCCAGCGCCTGTCTGGACGGGGCAAAGGCAGGGGGATCGCAGATCACCAGATCGAAATGCGCGCCCTCGGCGGCGAGCGCCTCCATCACCTCGAAGGCGTCCCCGCGCCGCGTGTCGAACCGCTCGGCCACGCCCGTCCGCGCGGCCCCGTCACGTGCAAGATCGAGCGCCGGCGCGGACCCGTCCACCGCCAGCGCGTGACGTGCCCCCGCCCCAAGGGTCGCCAGCGAGAATCCCCCGACATGGGCGAAGACATCCAGCACCCGTGCCTCTGCCGCCAGCCGCGCGGCAAAGGCGTGATTGGGCCGTTGATCGTAGAACAGCCCCGTCTTCTGGCCGCCGGTCAGATCGGCGAGATACGTGGCGCCGTTCATTGGCACGGGCACCGGCGCCGCGGGGGGCGTGCCGGCGAGCACCGCGTTTTCGCCGTCCAGCCCTTCGAGGCCGCGCGCGCGGCCGCCGGCATTCTTGAGCACCGTGGTCACACCCGTCACCTGACGCAGGGCCTCTGTCAGGTCTGGCAACAGCGCCTCGGCCCATGCGGCGTTCGGCTGGACCACCGCGATGTCGTCGAACCGGTCGATCACCACACCAGGCAGGCCGTCGGCCTCGGCATGGGCAAGGCGGTAGAACGGCGCATCGTACAGCCGGTCGCGCATCTGGTGCGCGCGGGTCAGGCGCGCGGCCAGCCACGCGACGTCGATCCGGGCCGCGACATCACGATCCAGCATGCGCGCCATGATTTTCGACGCAGGATTGACCGCGACAAGACCAAGGGGCGCGCGTTCCGCATCCTCGAGCACGGCAATCGTGCCGGGCCGCAGCGCCTTGGTGCGCCGGTCGGTCACGATCTCGTTGTCGAAAACCCAAGGCGCGCCATGCCGGATGGCGCGGTCCTGCACCTTGGGACGCAGTCGGATCACGGGGTAAGGGAGGTCTGTCATGACGATCCCATTACGCCCTTTGCCGCACCCGCGAAAGCGCGAAGTTGCGTGCCGCTCAGGGCTCGCGCGGGCGCGAGCGCCACCCACCGCGGCGGCGCGGGCGCCCGGCGTCGGTCAGTCCCTCGCGCAAGACGGCGGTCATCGGGTGATCGGGATGCGCCGGAGCATAGCGTTCGACAAGCTGTGCGATACTCTGCGCGCCGGGCATCTCGTCGGATTGCGACAGCGCCCAGTCGAGAAATATCGAGCGACACTCGCCCGGGCCGATCCCGTCGATGCGGTAGGCCTCGCGGATCAGGCCCTTGGGGTCCAGCGGATCACGTTCCAAGGATCACCGCGCCGACATGCTGCGCGAAAGGCAGGCGTCGATCACCCGCGCCGCCGCCGCGCAGGTCTCGCCAAGCCGGGTTTCCAACATCTGCAGGCTCTCTTCCTTCGTTTCGCGCAGCAGGAACGCCGCGCCACCCTCACCGATCCGGTCTGGCGCAAGCGGTTTGTCACTGATCAGCCGCGCCACCATCTGCACCTTCCAGCAAAGCGCATGTGCCTGCATCAGCGCTGTGCCGTCGGCGTCACTCAGCCAGCCGATTGCGACACCTGCCTCAAGACCCGAGGCCACGTCGCGCGCGGGCCGCCCCGCCATCAGGTGCCCGGCCTGCGCGATCAGCTCGATCTCTAGCATCCGTCCGGGGCCCAGCTTGGGATCCCACGGCCCGTCGGGGGGCTTGGCATCGGCCAGCCGGGCGCGCATGTCCGCCACCGCCGACACGACCTGACCGGGCGCGGATGTCTCGGAAATCAGCGTGGCGCGGAAGGTCTCGACATCCTCGGCAAGGCTCTCGTCCCCGGCGATCGCGCGCGCGCGGGTCAACGCCAGGTGCTCCCATGTCCAGGCCTCGTCCTGCTGGTAGTTGCGGAAGGCCGGCCAGTTCGTGGCAACCGGCCCCTGATTGCCCGAGGGGCGCAGCCGCATGTCCACCTCGTAAAGCCGTCCCTCGGCCATCGGCGCGCTGAGCGCGGTGATCATCGCCTGCGTCAGCCGGGCGTAATAGGGGCGCGCGGCCAGCGGACGCCGCCCGTCCGATCCGTCGGCATCGCCCGCATCGTAGATCACGATCAGGTCGAGATCGGACCGCGCGTTGAGCCGCCCGGCCCCGAGCGACCCCATGCCGATGACCGCCGCACCGCGTCCCGGCGGTGCCCCGTGTTTTTCGCCGAATTGCGCGATGACCCGTGGCCAGACGGCCACGATCACCGCCTCGGCCAGATCGGCATATTGCCCCCCTGCCCTGTCCGCGTCGATCAGCCCGCGCAGGTGATGCACACCGACGCGGAAATGCCATTCCTTGTGCCAGCGGCGGGCCGCATCGAGCGCGCGTTCGTAATCGTCCTCTCGCGCCAGCCGGTCGGACACCTCGGCGACAAGCGCCGCGCATCCCGGCCAGTCGGCGAAGAAATCGCCGGCGATGACGGCATCGAACACGTCCGCGTTGCGCGCGAGGTACTGGGCCAGCACGGGGGCCGTGCCGACGATATCCACAAGCAGGTCGATCAGTTGCGGATTGGCCTCGAACAGCGAAAAGACCTGCACACCGGCGGGCAGCCGCGACAGAAAGCCGTCAAAGGCCAGCAGCGCCTCGTTCGGCTCGGCGGTGCGCGCCAGACGGGCCAGGATATCGGGCTTCAGTCGGTTGAAGATCTCGACCGCGCGGGTCGAACGCAACGCCGGGTAGCCGGGCCAGCGGGCGATCACGTCGGCGTCCAGCGCATCGGGGACCGCTTGCGCATCCGGCGCGTCCCCGGTCACGTCATCCTGTGCGAAAAACTCTTCGATCAGTTCGTGCACCTCGGTCAGGCGCGCGATGAGATCGGCGCGCAGCTCGTCGCGCTCGCGCCCCATGAAGGCGGCAAGGCGGTCGAACTCGTCGGCGGTGTCGGGCAGATCGTGGGTCTGCGTGTCCCGCAGCATCTGGACGCGGTGCTCGACCTCGCGGTGAAAGCGGTAGTGCCGCGTCAGCGTGTCGGCGGCGTCTTCGGGCACCCATCCCTTGCGGGCCAGCCGGTCCAGCCCCTCGACCGTGCCGCGCACCCGCAGATCGGCGTCGCGCCCGCCCGCGATCAACTGACGGGTCTGGGTGAAGAACTCTATCTCGCGGATGCCGCCGCGCCCCAGCTTCATGTCATGCCCGTCGATGCACAAGGGGCCGCCCAGTCCCTTGTGCGCGCGGATCGCCAGCCGCATGTTATGAGCGTCGTCGATGGCGGCAAAATCGAGATGCTTGCGCCACACGAAGGGCCGCAGCGTGGTCAGAAACCGCTTGCCCGCCTCGATATCGCCGGCGCAGGGCCGCGCCTTGATCCACGCGGCGCGCTCCCATGTGCGCCCGAGGCTTTCATAATAGGTCTCTGCCGCCGCCATGGCCATGCAGACCGGGGTGACGCCCGAATCCGGCCGCAGGCGCAGATCGGTGCGAAAGACATAGCCGTCGGCCGTGCGATCATTCAGCATCCCGGCCATCTTGCGGGTCGCGCGCACCAGGCTGGCGCGTGCCTCGTGGAAATCGTCGCGGGCGAACCGTGTCTCGTCGAACAGGCAGATGAGGTCGATGTCGGAACTGTAATTGAGTTCGTGTGCCCCCATCTTGCCCATGGCGAAAACGACCATGCCCGCGCCGGTGTCCAGATCGGCCTCGGTCATGCCCGGCAGCTTGCCGCGCCGGATTTCCGCGCCAAGCGCGGCCTTGAGCGCCAGGTCACAGGCCAGATCGGCAAAGGTCGTCAGGCGTCCTGTCACCTCTTCCAGCGACCAGACCCCGGCCAGATCCGCGAGGCCGAGCAGCACCGCGACCCGGCGCTTGGCCGTACGCAGCGCAGGCCCCAGACGGTCGGGCGCAACCTGTGCAAGATCGCCGAGAAGTGCGTCGAACGCCGTGTCGGGTTTGTCCAGCGCACCGGCGAGCCATGCAGCCTCTTGCTGGATCAGCGATTTCAGGAACGGGCTGCACCCGCCCGCACCGGCCAGAAGATCCGAAACCGGGCCGGCAAGATCCGGCAGCGCCGCGCGCGCCTCGTCCCCGTCCTTGGGGTCGTACGGGTTCGGCAGGCGGGTGATGCGATCAGCGAATTTCATGCAACAGAGTGATACAAGCGGGATCGGGCTGGTCAATGCCCTGCCGTGCAGGAATACTGCGAAAAACCGGAGGTAACCCATGAGCAAGAGTGTGCGCCGCGTGACCCGTGTCTTGCAGGAGGCCGGGCTTGACATCGTGCCGGTCGAGATCGGCGACGCGACAACCGCGAGACTGGCGGCAGATCTGGTCGGATGCGATGTGGCGCAGATCGCCAAATCCGTGATGCTGCGCGGTCAGGACACCGGCGCGGCGGTGTTGTTCGTGACCTCGGGGGCCGCCCGCGTCGATGACACGCGCGCAGCGACGGTCGCGCATGAGCCGCTCGGCAAGGCGGATGCCGCCCTCATCCGGGCGCAGACCGGGTTCGCGATCGGCGGCGTCGCCCCGGTTGGACACCTGACGCGCCCGCGGGCCTTCTTTGATCCGACGCTGCTGGAGTTCGCGCAGGTCTGGGCCGCGGCCGGCACGCCGCGCCACCTGTTCGCGATCGCGCCGCGTGACCTGTTATGGCTTTCGGGGGCGGACGTGGCAGAGTTCACCGGGTGATCCCTTGCAATCCGCCGCCCCGGTGGCAACCTTTAGCACACCCGACCCCGTCCAAGGATCCCACCGCATGAGCGATATCACATGGCACCTGCCTGACCCCGAAAGGCAACCGGAATTCTATGCCGATGTTCCCGCCAAGCGGCTGGTGGCGTTCGTCGTGGACACGCTCGTGATCCTTCTGATCAGCCTGCTGATCGTGCCGTTCACGGCATTCACTGGGCTGTTCTTCTTTCCGGTGCTGATGGCGGTGGTCGGCTTTGCCTACCGGGTGGTGACGATCGCGCGCGCATCGGCGACATGGGGGATGGGCCTGATGGCGATCGAGTTTCGCGCCGTGGATGGCGCGCGGTTCAGCCCAGGACTGGCCGTCGCGCATACGCTGGGGCTGACGATCTCTTTCGCGCTGCCGATCCTTCAGGTCATCTCCATCGTCCTGATGCTGACCGGGGCCCGCGGACAGGGGCTGTCGGACCTGGTACTGGGCACCGTCGCGGTCAATCGGCGTGCCGCGATGTGACGCGCGGATGACAAGCCTCTTGGCGACCGCACGCTTGGTTGCTACGTTCAGGGCAAAAGACAAGAACTCGGTCCCGGATCCAAGCATGCGACACACGCTTCCCATCGCGCCGCAATTCTACGTGACGGCCCCGCAACCCTGCCCGTATCTGCCGGGGCGGATGGAGCGCAAGCTGTTCACGGCCCTGCATGGCACGGATGCGCAACGTCTCAATGACGGGTTGTCGAAACAGGGATTTCGCCGTTCGCAGAACGTGTTGTACCGGCCGTCCTGCGCGGATTGCGCGGCGTGCCTGTCGGCCCGGATCAACGTCGCCGACTTCACACCGTCCAAAAGCCAGAAGCGCACGCAAAAGCGCAACGCGCATCTGCGCCGCCGCGCGACCTCGCCCTGGGCCACAGAGGACCAGTACAACCTGTTCCGCCGCTATCTCGAAAGCCGGCACGCGGCCGGCGGCATGGCCGACATGGACACGTTCGAATTCGCCGCGATGATCGAGGAAACCCCGATCCGCACGCGGGTCGTGGAATACGGCGACGCCGAAAGCGGCGATCTGGTCGCGGTCTGCCTCACCGACATTCTGGATGACGGGGTCAGCATGGTCTATTCCTTTTTCGAACCGGACCGGCCCAAGGCATCGCTGGGAACGCATGTCATTCTCGATCACATCGAGATCGCCCGCGAGAACGACCTGCCATATGTCTATCTTGGATACTGGGTGCCCGGCAGCCCCAAGATGGGGTACAAGGCCGCGTTTGCGGGGCTGGAGGTCTACGCCGACGGAAGCTGGCAGAAGATGCGGGACCCGAAGGATTTTCACGCACAGGCGCACCCTCTGGTCAATGATCCGATATCCGAGCAGGTCGCGAATATCGCCCTGCCCGACGGCACACCCCGACGCCGCACCCGCTAAGCCGCGTCAACCCGCCGGACAGCCCCGGATATCGACCGCGTCACCTGTGCTCAGCACCGTCAGACGCAGCCCCGAGCGGTCGATCATGAAACCGCGTCCCTCGACATGATGGATCTCGGTCACGGCACGCAGGCGATTGCCCTGACGCTCCGTTTCCGATTGGGCGACCCATAGATCGGGGGCATCCGTCTCGACCACGACAAGTTCGCGCGCTCCGCGCCGGTCCATGTCGATCTCGGCCACAAGCCGCAGCCCGCCGCCCTCGATCGGCGACAGGGTGCAGGCCACGCGGCCCACCCCGGCCTCGGCGGCGGTATAGGGGCGTGCGGCAAGGGCGGCGGCGATCTTGGGGTCACGGTCGTCACGTCCGGGGGGCAGGTCCCGGCCCACCGTCAGATCGACCGGCACGCAGACATCCTTGCAGATCCCAATCTCCAGCCGCGCCTCGAGCGCGATGGGATGACCGGCCCGCCGGGGCGTGAGGCGCAGCGGCAGCACCAGTTCGCGCGCATATCCGATCGTGCGCATGCCGCTGGTCACGGTCTGCTGCGGCGTCGGCCAGACGATGTCCACCGCGGCCAGATTGCCAGAGCCGCGCCAGTCCAGCCGCGGCGGAATGCCCGCGTCGCCGGGCGCGCGCCAATAGGTCTTCCAGCCCTCGGCAAGGCTGAACCGCAGCGCCGCGACATGCGTGCCGTCCGGCATCTGCCAGCCGGGCAGAACGCTGACCGTTACCATGTCCCCGGGCGACCGTGCGCCGAGGGGGGTGGCAAATGCCGTCATGGCGGCGAGGATCAAGAGGGCTACAGTCTGTATCATGACCCTGACATGGCGGATGACACGGCGAATGCCAACTCACATTCAAGCGAGAAATCCTGCCGGGACAGGAATACCCGCCTTGCGCCCGTGGTCCCGCACCCCCATGCTGTTTGCATGACAGAAAAGGCCCCGTGCATGACGCAAGAGACCGATCTCACCGGAAAAATCCTGATCGCGATGCCCGGCATGGGCGATGCCCGGTTTGCCAATGCCGTGGTGTTCATATGCGCGCATTCGGACGAGGGCGGGATGGGGTTGATCATCAACAAACCCGCCGACGACCTGAACATGCACGACCTGCTGGACCAGCTCTCGATCACGCCGGGCGAGGCATTTCGCGACCGGCCCGTGCATTTCGGCGGCCCGGTCGAGCATGGGCGCGGTTTCGTGCTGCATGACGCGGGCTATGTCTCGGCGATTTCCACGCTCGAGGTCAGCGACACCTTCGCGATGACCGCCACTCTCGACATCCTCGAGGACATGGCAGAGGGGCGCGGGCCCGCCAACGCCCTGATCGCCCTGGGGTATGCGGGCTGGGGGCCGGGGCAGCTCGAGGCGGAGCTGACGCAGAACGGCTGGCTGACCTGCGATGCGGATGCGGACCTTGTCTTTGCCACACCGAATTCCGGCAAATGGGCCGCGGCGCTGGACCGGCTTGGCGTCTCGGCGTTGATGCTGTCCTCGGACGGCGGCCGCGCCTGATCTGTCGGACCGGACCGCTGAACAGACCACTGAAAAGAAATGGCACCGTCCCATGCAGGGACGGTGCCGTCGCATTGGTTGCGTTGGATCGCGGCTGAATCGCTCAGGCGACCGGCGTGGACCGTCGCATGACAAACAGCCCGCCAAGCGCGGCAAGTAGCAACGGCAACGCTGCGGGCAGCGGTACGACGGAAATTTCAGATGCCGACACGTTGATGTTGTCCAGACCGGCATCGTCATTCGCAGAGAACGTGACCTTGGTGAGGTCCGTCCAATTCAACGTCAGGGTCGTCAGCGTCGACAACGGATCGCTCGTGAAACTCAGGGTGCCCCCGCCGGCCTGAGAGCCCGCAATGGTTAGCGTGATGTCTTGGGGTTCTGACAATGAAATTACACCAGCGTCCAGCCCCAAAAGGTTGAAGACGTTCCCCGGCCCGGATGAGACGGTCAAAACAAGCGAATTGGTCCCCGAGAACCCGAGAAAACTCGTGTCATTTCCGGGCATGGACACGGAACTGGTCGTATCGAAAACCGCTGAATCCGCGTTCGAGGGCGTGATCGTAAATCCGTTCTCCGCGTAGGGCTCTGCCGGTGAGACATTCAGGATCCCGTTATCTGGCGCAACGCCCTCGAACTCGAGTGTCGCGGCCGCGACATCCTGGCCCGATCCGAGTGCACACATCACGCCGAGGGCGCAAGACCACATCAAAGTCTTCATCTTGTTACTTCCTAACCGACATTCCCCAAGTGGCCTACCATCTGACGTCAAGATCCCATGACGAGGCCAGCGGATCAAGCGTATTTGACCGC
>NZ_JBPBBB010000027.1:0-41827 GCF_050896375.1 Roseovarius tibetensis
TCCTTGAAGTCGAAGGCGGTCATGAAATCCTCGACCGAGCCGTAGAACAGCTGTCCCTCGACCCGGTAGGTCCGCACCCGGCCATCGGCGCTGATATCGGTCGTCACGCGGAAAAGCTGCGCGATCTTGCCCGCGAAGAAAATGCCCGACAATAGCACGCCCACCAGCACGCCGATGGCAAGGTTGTGGGTGTAGACCACGGTCACGACCGTGGCGATCATCACCAGCGACGACGAGCGCGGATGCACGCGCAGCGCCTTGATCGAGGACCACGAGAATGTGCCGATCGCGACCATGATCATGATCGCCACCAGTGCGGCCATCGGGATGATGCTGACCAGATCGCCCAGCACCACCACCATGAACAGCAGGTAGACCCCGGCCGCGAACGACGACAGGCGCCCGCGCCCGCCCGATTTCACGTTGATGATCGACTGGCCGATCATGGCACACCCCGCCATGCCGCCGATGAACCCGGTCGCGGTGTTGGCCACGCCCTGGCCGATGCATTCCTGGTTGCGGTTGGATTTCGTGTCGGTCAGGTCGTCGACGATGTTCTGCGTCATCAGGCTTTCGAGCAAGCCCACGACGGCCACCGCCACCGAGTAGGGCAGAATGATCATCAACGTCTCGAAGGTGAGCGGGATCTGCGGTATGAGGAAGATCGGCAGCGTGTCGGGCAATTCGCCCATGTCGCCCACCGTGCGCACATCGAGCCCGAGCGCGAAGGCCAGCGCGGTCAGCACGACGATGGTGACCAGCGGCGAGGGGATCGCCTTGGTCAACAAGGGCAGCCCGTAGATGATGCCAAGTCCCGCAGCGACCAGTGGATACGTGATCCAGGTCACATCGCGGGGATCAAGCTCGGGAAGCTGCGCGATGAAGATCAGGATCGCCAGGGCGTTGACGAAGCCGGTCATGACCGATTTCGACACATAACGCATGATGAAGCCGAGCCGGAACACCCCGGCGCCGATCTGCAACAGCCCCGCCAGCACGGTCGCTGCCAGAAGGTATTGCAGCCCGTGATCCTTCACCAGCGTGATCATCAGAACGGCAGTCGCGGCCGTCGCGGCCGAAATCATGCCGGGCCGCCCGCCGGTGATCGCGATGATGACCGCAATCGAAAAGCTTGCATACAGTCCGACCTTCGGGTCGACGCCGGCAATGATCGAAAACGCGATGGCTTCGGGAATGAGGGCCAGTGCAACCACCAGCCCGGCCAGCAGGTCGCCGCGAATGTTTCCCAGCCACTGGCTGCGGTAAGCGTCGAATGAAATCATGTAAACGTATCCGGTACCGACCGCGCTCGTGTCGCGCTGCCGGTGTGCAAGTGCACGATTGTCTGTCGTTGTCCGGCGGATCGGCGGCCGGAAGAGCCACCCGGGATCGCCCCCGGGTCCGTGTTCGCTGCAACGCCGGGTAAGGCCTGTCGATGACAAGGGCAACCCGATAGGCGGATCGAGGCACGGAACGGACCGATTTCGCGCCGGTTCGACGCGATCCGCCCTGAAAATCGGCACGTGCGGGTTACGCCACGTGCGGGCAGCGGCACACGCCCACCGGCGCACAACCGCGACGCACGGGCTGCAAGACAAGCGGTCGCACCACGCGGGGCCGCGGATCAGATCTCTTCGCGGACCTGCGCATAGGTCAAGGCGGCAAATATGCCGGTACCGCCCAGCACATTGCCGGCAAGCGCGGGCAATATTCCCCCGAACACCGCTGGTACGATCCCGATCTCTCCGCGGGCGACGAGGATGAACAGTTCCGTCGAACCGGCCACGACATGCGACATCCCCCCAAGGCCGATCACGTATGTGATGAGAACGATCATCAGGACCTCGCCCGCATCTTGCATGCGCGGCAAGATCCAGACCAGCGCGGCGATGAGGAAGCCCGCCGGAATGCCCCAGGCAAAATGCTCGAACGGTGTTGCCTCGGCGTAATGCCGCGAAATGGAGAGGATACCCTCAAGCCGTGTCTCCGGCAGGATGTGGCCATGGGCCAGCACCAGCGCCGCGGCCGCGCAGCCCACCATGTTGGCCGTGAAGACGATCCCCCACAGACGCGCCGTTTGGTAGAAATTGCCGCGCGTCGGCCCGAGAAACAGCGTCAGGATCGGGGTCAGCGTGTTCTCGGTGAACAGTTGCATCCGTCCGAGGATGACGATCAGAAATCCCACCGTGTAGCCCAGGCTAGAGACGCCGTCGGACCAGTCGGCATCGGGCAGGATCGAGGCGAGCAGCCCCTTGCACAGCACCGAAGTGCTGATCGCGAGACCCGCGGCGACACCGGACCACCAAAGCGCGCTGAACGGGCGCGACAACTCGTGCTCGCCTTCGCGGCGGATCGCCTCGAAGATGACCGAGGATGGAACCGACTCGAACTCATCCGCCTGGTCACCCGTCGCGGACGTTAGCGCCGCTTTTTTATCCGACATTCGTCATCCCCCTCGCCGCCCGGTCAGACTGTCGCACCGTCCGGTGGGTTGCCACGCGACCGTTCCCCGACGCCGCGTCGCACCGGCGTCGGGGAACGGTCGCGTCAGGCATCTGCCGGTCGCATGCTTGTCGAGAAAATCTACACCGTATCCAGAACGGATAAAAGATAACTCGTGCAGGCAGGAACGGTCCACCGGGCGACGGATCGCGGCTCAGCGGGGCGTGGCCCCTGCACCGACATCCCAGAACAGCCCCGCCATCAGGCGCAACGCATCGCGGCAGACGGGCTTGAGCACATGTTCATCCGGTGCGTGCTGCGAACAGCCCCGGTAGGAATGCGGCACCCAGACCGTGGGCAGGCCAAGGATCTCGGCAAAGGCATCGTTTGGCAGCGACCCGGCGAGGTTGGGCAGGATGTGCGGCGCCTGCCCGGCCGTTTCCTGCAACGAGGCCGCGGCAAAGCGTACCCACGGATGATCCGGGTCCAGCCGCGTGGCGCGGAAGAAGCCGCGGTCATGCGGAATGATCTGCACCGACGTGAACCCGTGCGCGTCCAGATGGCGGCGCAGCGCGGGGATGATGTCCTCGGGCGTGGTGCCGACGACGTAGCGCAGTTGGCAGGTTGCGCGGGCATGGGCCGAGATCGCGTTGACCGGCGCCTCTGGCACGCCGCTTTTCATGGCCAGAATGGCAAAGCTGTTCCAGCCATAGGCGCGCTCGACCGGGGTCAGGCCCTCTTCGCCCCAGTCGGCGTCGATGGCGGGGCCGTCGTCGCTTTGGATCGGCAGGTCGCCCAAGGCCGCGCGCACGCTGTTGGACAGGCTGTCGGGCCGCCATTCGGGGATGCGGATCTGGCCGCGCGCATCGGTGATCGTGGCAAGCGCATGGGCGAGGATCATCGCCGGATCGGCCAGCAGCCCGCCCCAGTTGCCCGAGTGGTGCGCGCCCTCGCGCAGATCGACCGCAAGGTCAAAGGTGACGCCGCCGCGTGACCCCATGAACATGGTCGGTGTCTCGGGTTGCAGACGCGGGCCGTCCGAGGCGATCAGCACATCGGCAGACAGCGCGTCCTTATGGGCCGCGAAGAAGTCGTGCAGGCCGGGCGATCCGGTTTCCTCGCCCGTCTCGATCACCATGCGGCAGTTGAAACCAAGCCGCCCGCGCGCCGCGATCACCGCCTCCAGCGCCGCGATGTTGATCAGGTGCTGGCCCTTGTTGTCGGCGGTGCCGCGGCCGTACAGGCGTTCGCCCTCCTCGACCAGCGTGAAGGGGTGCAGCCCGTCGCGCCACTGGTCGGTCTGGGCGCGGATGACGTCGCCATGCCCGTAGCTGAGGACGGTGGGCAGATCGCCCCCCTCAAGCCGTTCGGCGGTCAAGATCGGCCCGGCGCCGGGCGCGGGATTGTCGTGCACGCGGCAGGTAAAGCCCATCTCTTCAAGGCGCGGCTGCATCGCCTGTTGCAGGTAGCGCACCAGTTCGGGGGCCTGATCGGGATTCTGGCTTTCGGTCTGGTATCCCACGAGATCGGCAAGATCTGTCTGGAAGGTGCCGGCGTCGAAATACTCGGAAATCGTCTCTATCGCTACGTCTCTGGTCATGACTGTCCTGTCTGGTCTTCTGAAACGGCATCGCCCCAGGGCGACATGATCTCGGTGCAACCGGTATTGTGTTGGCCCTGCCGCATGACCCCGGCGGGGCAGCCGAAGGCAAAGGGAAAGGGGCTGCGCCGGGTGGTGTGCACGGCATGATCGGCACGCAGACGCGCCAGCACGTCGTCAGGCAGCGTCTCGTCGGCAACCACCACCGGCCCGCCCGACACGTCGATGCGCGGGTGGTGGAAGGTGTCGTTCAGGTCCATGCCGTGATCGGCGATGAGGGACGCCATCTGCACCATCGCCGAGACGATCTTGCGCCCGCCCGAGGCGCCGAGGGCGAAGCGCGCGCCGCCCGCATCCCCGAGGATCGGGCAGACATTCATCAGGCAGCGCTTGCCCGGCGCCAGAGAATTGGGCCGGCCCGGGACCGGGTCGAACCACATGATGCCGTTGTTCATCGTGAACCCAGTGGACGGCGACACCACCCGCGACCCGAAGATCGACAGCAAGGTTTGCGTCTGCGACACCATGTTGCCGTGGCGGTCCACGACCGAGAAATGCGTGGTGCAGCCTGAGTGCGCCTCATCCTCGCCGGTGTCGCCCATCGTCGCCAGCCGGTCGGCATACGCGGATTTGAGCGCGGCGGCATAGGCGGCGAAAGCGTCGGGTTTCGTGCCCATGTCGCGGGCGTCCATCAGCCGCATCGCGTGGGCGAAGGTCGGCCCGGCGGTCAGGCCCGGCGGCACATGAAACTGCGCGTCACGATACGGAACGCTCAGCGGCTCGCGGAATTCGGCATGGTAGCCGCGCAGGTCGTCATGGCTCAGGCAGCCGCCCTTGGCCTGCACATCAGCGGCCATCGCAGCACCGAGATCGCCATCGTAGAGCGCACGCGCGCCGTGCCGGGCGATCTGGTCAAGGCTGTCGGCCATGCGGGTCTGATCGAGACGTTTTTCGGCCAGCGCCGTCCAGCCCGAGATCGTCGGCCACTGCCCGTCCTCCAGAAACAGGGCTGCGGCATCCGCATCCTTGGCCAGCTCACGGGTGGTCGAGGCGATGACGAGGGCAGCGTACCAGTCGACCAGCAGCCCCTGCCGGGCATGCGCTATCGCGGGGGCCAGCAGATCGGCCCAGGGCATGCGACCGTAACGCGCATGCAACCGCCCCATGCCGTCCACCAAGCCGGGGACGGCCACGGCGGTGGCCCCTTGCACGTTGCGGTCGCCGGTCACCTTTTCCCACGGAAAAAGATCACCCGCCACGCCCTCGCCCGACAGCGGGTAGTCCCCCGGATCAAGGGCCTTGGGCGCACGCATCCCGTAGTCGAGCGCCTGCGCGCGGCCGTCCTCGGCGCGCCACAGCATCAGCGTGCCGCCGCCCGCCGGGCCGCTCATCCACGGTTCCAGCACGCCGATGGCAAAAGAGGTGGCGATCGCGGCATCCACCGCGTCGCCGCCCGCCGCCAGCACATCCGCCCCGGCCTGCGCGGCCAACCGGTGCTGGGCGGCAACGATGCCGTGTTCGGTCTCGATCACGGTCTTGGTGGTGGTCGCGGTGCGCGACAGGTTCACCGACATGTCAGGCCGCCTGCCTGTCATACATCGGCCCGTCCGGGTCGTGCAGGTGGCATTCGACATGACCGACCGTCGTTGCGACGGGCCGCGGCGCCGTGGTCTTGCAGTGATCCGTGGCGAACGGGCAGCGCGGGTGGAAATGGCACCCCGAGGGCGGGTCGATCGGATTGGGATACGCCATGCCAAGCTGCGTGTCGGGCACGCCGAGGCCCGGCTCGGGCGTCAGCACCGATTTCAGCAACGCCTGCGTGTAGGGATGTGCGGCCTGATCGAAAAGGCCGGCCACGTCCGCCTCTTCCACGATGCGGCCGAGATACATCACGGCAACGCGGGTTGCCAGATGCTCGACCACCGCAAGATCGTGGCTGATGAACAGGTAGGTCAGCCCGAATTCCTTCCGCAGATCGCCCAGCAGGTTCAGGATCTGGCTTTGCACCGACACGTCCAGCGCCGAGGTCGGCTCGTCGCAGATCACGATCTCGGGCTTCATGATGAGGGCGCGGGCGATCGCCACGCGCTGTCGCTGGCCGCCCGACATCTGGCTGGGAAAGGTGTTCATCACCCGCGCGGGCAGCCCGACGATGTCGAGGATATCGCGCACCTGTTTTTGCCACTGCGCGCTGTCCCCCACGCCATGCACCCGCAGCGGCAGCGACACGATGTCGAAGATGCTCTTGCGCGGATTGAGCGACGAATAGGGATCCTGAAAGATCGGCTGGATACGGCGCGCCAGCGTCATGCGATCCTGTACGGCGACCTCTTCCCCATCGACCAGCACCTGCCCGCTTGTCGGTGTCTCCAACCCCAGAAGGATCTTGGCCAGCGTGGACTTGCCGCAGCCGGATTCGCCCACAAGGCCCAGAACCTCGCCGCGCGGCAGCGCAAGCGAGACGTCATTGACGGCCGTCAGGGGCCGGGACGTGCCGAAAAGACCCTGCTTGACCCGGTATGTCTTGGTGACGTTGCGCAGTTCGAGGATCGCGGGGGTTTGCGTGCTCATGCGAGGGCCTCCTCTTCGGCGTGGCGTTTGCCGTCCGGGTGAATGCACCGAAAGGCGTGGGACCCGTCCTCGTGACGCGGGATCGCGGCGCGGCAGGCCTGCTCGGCATACGGGCAGCGCGTGCGAAAGGCGCAGCCTTCGACATCGCCGACAAGCGACGGCACAATACCGGGGATGGTGCCAAGGGTACTGCCCCGCTCGGTCTTGCCCGGTTGCGGAATGCAGCGCAGCAGGCCGCGGGTGTAGGGGTGCGACGGGGTGTTGAAGACGTCGGCTGCCGGGCCGGTTTCCACCAGTTCGCCAGCATACATCACCGCCACCTTGTCGGCCACGCGCGCCACGACGCCCAGATCGTGGGTAATCAGGATCATCGCCATGTTCATCTCGCGCCCGAGATCGTAGAGCAACCGCAGGATCTGTGCCTGGATGGTGACGTCGAGCGCCGTCGTCGGCTCGTCCGCGATGATCAGTTCCGGCTCGCACATCAGGGCCATGGCGATCATCACCCGTTGGCGCAGCCCGCCCGAAAGCTGGTGCGGGTATTGGCCAAGACGGCTGGCCGCGCCGGTGATGCCGACCTTTTCCAATAGCTCCACGGCGCGCGCACGGGCGGCTTCGCGCCCGACGGGCTTGTGCAGCAGAAGCGCCTCGGTCAACTGATCCCCGATCGTGTATGCGGGGTTGAGCGAGGTCATCGGCTCTTGAAAGATCATCGACATGCGCGCCCCGCGCAGGGCCCGCATGGTGCGCGGCTTGGCGCGCAACAGGTCCGTGCCGTCGAAATCCATGCGGTCGGCGGACCTGTTGATGGTCTTGCCCAGAAGGCCCATGAGCGCCAGCGAGGTCAGCGACTTGCCCGACCCGGATTCGCCCACGATGCACAGCGTTTCGCCACGATCGAGGTCGAAGTCGATGCCACGCACGGCGTGCAGGGTACCGCCGCCGACAGGGATATCAAGCGTCAGGTTACGGACGCTCAGCAGAGGTTTCGCCATGATTTCAGCTCCGGTTTTCGGGGGCGGTGACGTCGCGCAGCCCATCGCCCATCAGGTTGATCGCCAGAACGAGGATGAACAGCACGATACCGGGGATGACGACCATCCACGGCTCGAACAGCATCATGTTCTTGCCTTCGGACACCATCAGGCCCCAGCTTGGCGTCGGTGGCTGCACGCCAAGCCCCAGGAACGACAGCGCCGCCTCCAGCAGGATGGCATGCGCCATTTCCAGCGTGACCACGACGATCAGGTTGTTGGCGATGTTGGGCATGATCTCGGACAGGATCACCCGCGGGGTCGAGGCGCCGATGGCGCGCGCGGCAGAGACGTATTCGCGGTTGCGCACCTGCAGGGTCGAGGCGCGCATCACCACCGCGAACCGGTCCCACAACAAAAGGCCCAGCACCACGATCACCACCTGAAGCGAGCCGCCCAGAATGGCCACGACCGCCAGCGCCACAAGCACCACCGGCATGGCAAGCCGCACGTTGATGAGAAACGTCACCACCATGTCCACGCGCCCGCCGAAATAGCCGGCGGCAACGCCCATGGCGGTGCCGATCACCCCCGAGATGAGCGCGGCGATCACGCCGATCATCAGCGACACACGCGCGCCATAGATCAGCCGCGACAGGTAGTCGCGCCCCAGATGATCGGTGCCCAGGGGGTGTTCCCAGTCGCCGCCCAGAAACACCGGCGGCTCCATCCGGGTCATCAGGCTTTGGGCGTAGGGATCGTGCGGGGCCAGAAGCGGCGCGAAGATCGCGACGAAGGTCAGGAACAGCAGGACGATCGCGCCGATCATCAGGCCCTGATGGCCGAACACGCGTTTGCGCAGCATCATCCCCGGTGTCGGGCCGGTGATCTCTTGCAACAGGGGATCGGTGGTTTCGGTCATGGTCATCTCAGCTGCTCCGCATCCGGGGGTCGAGCCAGGCATTCAGCACATCGGCAAGAAAGGTGAACACGATGTAGAACATCGAGAAAACGAGGATCAGCGCCTGCACCGTCGGCAGATCGTTGCGCGCGATGCTTTCCCAGGCCAAGTACCCGGCCCCGTGCAGGGCGAAGATCGACTCGACCACGATGGACCCGCCCAGCATGAACCCCATTTGCACGGCGGCCAGCGACACCACCGGGATGATCGCGTTGCGCAGCGCGTGGCGGAACAGCACCCGGCCCTCGGGCGCGCCCTTGGCCCGCGCCGTGCGGATATAGTCCGATGACAGCACATCCAGCATCCCGGCGCGTGTCAGGCGCATGATGGCGGGCATGGCATAATACCCCAGCACGATCGTCGGCATCACGAAATGCGCCGGGCTAGAGGCACCCGAAGGCGGCAACCATCCCAGTTGGATCGCGAAGACCACGATCAGGATCAGGCCGAACCAGAAGCTTGGCATCGCCTGTCCGGCAACCGACAGGAACAGCGCCACGCGGTCGATGATCGAATTCGGGCGGATCGCCGCGGCCACGCCAAGCGGCACCGCGGTCAGCAACGCAAAGCTGATCCCGCACACGCCAAGCGTCATCGTCACGCTCAGCCTGTCGGCGATGAGGGACGCGACCGGCAGGCGGAAATAGTAGCTTTCGCCGAAATCGAACTGCATGGCAGAGATCAGCCAATCGCCGTACTGGACCAGCATGGGCCGGTCAAAGCCGTAAAGCTTGCGAATCGACTCGATATCCTCGCCGCTGGCGGTCTCGCCGGCCAGCGCCGCCGCCGGATCGCCCGCCAGGAAAAGCAGGCTGAAGCTGATGAAGGACACGGTAAAGGCCACCAGAACGGCAAGGCCCAGTCGTTTGAGGATGAATAACAGCACGGAGGGCCCCTCGTGGTCAGGCGGGTCTCTGGAAGCTCGGGCGACGGGGGAGACGGAGGGCCGGTGACGGCCCCCCGTTCAGGTGGCGTGGATCAGTTCCACTCCATCGTGGTGAAGCGCAGCACCTCGTCGGCCGTGGGTGTGTACGCGACCTCCTTGGTGAACACGTAGTTCGTGTTGTACGAGAACATCGGCGCCCAATAGGCCTGCTCGGTGATGCGTTCGATGGCGTCTTCATAATGCGCGATACGCGTCTCGGGATCTGTCGAGCTGTCGGCAATCTCCAGATCGGCCAGAACCTGATCGTCGCGCGCATCATCCAGCGCGCCATGCTTGAAGAACTGGCTGACCATCGCCGACGCATCGTTGACCGAGTAGCTGCCCCAGGTGAGGAAGGCCAGCGGCACTTCACCGGACATGTTCATCTCGCGCAGCGCGGAATACTGCAGGAACTTGAAATCGACATCGATGCCCACGGCATTGAGATAGCTCAGGATAGCTTCGGCATATTCGCGATCACGATAGGCATAAAGCTCGGTCGAGAAGCCATCGGGATACCCGGCCTCGGCCAGCAGCGCGCGCGCTTTCTCGGGGTCGTAGTCATACTGCACGGCCGCCTCCTCGACACAGCCGAACTGGCTGGGAAAGCACGGCGTGTAGATCGGCTTCGACTTGCCCTTCAGCAGCGCCTCGACAAGTTCCTCGCGGTTGATGGCGTGATTGACCGCGCGCCGCACGTTGAGATCGGTGAACGGCGTATCGCCCGAACGACCGGCGGCATCCATCGAAAGATACCCGACGCGCATCGTGGATTCGTTGGCGACGGTGAACCGATCCATTTCGGCCAGCTTTTCGGCCTGGTCGGCAGGCACCTGCCAGATCAGGTCCAGCGTGCCACTGAACAGTCCGGCCATCTGCGTGTTGACATCCGGGATCGTGCTGATGTCGATATTGGTGATCGACGGCTGGCCCTTGGGGCTGTCGTGATAGCCGTCATATTTCTCCAGCACGAAATGCTGGCCCGACACCACCGAGACCGCCTTGTAGGGGCCGGTGCCGACAGGCTCCAGACCCATGCCCGACGGGCCCACCTCGGCGTAATAGTCGGCCGGGTACATCGAGACCGGGCCGGACAGGAACTCGATCGCCGCCGGGAACTTTTCCTTGAGGTGGATGCGCACGGTGTAGTCGTCGATCTTCTCGGCCGACTCCATCCAGTTGACATTGCGCTGCGTCTTGACGCCGTTCTCTTCCTTGGACACGAAATTGACGGTGTAGACCACGTCATCGGCGTCGAACGCGTCGCCGTTGTGGAAGGTCACGCCCTCGCGCAGCTTGAACTCGATCGTGGTGTCGTCGATCCATTCCCACGACGTGGCGAGGTTGCCCTTGTACTCGTTGGTGACCGGATCGCGGTAGATCAGGCCGTCCCAGATCGCGCGCTGCAGCACCACGCCCTCGCGCGACGAGTTGAAGTAGCTGTCGACGTTCTCGAGTTCCTTGGTGAAGGCGACGCGCAGCGTGTCGTTGGCCTTTTCGGCGAACGCCGCGCCCGAGGACGCGACGAGGGCCAGACCGGCGATGGCATGTGTCAGGTCGGATTTTTTCATGGAAGTCTCCCTGTGTTGGTTACGCGCGGATGTAACGCGTCTTGCAGTGTCGGATCTTGCTTGACATATCATATTACGATATTAAGTTGCATCCTTAATGCATTAACGTCGCCCGGACTACATTCGTCAAGTCCCGAGCGGCATGGTCGGTAAATTTTTTGTGAGATCTGCATGACAACCAGGCAAGATACGCTGTTCGTCGCCTCGCTTGCCAAGGGGTTGCGCTTGTTGCGCGCATTCGACGAAAGCCATTCCGAACTGTCGCTGACCGACCTCGCGCTGCGCACCGGCCTTGACAAAAGCGCGACGCAGCGGCTTGCCAACACGCTTCATGTCGAGGGCATGCTCGACAAGGACCCCGGCACGCGCCGTTTCCGCCCGTCGCATGCGTGGCTCGAAATGGCCTACTCGTATTACTGGTCCGACCCGCTGGTCGGTCAGGCGATGCCCAAGCTCATAAATCTCAGTCAGGACATAAACGAGACAGTCAACCTGACCGAGCGTTCAGGCGACCACATCATCTATGTCAGCCGTCTTCCCTGCAAGCGCACCTATTTCGCAGCCACCATCATAGGCCGGCGGCTGCCGGCGCTATCGACCTCTGCGGGGCGCGCAATGCTTGCGACCTGCCCCCCGGACGAGCGGCGCCACGCCGTCGAAACATGGCCGATCACCGCGTTCACACCCAGCACCACGCTGGATCGTGACAAGATCGCGGACAGCGTGGAACAGGCCGCGCGCGACGGCTTTGCCATATCCACCGGTCAGATGATCCTCAACGAGATCGGGGTGGCCAGCCCGATCATCGGCCATGACGGGCGCGCGCTTGCCGCCGTGCAATGCTCTGTCTCGGCGCACACATGGACGCGCGAGAGGATCGTCGCCGAAATCCTGCCAAAGCTTCAGGACACCGCGAACGCGATTTCGCCGAACCTCTCACGCTCGCCCCGCGGCAGCGTCGCCCCGCCTTGACCCGATCCGTCGCGCGCGGACTGATCTCCGGTTCTTACGGGCACGACATCGCGCCGAACCGGGGACATGGCGCGGCGCGATCAGGCGTACCGTGCAAGGAACTGCCTGGCTCGTTCGGTTCCGGGGGCCGAGAAGAACGCGGCAGGTGCTGCGCGTTCGACGACGTGACCCTTGTCCATGAAAACGACCTCTTCGCAGACGTCACGCGCAAAGCTCATCTCGTGGGTGACGACGACCATGGTCATCCCTTCGGCCGCGAGATCGCGCATCACCGCCAGCACCTCGCCGATCAGCTCGGGATCGAGCGCGCTGGTCGGCTCGTCGAACAGGAGCACCTCGGGCGACATGCACAGCGCGCGGGCGATCGCGACACGCTGTTTCTGCCCGCCTGACAGCGAATACGGGTAGACGTCGCGCTTGTCGCTGAGACCGACCTTGTCCAACAATTCCTCGGCGCGGGCGATCGCGGCGTCGCGGGCCATGCCCAACACCTGCGTCGGGGCCTCAATGACGTTCTGCAGCACGGTGAAATGCGGCCACAGGTTGAAGCCCTGGAAGACCATGCCCATGCGGGCGCGCACCTTGGCCAGTTCACGGTCCGACATCAGCTTGCCATCCGGGCGCCGCCCCACCGGCGCCCCGCCAAGCAGGATGCGGCCACTATCCGGCGTTTCCAGCCAGTTGATGCAGCGCAGCAGCGTGGACTTGCCCGAACCCGAGGGCCCGAGGATGCTCATCGTGGTGCCGGGCCGCACCGTCAGATCGACATCGTGCAGCACCTCCAACGCGCCGAAGCTCTTGCAGATCTTCTGCGCTTCAAGCGCGTATGTCTGCGTTTCGGGGTGCGACGCGGGGTCAGGAATCGCCAAGACCTCTCTCCTTTGCAAATCGGTTCACGATCAGGACGACGCCCTCGATCGACAGGCTCATCAGCCAGTAGAGCAGCAGCGCCACGACGAACGGCTCCAGCGGGACGAAATACATCGACTGTACCGAGGATGCGGCATAGGTCAGTTCCTGCACGGTGATGATCATCAGGAACGCGGTGTCCTTGAGCATGTAGATCAGCTGATTGCCGAGGATCGGCGCGCTGTTCAGCACAAGCTGCGGCAGGATTATGCGACCGAACATGCGGTATCCGTGATGGCCCTGCGCGCGCGCCGCCTCGGCCTGACCGGCGGGCAGTTGCGACCACGCCCCGCGCAGGATCTCGGCGACATAGGCGCAATGATACAGCGTCAGCCCGACGATGCCGGCGGTCCACGCGGTCATGCTGATCCCGACCGACGGCAGCCCGTAATACAGAAGGTAGACGAAGATCAGGAAGGGCAGCATCCGCATGCCGTCGATATAGATGCCCACGGCCTTGCGGGCGATCCGGTTGCGCCCGTAAAGGATGTTGACGAAGATCATGCCGATCAGGAACGCGCCGATGGTCGATAACAGAAACAGCGCCAGCGTCGTGCCGAAGCCGCTGGCAAAGCGGGGCCATTCGCTCAGGACGATTTCCCAGTCGGTCATTGCGGCCTATCCTTCGATCGAGGCAAAACGCTCTGCCCGGCGTTCAAACCGGCGCTGCAGGCGCACCATGCCCGCGATGATCGCGATGTAAAGCGCGCCGGCGACGATGATCGGCGGCAGCGGCTCGTAGGTTTGCGAGGCGATGCGGTTGGTCACACGGGTCAGATCGACGATGCCGATCACCGCCACGGCGGGGCTGGCCTTGACCAGCAGCGTCGCCTCATTGACCAGCCCCGGCATCGCGGCAAAGGTCATCTGCGGGAACATGATGCGGCGGAAATAGGCGGGGCGGGTCATGCCCACGGCCTTGGCCGCCTCGATCTGCGAACGCGGAAACGCCTGGTAGACCGAGCGCCAGATCTCGGCGTTGAAACACGCGGTGTTGAGCAGCAGCGTCAGCACGCTGGCGGTGTAGCGGTCGATATTGATGCCAAGCGTGGGCAGCCCGATGAAGATGAACAGAACCAGCGTCACCAGCGGCGTGGCGCGCCCGATGCTGATATAGATGGTGACGATCTGCGAGATCACCGGCACCTTGGAGATCCGCGCGAGGCCCAGAAGCAGGCCAAGCGGGATGCCGCCGGCGATCGCGATCACCGAGATCCAGATCGTGACCCATGCCCCTTCGAGAAGGGTTTGAAAATCGCCGGCACCCATGCGTGTCGCTCACTCTGTCAAGAGAATGTCATGGACGGTGGCCGGCGCCGGGCCGACCACCGCCGGGGTATGCGGTCACTCGACCGAGGTCAGCTCGTTATACTGCTCGACCGAGGTGATGGGCACGCGCGGCAGGTCGGGGAATGCCTCGCCGAACCATTTTTCCTGCAATTCGGCCAGCCGCCCGCTGTCGCGCAGTTCCAGAATGAACTCGCTGATATATTGCAGCAGCTCCTCGTTGCCCTTGGGCACCGGGTAGGCATGAAAGCCGGGGCCGGAGACGGGCTGCCCCATCTCGAAGGTGTCGCCGCGCTCGGCGATCACGCTTTTCGCCGAGATGATCGAATTGACGGTGTAATCAAGCCGCCCGTTCGACAGGTCCTCGTAGATTTCCGGGTACGAGGTATATTCGACGACATCGCCAAGGCTGCCGCCGGTTTCCTCGAGCATCGCTTCGAGCTCGGGCAGGCGCGACAGCAGGACACTGCCCGCCTGCACGCCGACGGTCAGCCCATCGAGATCGGCAACGCTGGTGATCCGGTCATCGCCCTTGCGCTTGATGTAGTAATGCTGCGCACTGGCCGTGGGCACGCCGAAATCGAACACCCGCAACCGCTCTGTCGAGATGATCGAGCCGGTGATCGCCATGTCGTACTGGCCCGCACGTACCGCGGCCAGAAGGCCCGACCATGGCAGGATCTCCTGGCGGACCTCGAAATCGGCGTAGTTCTTGAATTCCGCGACCACGTCATGGGTAAAGCCCGTGGGTTCGCCGTTCTTCATGATCTCGAACGGGGCGTAATTGTCTTCGGTCGCAATGTTGATATAGCCGCGCTCCATGATCTCGTCGAGCGAGACCGCCCCCGCCGAAACGGGGATTGCCAGTCCGGCGACAAGCGCAAGCGTGTATCTTTTCAGGCGGCCCCATACGGGCAATGTGCATTTTGTCATTCGATCTTTCCTTCCTGCTGGTGGTTTTGGTTTTTTCTCAAAAACTGTGGCATGATCGGTTCTGTCGATCCACAGGAACTTGAGCCGACGGGATTTTTCGTCTCGGGTCGCCTCCATCGTCGCGGATCGCGATCATCCTGAAGGCACAAACGTGCAGATCCCCGTCAATATCTGCACGAAACCGTGGTCCGGAACCTTTCGCACGCCATGGGACACGGCAACTGGTGCGGTTCTGGTCCGGCATCATGCGTCAGCCCTCCGCGCTCAGATCGAAGGTTTCACCGGGGAAATACTTGGCAAGCCGCATGTCGGCGGCTCGGGCGTGCCCTTCCATCCCTTCGAGCCTGGCGATGCGCGCCGTGGCGATGGCCACGGGTTTCGAGCCTTCGCGCGTGGCGCGCTGCCAGGTGACGATCTTGAGGTATTTGTGCACGCTCAGCCCGCCGGTATAGTTCGCGGCCCCCGAGGTGGGCAGCACGTGGTTGGTGCCCGACGCCTTGTCGCCGTAGCTGACCGTGGTTTCCTCGCCCAGGAAAAGCGATCCGTAGCAGCGCAGCCTGCCCAGCCACCAGTCGAGATCGGCGGCCTGAACGGTCAGGTGTTCGGGCGCATAGTCGTCCGAGGTCGCGGCCATCTCCTCGCGGTCGGCGCAGACGATCACCTCGGCATAGTCGCGCCAGGCGGCGGTGGCGTTCTCGCGGTTCATCTCGGGCAGGGCGTCGATCAGGCCGGGGACAAGGTCCATGACACGCGTCGCAAGCGCGCGGTCGTCGGTCACCAGCCACACGGGCGAATTGTAGCCATGCTCGGCCTGGCTGACGAGGTCGGTCGCCACGAGATGCGGGTCGGCGTCGCCGTCGGCGAGTATCAGGCTGTCGGTCGGACCGGCCACCATGTCGATCCCGACGCGGCCGAACAGCATCCGCTTGGCTTCGGCCACGAACTGGTTGCCCGGCCCCACGAGAATGTTTGCGCGCGGCAACCCGAACAGCCCAAAGGTCATCGCCGCGACGCCCTGCACGCCCCCCATCGCCACGATCCGGTCGGCACCGCAGACATGCGCCGCGTAGACGATGGCCGGATGCACGCCGACACCGGGGCGCGGCGGCGAACAGGCCGTGACATGCCGGCATCCCGCGACCTTGGCGGTGGTCACGGTCATGATCGCTGTGGCGATGTGGCTGTAGCGCCCGCCGGGCAGGTAGCAGCCGGCGGCATCGACCGGGATCGCCTTTTGTCCCGCAACAAGGCCCGGCACGATCTCGGTCTCGAAATCGGTGATCGTGGCGCGCTGTGCCTCGGCAAAGCGGCGCACGTTGTCATGCGCGAAACGGATATCGTCCTTGGCCTTTTGCGATACCTGCGCCGCGGCGGCAGCGATCTCGGCCTCGGTCAGCAGGATGTTGCCGTCATAGCGGTCGAACTTCGCCGCGTATTCAAGCGCCTTCGCGTCGCCGCCGCTCTCGATGTCGTTCAGGATCCCGGCCACGATGTCACGGGTTTCAGAGTCGTCGGACGCCGGCGTCCGCGTTGCGGTCTTGAGATACTCTCGGGCCATGGTTGCATCCTTGTCTGGGTCTATCCGGGACCGGCGCCGGGAAACCTGTGTCGGTGAAAAGCGTAAACCCGAACTGTCGCGCCGGCAAAGCCCGGTCGCGCGGTATCGCGGACCCCGGCGCGGTCCGTGTCCATCGTGCCGGGAAATCCGGCACGCCGCCCGGTCATCGGCACATGCGGGGCATCGGTCATGGCGCTAGCTCCAGAAATCCGATCCCGCCAAGCACCAGCAGCGCAAGAAACAGCGTCTCGGCCACGATAAGCGTGATCGCGCCGCCACCGACCTTTACGATGTTGCGCAGATCGGTCTTCATGCCGACCGCCGCGATGGCCGACAGCAGGGCCCAGGATGACAACTTGGCCAGGAACGCGCCAAGCGACTGCGGGATCAGCCCCAGCGAATTGAGCGTCGCAAGACACAGGAAGCCCAAAACGAAACCGGGAACGATGGGCGGGCGGGCACCGTCCTGTCGTGTCTCGGTGCGTTGCCAAAGCAGCGTGATCACGATCACCACGGGGGCGAGGAACGAGACCCGGATCAGCTTGACCAGCGTCGAGGTCTCGCCCGCCGTGTCCGAGATCGAGAAGCCCGCGCCCACCACCTGCGCCACGTCATGCACGGTGGCCCCGATAAAGGCCCCGGCCGTCACCTCGTCAAAGCCCAGGGCATTCGTCAGGATCGGATAGACGATCATCGCGATGGTCGACAGTACCGTGACGCCAAGCACTGTGAACAGCAGGTTGCGTTCCGACTTGTCGTCGCGGGGCAGCACAGCGGCGATCGCCATGGCCGCCGAGGCACCGCAGATCGCCACCGACCCGGCGGTCAGGATGGCAAAGCGCGGCCCCTGCCCGATCACCCGCGCCAGAGCCATGCCGAACAGGATCGTGGCGACCACGCCCAGCACCAGCAAGCCGATCATCCCCCAGCCGAGCGAGGTCAGCATCTCGACGCTGATCCGCGCCCCGAGGATGGCCACGCCAAACCGCAGGACGGAGCGCGCGGTAAAGCCGATCCCGGACGCGGTCGAGCCCTCTTCGCTGAGGAAGTTGAGCGCGATCCCGAACAGCAGCGCCATCAGCATCGCCGGCGCGCCGTAGTGTTCGGCCACGAACTGCGCGGCCAGCGCCACCAGCACGGCGATCATCACGCCGGGGAAATACTCCTTGGCGCGCCCGGCCACATGCCGACCGGACGCGAGGGTGAGCGACGGCAGTTTCATGCCGGCATCATGCCGGCTGATCGACCATGTCGGCGGGGTCGATACCGGCGACCTCGACAGGGTTCTTCATGGCGTCGCGGCGGAACGGATCGCCGAGTTCCTGGTTGAGCATCGCCTCGATCAGGGTGGTGGTGTTGTTCTCCATCTGGTCCTTGATCGCCTGATTCAGTGCCGCCGTCAGTTCCTCCATCGTGCGGGCGACCACGCCTTTCAGGCCGCAGGCCTCGGCCATGCGGGCAAAGCTGACTTGCGTGTCAAGCTCGGTACCCACGAAATTGTCCTTGAACCACAGCGTCGAGTTGCGCTTTTCCGCGCCCCACTGGTAGTTGCGGAACACGATCTGGGTGATCGCCGGCCATTCCGGGCGGCCGATCGCCGTCAGCTCGTTGACGGCGATGCCGAAGGCCCCGTCGCCGGCAAAGCCCACCACCGGCACGTCGGGGCAGCCGATCTTGGCGCCCATGATCGACGGCAGGCCGTAGCCGCAGGGGCCAAACAGGCCGGGCGCGAGGTATTTGCGCCCCTTCTCGAAGGCCGGGTAGGCGTTGCCGATGGCGCAGTTGTTGCCGATATCCGAGGAGATGATCGCCTCGCGCGGCAGCGCCGACTGGATCGCGCGCCAGGCCATGCGCGGGCTCATCCAGTCGGGCTTGGCCGCGCGGGCGCGCTCGTTCCAGTCGGTGCCGGGGTCGTCCTGCTCGTGATCCATCGACGAGAGCTGCTGCGCCCATTTCGACTTGGTCTCGGCGATTCGCGCCTTTCGCTCGTCGCGCCCCGCATCGCCGGCGCTATCCGACAGCTGCCCGAGGATGCCGCGGGCCACCTTGGCCGCGTCACCGACGATACCGATCGAGACGGCCTTGGTGCGCCCGATGCGGTCAGGGTTGATGTCAACCTGGATAACCTTCGCGTCCTTGGGCCAGTAGTCGATGCCGTAGCCCGGCAGTGTCGAGAACGGGTTGAGCCGCGTGCCGAGGCACAGCACCACGTCTGCATCCTTGATAAGCTCCATCCCAGCCTTCGATCCGTTATAGCCCAAAGGCCCGGCAAAGAGCGGGTGCGAGCCCGGAAAGGCGTCGTTGTGCTGGTAGCCCACGCAGACCGGCGCATCGAGCCGCTCGGCCAGCGCCTTGGAGGCCTCGATCCCGCCCTCGGACAGCACCACGCCCGCGCCGTTCAGGATCACGGGGTTGCGGGCCTCCGACAGCATCTGCGCGGCGCGGGACACCGAGGTTTCGCCGCCCGGCGAGCGCTCGAATTCCAGCGCCGTGGGCAGGTCGACATCGATCACATGCGTCCAGTAATCGCGCGGGATATTGATCTGCGCAGGCGCCGAAAGCTGTTTCGCCTTGGAGATCACCCGCGCCAGAACCTCGGCCATGCGCGACGGGTCGCGGACCTCTTCCTGGTAGGCGACCATGTCCTCGAACAGCTTCATCTGCTCGACTTCCTGAAAGCCGCCCTGGCCGATGGTCTTGTTGGCGGCCTGCGGGGTCACCAGCAGCAGCGGCGTGTGATTCCAGTAGGCGGTCTTGACGGCGGTGACGAAGTTGGTGATGCCGGGGCCGTTCTGCGCGATCATCATGCTCATCTTGCCGGTGGCGCGGGTATAGCCGTCGGCCATCATCCCCGCGCTGCCCTCATGCGCGCAGTCCCAGAACGTGATCCCGGCCTTCGGAAACAGGTCCGAGATCGGCATCATGGCCGAGCCGATGATGCCGAAGGCATGCTTTATGCCGTGGCGTTGCAGGGTTTTGACGAAGGCCTCTTCGGTCGTCATCTTCATGGCGTGTCAATCCTTTCGCGACTGGGTGTCGGGGTCATGTGGCACGGCTGAGCGCGCCAGAGGTGCGATCCGCGAGGATCATGTCGGAGGCTTTCTCGCCGATCATGATCGCCGGGGCATTGGTGTTGCCAGAGACGATTTCCGGCATGATGGAGCAATCTGCAACCCGCAGGCCGGTGATGCCATGCACGCGCAGCCGGGCATCGACCACGGCCTCGCGGCCCGGCCCCATCTTGCAGGTGCCGGTGGGGTGGTAGATCGTGGTCGAGTAGTTCCGCGCCCAGTCAAGCGTGCCCTCGTAATCATCGAGATCGAGCGACGCATCGGGCCGGTACTCCTCGGAGATCTTGTTCACGAGCGGCTCGTGCCGGGCGATGCGACGGGCGATCTTTATGCCCTCGACGATCGTGCGGCAATCGGCTTCGGTGGACAAGTAGCGCGGCAGGATGCGCGGGTAGACCGCGCTGTCGGCCGAGGCGAGGCGGATCTCGCCACGGCTTTCGGGGCGCAGCTGGCAGACCGACATCGTGAAGGCCGAGAACGGATGAACCCCCTCGCCGGGGCTGTCGGCCGACCAGGGCTGTACGTGGAACTGGATGTCGGGTGTGTCGACATGCGGCCCGGTGCGCATGAAGCCGGTGGCAAGGCTGGCGGCCATCGCCATCGGCCCGGACCGGAACATGGCATATTTCAGCGCGATCCGGGCCTTGTTGAACAGGCTGCGGACCTCGTCGTTCAGCGTCGGCTCGTTGCATTTGAAGACCAGTCGCGCCTGCAGGTGATCCTGCATGTTCCTGCCCACGCCGGGGCGGTCTTCCAGCACGTCGATTCCGTGGTCACGCAGATGCGCCGCCTCGCCGATACCCGAGGTCATCAGCAGATGCGGCGAGCCGATCGCGCCCGAACACAGGATCACCTCGGCCCGTGCCTTGACGATCTTCTCGGCCCCGGACGCGTCGCGCCAGGCCACGCCCGTCGCCCTTTTGCCGTCAAACAGGATGCGAGATGCAGGCGCCTTGGTCATGATCGTCAGGTTGGCACGATGGCGCACCGGGTTGAGAAAAGCCACTGCCGCCGAACACCGCCGCCCGTTTTGCGCGGTCAGCTGGAAATACCCGACACCGTCCTGTTGCGCGCCGTTGTAGTCGGGATTGAACGGATAGCCGGCCTCTTGCGCGGCGGCCACCCAGGCATCGCATATCGGCCGTTGCAGACGCATGTTCGAGACGTTGAGCGCGCCCTGGTCGCCGTGATAGTCGTCCGCGCCGCGTTCCTGCCGTTCGGACCGCTTGAAAAGCGGCAGCACGTCATCCCAGCCCCAGCCCGGATTGCCCATCTGCGCCCAGCGATCATAATCCTGCGGCTGACCGCGCACATAAAGCAGCCCATTGAGCGACGACGACCCGCCCAGCACCTTGCCGCGCGGCCAGTCGAGCGCGCGGCCATTGAGACCCGGATCAGGCTCGGTCCGATAACACCAGTCCACGGCGGGGTTGTGCATCGTCTTGAAGTACCCGACGGGAATATGAATCCACGGATTCCAGTCGCGCCCGCCCGCCTCCATCAGGATGACCGTGACCTTCGGGTCCGCCGACAGGCGATTTGCCAGAACACACCCCGCCGACCCGGCCCCGACGATGACATAATCCGCTGATAGTTCGGTCATTTCCGATCAATCCTTGCGCGTATTTTAGGCACAAAATAATTTTCTTGCCAGATTGATCATAGTGCAGCAGTATTGAGACCGCAAGTATCATTCTTGTGAAAAAGGGAGGACGTCATGAAAGTATCAAAAGCCCTGGCCGGGATTTCCCGGCGGGACCTGTTTCGCCTGTCGGGTCAGTTCGGCCTGTCATCCGTGGTGCTGGGCGCCGGCGCGCTGACCGGGGCGGTGTCGCTGCCCTCGCTCGTGCGCGCGGCCGAAAGCACCTACGAAAAACGCTTCGGCAAGGAGCCCAAGCACACGCTGAAGCTGGGGGCGTCGGGATTCAACGCGCAGAACCTGCTGATCGAGCGCGCCGGCGTGCTGCAATTCGCCCGCGATCTCGAAGAGCGGACCGACGGCGAGATCCGTGTCGAATTCATCGGCGACAACCAGATCTGCGGTCAGCTCAACTGTGTGGAAAAGACCCAGACCGGCGTGATCGAGATGTATGCGGCATCGACGCAGAACTCCGCCGGCGGGGCCCCCTATCTCAACGTGCTCGATTATGCCTACATGTTCCCCAGCCGGGCGTCGCAATATCATTTCCTCTACAGCCCTGAATCACAACGCATCCTGCGCGATCCGCTGGAAAAGCGGCACGGGCTGAAATTCCTGTTCTCGCATTGCGAACTGCGCGGCATCCAGCTTGGCAACACTTTCGCCGACAAGCCCACGGTCACCAAGCTTGAAGAGCTGTTCGGCACCAAGAACCGCGTGACCGGCACGCAACTGGGCCGGATCGCGATGCAGCAACTCAACCTCAACCCGGTGCCGGTGGCATGGGAGGAAACGCTCGACGGTCTCAAGCAGGGCCTCATCGACGGGGCCGAGACATGGGCGTCGGCGGTGGCCTATGCCAACATGTCCCCGGTGGTCAGCCAGTCCGTCGATCTGAAATTCTTCTGCGGGACCGAGCACACCTCGATGTCGGCCCGTGTCTATGACGCGATGGAGCCGCATTTGCAGGACGCGATCATGGAATCGGCCTATCTGGCGCAGGTCCATGTGCAGGCTGCCAACGAGGCCGCGCTGGTCAAGACCGTCGGATTTTCGGACCCGCAACTGCCGGGTACGATCTTCGCGGAAAACAACGTGCGCCCCGCCTTCCTTGCTGACGATCAGATCCGGATGGCCGAGGAGATGTGCTCGCCCGAGTTCAACCCCGAGCCATGGGCGCAGTGGCGCGAGCGCCTCAACAACTGGGCCGATGGCATCGACACCTATCAGGAGATCTACGACGTCGCGCGCCAGATCCCCGTGGACACCCTGCCCGAAAATGTCGAGCCGCGCCGCTGGTGGCGGTCGGCCTGACGCGACAGGCGTGATGACGGGCCGCCCCGATCCGGGCGGCCCGGCGACAGTGAAAGCCGCCGACAGCGCGGACCGACATACGGCAACCCGAGGGGAGAGATGGGAATGACTGGCTGGTTTCAGGGCATGAACGACATCCTGAGCGCGCTTTTCGCGGGCGATGCATGGATGCTGAGCGAGGCGATGCGACACCCTGTGATCTGGCCGCTCGGGCTGATGGCGATGCTGGCCCTCGCCGTGATGTTTCTGATCTTGTACCGTCTCGTTCCATGGACCGAGCGCAATCTCGAACAGACCTTGATGGTGGTGTCATATCTGGCGATCGGCGGGATCATCTTTGTCGAGGTGATCCGCCGCTTCGTCTTTTCGGTGCAGGCCCCGTGGTCGACCACCCTGCCACCGTTCCTTTTCCTGATCATGACCTGGTTCGGCTGCAGCTATAACGTCAAGCTGCGCACCCATCTTGCCTTTGCGGAATTTCGCACCGCCATGCCGCGCACGGGCCAGATGGCGTGCCTGATGCTGGATGCACTCTTGTGGATCGGGTTTTCGTGGGTGGTGATCGTCACAGCGCTGAAGCTGGTGGTCAATTCCGCGGCGAATTTCCAGATCATGCTGGGCACCGACAACGTGATGCAATGGTGGTTCCTGATCTCCATGCCGCTGGCCTTCACGACACTGGTCGCGCGGGTGCTGGAAAACGCGTTGATCGACATCGCCAGGTTCCGACGGGGCGATACGCTGATCCATCAGGCCGTGATCGGAGGAAACTGAGATGAACGATCCGACCCTGATTACCCTGATTTCCATAGGGGTGACGCTGTTTTTCATGCTGGGCGTGCCGGTGTTTCTGGTCATCGGCTACTGGGTGATCGGCATATCTTTCGTGATCGGCATGCCGTTGCAGAATATCGGCGGGGCGCTTTCGAATGTCTTTACCGACGGGTTCGCGCTGCTGGCCATGCCGCTATTCATCCTGACCGGCGACCTGATCAACCGTTCGGGGATCGCGCGCCGGCTCAGCGATTTCGCCTATGCCTGTCTTGGCTGGATCCGGGGCGGGCTGTCGATGGCCGCGCTCGGGGCCTGCGGTCTGTTTGCCGCGATCTCCGGCTCGAACTCGGCCACCACCGCGACCATCGGGTCGATGCTGCATCCCGAGATGGTCAAGGGCGGCTATGACGAGCGGTTCTCGGCCGCGACGGCCGCCGCGGGCGGCACGGTGGGCATCATCATCCCGCCCTCGATCATCTTCATCGTCTACGGGTTCCTTCTGAACCTGCCGATATCGGAACTGTTCGTGGCCGGCATCCTGCCCGGCGCGCTGATGGTAGTTGCGATGATGACGGCCGCCTTTCTGCTGAGCTGGAAGAACGGCTGGGGCTACATCATCGCGCTTCAGCCGATGCGCGTTATAAAGACCGCGATCGGCGCGTGGCTCGGTTTCTTCGCCATCGGGCTGGTGCTGTGGGGAATCTACACGGGCAAGTTCTCGCCCACCGAGGCGGCGGGCGTGACGGTGGGGTTCTGCGTGATCGTGGGCTTCATCAGCCTGCCGCTGCATTGGTTGATGGGCGGGGCCAAGGGGCGCGACGTCTCTGAAAAGCGCGTGTCGGAAATGCTCGTGGTCGAGGGTTTCAGCCCGCTGGAGCTGCCGTCGATCACCATGCGCTCGGCGCAGATAACCGGCATACTCGCCCCGCTGATCGCGATCTCGGTGGTGATGCAGCAGATCCTTTCGGTGCTGGGTGCGCGGGCGGTCGTCGGTGACTTCGTCACCTCGATGGGTGGCTATTACGCGGTGCTGTTCACCGCCATGGCGATCGTGTTCATCGGCGGCATGGTGCTGGAAAGCCTGCCGGTGACGATCATCCTTGCGCCGATCCTCGCACCGATCGCGCACAGCGTGGGCATCGACCCGATGCAGTTCGCGGTGGTGTTCCTCGTGGGTGCGTCGATCGGGTTCATCACGCCGCCTTACGGGCTGAATCTCTATGTCGCATCGGGTGTGACGGGCGTTCCCTATTTCCGGCTCTTGCGCTACACGGTCGCCTATATCGTGGCGCTGGTCGCGGTCTGGATCCTGATCGCGCTGGTACCGGCGCTTTCGACCGCATTATTGCCGCAACGCTGACGCAGGAGGCCGCATGGAGGGTGACAGCAAGGAGACGATCCCGACCACCCTGCGCCTGCTGCTGGTGATCGAACAGATCGCGAAGGCGGGCGTGCCGGTCACGCCCACCCATGTGAATGCCGCCATGGGCCTGCCCAAGCCGACCATCCACCGTCTGTTCAACACGCTGGAAGAAGAAGGGTTTCTTCAGCACGACATGGACGGGCGCACCTACTCGCCCGGCCCGCGCCTGCGCAGCATGGCCGGCGGAATCCTGTCCTCGCTGCGCATCAGGACCGCGCGTCAGGCCATCCTGCGCCGCCTGAGCCGCGAGATCGGCGAGACCTGCAACATCGCGCTGCCGGATCGCGACGCGATGACCTATCTCGAACGGGTCGAAACCGAATGGCCCCTGCGCATCCAGTTGCCCATCGGCACGCGCGTGCCGTTCTACTGCACCGCCAGCGGAAAGATGTATCTCGCGTCATTGGCCCGCAACCACCTGAAACAGTATCTGACCGCCACCGATCTGAAACGCCGCACACCCAACACGATCACCGACCGCGACGCGCTGATGCGCGAGATCGAGACCGTGGGCGCGCAGGGGTACGCGCTGGACCGCGAGGAATTCATGGAGAACATGATCGCCCTCGCGGTCCCCGTACTGGACGTCAACGGGCGTTTGATGGTGACGCTGTCCTTCCACGCCCCTTCGCAGCGGTTCGACGTGGACAAGACCCTTGCCTGTCTTCAACCCCTGCGTGACGCGGCCGATGATCTCTCAAAGCTCGTACTGGACAACGACGCGACGCAGCCCGAGGATGGCGCGCATCCCCAGCGCGATGCCCGGAACGGCTGACGTATCTTGCGGTTCAGGGCTGCGCGGCCCGCATCGGTTGCACCTTCAGGTCGCCTGCGCCGCAGGTTCGGCGTCGGTTTCGCGATCGCGTTGCAGAAGATCGTAAAGCACCGGCGTCAGGAACAGCGTCAGGATCGAGGCCACAAGAAAACCGCCAATGATGACGATCCCGATGGACATGCGGCTTGCGGCACCGGCCCCGCCCGACAAGACCAGCGGCACCGCACCCAGCACAGTTGACAGAACCGTCATCATGATCGGCCGCAGGCGCACGGTCGCCGCCTCGATCGCCGCCTCGCGCACGGCATAGCCCTGTTCGCGTAGCTGGTTCGCGAATTCGACGATCAGGATCCCGTTCTTGGCCATCAGGCCGATCAGCATGACCATGCCGACCTGCGTATAGATGTTCACCGCCTCTCCCAGCGCCAGCAGGGTCAGCAAGGCACCGGCCACGGCCAACGGCACGGACAGCATGATCACGACCGGCTGAATGAAGCTTTCGAACTGCGCCGCGAGAACAAGAAACACCACCAGCAGGGCAAGACCGAAGGTCGCGGCGATCCCACCCGATGTTTCCTGAAAGCTTTCGGCCTGCCCGGAATAGAAGATCTGCATCTGCGGAGGAAGGTCCGCGGCGATCCGTTCGACCGTCGCGATGGCCGACCCGAGATCGACGCCATCCGCAAGCGACGCCGACACCTCGACCGAGGGCTGGCGATTGAAGCGGTTGAACGCCGCCACAGAGGCGCGGCGTTCCAGCGTCACAAGGCCGTCGAGGGGAACGAGGTCGCCGTTCTCGACGCGCACATTGATGCCGCGCAGGTCGGATTCCGCCACGCGGCGGTCATCCGGGGCCTGAAGGATGACCGGATACTGCCGATCCCGCGAGATGAATTCGGTCACCTCGGCCGATGCGAAGAACGTGCGGATCGCATCCGAGATGGCCTGCGCATCCACCCCGATTTCACGCGCCAGCGCGCGGTTGACGTTGATGTCAAAGCCGGGCGTGTTGATTTCGTAGTCGCGGCGCACGCCGACAAGGTCGGGCTCGTTGCGCAGGCGTTGCGTCAACCGCTCCGAATACTCCGCAACCTGATCGAAACTGGGCGCGGTGACGATCACCTCCAGCCCCGATCCGCCACCGGCGCCCAACCCCGAGGGCGCAAAGCTGCGCACGCTGGCCTGCGAGATCTTCGCAAATTCCGGTCGCAGTTCGGCCAGAACGTCGCGCGGTCCGACATCGCGGTCATTCCAGTGGGACATGATCCCGACAAGAAAGGCGCGTCCGGTTTCGCCATACTGTCCGACAATCGCGATCAGGTCTTCCACGACACCTTCGTCCCGATAGGGGGCGATCAGATCCTCGACCTCGCGGACGGCCTTGTCGGTCAAAGGCAGCGCCGATCCGGCCGGGGCCTGGACCGACACGAAAAAGATGCCCCGATCCTCGTTCGGGGTCAGCTGCGAGGGCAACTCCTGATACAGCGTCCAGGACATGCCCGTGAGACCCGCGGCAATGGCAAGGATGACGACGGGCCTGTGGATCGCACGGGTCAAAAGCCGGTTGTAGCCACGCGAAAGACGCTCTGTCCCAACGGCCACGGCCCGACCGAACCGGTTGTCATTCAGACCCGGTTTCAGGACAAGGCCGGCAATCACCGGGCACAGCGACAGCGCCACGAATGTCGACAGGGCGACAGCGATGGCGAGGGTTACACCGAATTCCTGAAACAGCTTGCCGATTTCGCCTTCAAGAAAGGACAGCGGCACAAAGACCGAGATCAGCACGGCAGAGGTCGACACGACGGCAAAGAACACCTGGTTGGCGCCCACGCGCGCGGCCTCTTTCGGCGGGTCGCCCTCGCGCACCCGCCGCTCGATGTTTTCAAGGACGACGATCGCGTCATCGACAACCAGCCCGATGGAGAGCACGAGCGCGAACAGCGTCAGGATGTTGATCGAGAACCCCGCGAGCGCGATACCCGCGCAGGCGCCCAGAAGGGCTATGGGAATCGTCACCGCCGGCACTATGGTCGCCCGGACGGATGTCAGGAACACGAAGATCACGGCCACCACGATGGCGACCGAGATGCTCAGCGTGGTCAGCACCTGCCGGATCGAGCTTTCGATGAAATCCGCGTCGTCGGACGTGATCTGCAGGGCCGTGCCGCCCGGCAGACCGGACTGGATCTCGGCCACTTCGGCGCGCACGGCAGAGGAAATCGACAACGTGTTCGCCGCCGACTGGCGCAGCACGCCCAGCCCGATGGCCGTGGTGCCGTTCGAGCGGAACTCGCTGTTGTCGGTTTCCGTCCCGATCTCGATCCGGGCGACATCCCCCAGGGTGATCCGCCCCGCATCCGTCCGTGTGACGATCAGATCCTCGAACTCGGCCACGGTGGACAGCCGCGTCTGGGTGCGCAGAAGGTAGGTCCGCGCGCTGTTCTCAAGCTGGCCGGCCGGCAATTCCAGATTGTTCGCGCGCAGGGCATTCGCAACTTCCGTCGCGGTGATGCCGCGCGCCGCCATCGCCTCGGGTTCCAGCCAGACGCGCATGGCATAGGGCCGGTCGCCATACACCTGCACGGCAGCGACCCCGGCCAGCGTTTCCAGCCTGTCGGTCACGAACCGGTCGGCATAATCCGTGAGTTCCGACGCGGACATGGTATCCGAGGTCATCGTCATCCAGACGATCGGATCGCCCTGGCTGTCATTCTTTTCGATTTCGGGGTCTTCGGCCTCATCTGGCAGGTCGCCGGTGACGGCCTGAACCGCCGCACGAACGTCGGATGCGGCCTGATCGACATCGCGCCCCTGCCGGAAGGTGATGACGGTACGCAGCCCGTTCAGTTCGGATTCGGTCTCGATCCGGTCTATGCCCGCAACGGTGGAAATCGCGCCTTCGATGACGGTGGCAAGTTCGCTGTCGACGACAGCGGGGCTCGCCCCGATGTAATCGACGCTCACGGTGACCTGGGCCGTGGCTGTATCGGGCAATTCGCGCACGGGCATCCGGGACAGGCCGGTCAGTCCCAGAATCACGATCAACAGGGACATTACCGTCGCCAGCACGGGGCGGCGGATGCACAGATCCGGCAGCGTCACTCGGGCTCTCCCTCGGCATCGATCTCGACGGCCGCGCCTTCGGAAAGCTGATCCCATCCGGCGACAACGACGCGGTCCCCGGCGCGCATCTGGCCGCGCACTTCGGTCACGTCACCCAATGATTTGCCCGGCTCGACATCGGTACGCGTGGCGGTGCCATCCACCACCGTGTACACGTAGTTCTGCAACCCCTCACTGATGATCGCGGCGTCGGGAAGAACCAGGGCCTCGTAACTGCCAAGTACGAGACGCGAATTGGCAAACATACCCCCCACCAGACGGCGATCGGGATTGTCGATTTCCGCCCGGATCTCGAAACTGCGCGTGGCGCGGTCAATCTCGGGCGCCCGCACGACCACGCGCCCCTCGAAGGTTTCGTCCGGATATGCAGGGGTTGTCACCATCAGGGTCTGGCCGGACGTCACGCGGTCGTAATACCGCTCTGGCAACGAGACGGAGACCTCGACCGATGACAGGTCCGACAGCCGCGCCACGGGTTCGCTGCCGTCCAGAAACGTCCCCGGCTCGACATCGATGACGCCCAGGGTGCCGGCAAACGGCGCGACGATCGTCCGATCTTCGAGATCGGCCTGCGCGGCCATCTCGGCCGCCTCGGCGCGGCGAAAGTCGGCGCGCGCCGCCTCGAGCTGCGATTCTGCGGCGGCGTTGCTTTGGGCCAGACGCTCGATCCTGCGATAGTCCTGCCGTGCCTCGCTCAGCGTCACCTCGGCATCGGCAAGCGCCGCCCGCGCCGCGCGATCGTCCAGCTGAATCAGCAGGTCACCCGCCGCAACCTCGTCACCCGAAGAAAAGGGCACCGCGGTCACGCGCCCGGGCGCATTGGGCACAATCTCGACCGAACGTACCGGCCGCAGCGTGCCGATGGCCGTGACCGCATCCTCGATGCGGCGCGTCTCGGGGGATGTCACGCCGACCGGGGTCGAACGCGCGCCACCGCCGCCGCGCGCGCCCTCGTCATCCTGAAGCGAAAGAAGCGCTTGGGTGCCCGACACACCTGCCACCGCGAACAACAACACGACGCACAGGCCGAACAATATTTTCATCGCGCGTGTCACGTCGCCGCTTGAGCCTCGTCCATTGGAACAGGGGTAGGATCTAGTGCTTGGTCCTGCATTTCAACATTATGTCGCAGGTTGGGGATATCCCGCCCGCCAGATCACGCCTTTTTGAACGCACGCGATCCCGCAGACACCCCTTTTCAGCCCCGCCGGGGGTCGAGATGAAGCTACGGGCCATGGCAGCTTGCGGCCGCCGCACCCGGCCTTGTGCCTCTCGGGCGCATCCGCTGGCACCACACTATGACAACAGGGTCCACAGGCCGAAGACTCGAGCTGCTCCGGGGTGCAAAGGATATGACGACGTCCTTCGCAGGGTTCTCAATGGTTTGGTCGAGACGTAACGCCAACTGCGATTGCCCTGCCTTTTCGGACGGCAGGCATTCAACGGGTCATGACACCCTCAGACCAGTCGATCCCGCGGCGCGTCCCCCGCGAAGAAGGCATCGAGATTGTCGAGCGCCCGAAACCCCATGGCGTCGCGGGTTGCCCGTGTCGCGCTGCCGATATGCGGCAACATGAAGATGTTGTCATGTCGGGCAAAGGCGGGGTTGCCGCCCGGCTCGACCTTGAAGCAGTCGAGACCGGCGGCGGCGATATGACCCGACTCGATTCCGGCCAGAAGCGCGGCTTCGTCCACGAGGGCGCCACGCGCCGTGTTCACCACGACCGCCCCCTCCGGCAGCTTTGCAATCCGCGCCGGGTCGAGCATGTCGGTGGTTTCGGGCGTGGCCGGGCAATGCAGCGACAGGAAGTCCGACACCGAAAGAAGATCGTCAAGATCCTCGTGAAAGATCGCACCCTGCTCCACGTCCGGGGACAGTCGGCTGCGGTTGTGATAATGGATCTCCATGTCAAAACCGCGTACCTTTTCCGCGAAGGCCCGGCCAACACGTCCCATCCCGACGATGCCGATCCGCGCGCCGGTCACCTGCTTGCCCACCATGAATGACGGGGACCAGCTGTCCCAGTTTCCCTGCCGCACAAGGCGGTCGCCACTGACAGCGTGCCGCGCCGCGCCCAGCATGAGAAGCATGGCGATTTCGGCGGTGGCGTCCGACAGCACGTCGGGTGTGTTCGTCACCACGATCCCGGCCGCCTTAAGCGCGTCCAGATCACAGTGATCGACACCGACCGAGTGATTGGCGACGATCCGCAGCCTGGGCTCCAGCCGGGCCACGACCTCGGGCGAGAAACGCTCGGAATGACAGGGGATCATGCCATCCACCTTCCCGCTCATCTCGATGATGTCATCGGGCGTTCCGGGCAGGTCGTCATCGGGCAGGATCACGTCGTAATCCCTGCGCGCGCGTGCGATCGTCGCATCCGACAGGCGCCGCGGAATCCAGATGACCGGTTTGGCCATGGATCAGCCCTTGTTCTTGCTGGAGGTCACGAAATCATAGGCTGCCAGCCCGGCCGCCAGTATCGTTACCACCATCAGATCCGTCTCTCCGATCTTGCTGACAAGGATATAAAGAAACGCGGCCAGCACCGCAAAGGCGAAAAGTGCCAGTATCCTGTTCATCACGTCATCCTTTCGTCATTCTTCGGCCTCGATCACCCATGAGCGAAACCAATTCGCGCTGCGCAGCAGGCGTGCGTCGTCGCCCCGTGCCGCGACCATCTGCACCCCCATCGGCAGCCCGTTCTCGGACGTGAACACGGGTACCGTCACCGCCGGCACCCCGGTGAGCGTCCAAAGCCCGTTGAAGATCGAGTCGCCGGTAAACTCCAGCCCCTCTGGCGCGGGGCCGGTCGCCGCGGGGCAGAGAACCGCATCGCAACGTTCGAATATTTCGGACAAACCGGCATAAAGCACCTTTGGCCAGTCAAGCGCGGCAAGGTAATCACGGGCATAGATCGCTTTGCCCTTGGTCAAGGCCTCTTGCGTGCGGGGGCCGAGCGCATCCATTTGCTTGCCGTAGCGGTAGTAATGCCGCGCCATTTCCGCGACATTGATACGCTCGCGGATCGCCGCCGCCTCTGTGAAGGCGGTTGGCAGAGACACCTCGAACACCTGATCGCCAAGCGCATCGCACAACTCTTCGAAGGCGGCATGCAGTTGCGGGTCGGCATCGTCCCAGCCGGGCGGCTTGACGAAGGCGAACACCGGTTTGACCAGCGGTTGCGATGTGGTGACCTCGTGCAGGCGGGGGGCCGGTTCGGGCGATGTGGCCGGGTCATCCGCATCATGGCCGAACAGCACCTGTGCCAGCATCGCCGCATCCGCGGGCGTCCGGGCGAACACACCGACGGTGTCGAGCGTCGGGGATTGCATCAGCACGCCCGTGCGCGGGATCGCCCCGAAGGTCGGCTTGTAGCCGGTGATACCACAGAACGAGGCTGGCCGGATGACCGACCCGCCGGTCTGCGTGCCCACGGCCAGCGGGACCATGCCGTCCGCCACCGCCGCCGCGGACCCCGAGGACGACCCGCCGGGGCTGTGTGCGAGGTTGTGCGGGTTGCACGTCGCCCCGGCCTGCATGAAAGCCAGTTCGGTGGTGACGGTCTTGCCGATGATGATCGCCCCCGCCGCCTTCAATCGGTCGACGATGGCCGCATCCCGGACCGGCACCCGCCCGCTGTCCATCGCGCACCCGTTCTCCGTGGGGATTTTCGCGGTGTCGATGATGTCCTTCAGGGCGACGGGCAGACCATGCAACGGCCCAATCGCGCGCCCCGCCTGCCGGTGCGCATCAAGCGCCTTGGCCTGATAGCGGGCGAAATCCGGGTCGAACCAGATCCACGCCCGCACCTCCGGCTCGCGTGCCTCGATCCGCGCGATCGAGGCTTCGACCGCGTCCAGCGCGCTGATGGCCCCGCGCGCCAGACGGTCGCGCAGGGTACAGGCATCAAGGGTCAGAAGATCGGTCTGCTCAGCCATACATCAGTTCCGGCAGGTAGAAGACGATCTGCGGATAGATGTACATCAGCGCCATGGAAACCAGAACGCAGAACAGGAACGGCAGGACCCCCGCGAAGATCTGGGTCAGCCTGATTTCCGGCGGCGCGATCCCCTTCAGGTAATAGGCCGACATCGCCATTGGTGGGGTCAGGAAACTCGTCTGCAGGTTCAGCGCCACGAGGATGCCGAAGAACAGCGGATCGACGTCGAAGAATTGCAGCAGAGGCAGGAAGATCGGCACGAAGATGATGATGATCTCGGACCATTCCAGCGGCCAGCCCAGCAGGAAGATGATCAACTGCGCCAGCAGCAGGAACATCAGCGGGGTGAGGTTCAGCCCCTGCACGAACTCTGAAATCAGATGCTCGCCGCCGAGATACGAAAACACCGCCGAGAACACGTAGGAGCCGACGAACAGCCAGCAGACCATCGCCGTGGTGCGCACCGTGAGATAGACGCTTTCGCGCAGTCGCTGCCATGTCATCGCGCGGTAGACGAAGGCGAGGAAGATACCGCCAAGTGCCCCGATGGAGGCCGCCTCGGTCGGTGTCGCCAGACCGAACAGGATCGAGCCGAGCACCGCGAAGATGAGGAATGCGAGCGGCACGAAGGATGTCAGGATCATCATGACCAGCTTGATGATCGGCACATCCGGGATTTCTTCCTTGGTGGGCTTCGGCGCCACCGACGGCTGGAGAACCGACCGGCCGACCACATAGATCAGATACAGCCCGACAAGCGTCAGCCCCGGCAGAAGCGCCGCCGCGTAGAGCCGCACGATCGACACGTTCGACGCCGCGGCATAGACGATCAGCATGATCGACGGCGGGATCAGGATGCCCAATGTGCCGCCCGCGCAGATGATGCCGCTGGCGAAGGACGGATCGTACCGCGCCTTGAGCATGGCCGGCAGCGCCAGCAGCCCCATCAGCGTCACGACCGCGCCGACGATGCCGGTGGCCGTGGCGAAAAGCGCGCATGTGATCAGCGCCGCGACGCCCATCGAACCCGGCATGTTCTTCGCGGCGACGTTCAGCGTCGAGAACAGCTTGTCGACGATATTTGCGCGCTCGACGATATAGCCCATGAACAGGAACAAGGGCACGGCGGTCAGAACCTCGTTCGACATCACCGTGAAGGTCTGGTTCACGAACAGGTCGAATATTCGGTTGTTGAAGAACCCCTCGATCCAGAGGGACCATTGATCCCAGGTGCTCGCCACCTCCTCCTCGAGGCGGTTGTAGTCACGCCACATCCGGCGTTCCTGGTAATAGGCGTAATAGCCAAAGCCGATCCCCATGGCCATCAGGGTGAAAGCGATCGGAAAGCCCAGAAAGACGAAGACGAGAAACAGGCTCAGCATCATCAGGGCAATTTGCGGATCGGTCATGGATGTGCGTCCTTTTCGGCCTTCGAGGCCTGTGTCATCAGCAGATCTTCGGTCTCGAACACGTCCTCGTCGGCGGGAAGCCACTCGTTGGTGCGCATTGCGAGAATGCAGCGGCAGACCTGCGCCATACCCTGAATGAACAGAAGGATGCCGGCCGCGACGATTACCGTCTTGAACTGGTAGATCGGCACGCCCGCCGGACTGTTGACCGAGACCTCGCCATAGGACCACGAGCGCGACGCGTATTTCCAGCCGGCAAGGATCAGCGCGGTCACGCCGGGAAAGAAAAACAGGATGTAGAGCACCAGGTCGATCTTGGCCTGATTGCGCGGTTGCCACAGCCGGTACAGGAAATCGCCCCGGACGTGCCCGCCGCGCGACAGCGTGTAGGCTCCGCCCATCATGAACAACGTCCCGTACATGATGAAGGACACGTCAAGTGCCCATGACGTCGGCGCGTTGAACAGGTAGCGCGAAACGACCTCGTAGCCGGTTCCGACCGCCATGAGAATGATCAGCCAGGCAAACGCCTTGCCGAACCACGCCGACAGGCCGTCGGCGAACCGTATGAACCCTATCACGTGAAGCCCCCCTCAGTTGGAAAGCGGCCCCGGCGTATACTGCGCCGGGGCCTTTTCTAGCAGGTCAGCGACCGGGATTACATGTTCAGCTTGCCGGGGAAGTAGTGGTTGAAGGCAAGCGTGTAATCCGGCGCGTTCATGAGCTCGTAATAGGTGACCTGCTCGACCCAGGCGCGCTGGCTGTCGAGGGTCTTTTTCATGAACGGGTCCTGTTCGAGTTCGGGGATCAGCTTGTCCCATGCCTCGAGCTGGGCCGCGAGGATATCCTCGGAGGTGCGGTGCACGGTCACGCCGGCCTCGTTCTGCAGCCACTGCAGGTCCGCAGAATAGCGACGCATCGCCTTGGCAGTGTTCGCGGTCGAGACCGCCTCGACGCCGTATTTCAGGATCGCGCGCAGATCGGGGTCGAGATCTTCCATGGTGAACTTCGAGAACAGGAACTCGAAGCTTTCCGACGCCTGGTGATAGGACGACAGGTAATAGTTCTTCGCCACGTCATGCGCGCCGAAATCGCGGTCCGAGGACGGGTTGTTGAACTCGAACGCGTCGATCACGCCGCGCTCCATCGCCGGCACGATCTCGCCGCCCGGAAGCTGCGCCACCGACATGCCCATGCTTTGCAGCAGGTCCGCCGCAAGACCGACTGTGCGATACTTGAAGCCTTCGAGGTCCTCGGCGGTGTTGACCTCTTCCTTGAACCAGCCGAAGGGCTGCGCGAACATCGGAAAGCCCATGTAGCCGTCGACATCCATGCCCAGGATATCCTGCGTCAGCTCGTCATAGAGCGCCTTGCCGCCGCCTTCGTAGAACCAGCTCAGCATCGTGGTCGCCGAGCCACCAAAGACCGGGCCCGTCCCGAAGAGCGAGGCCGCCTTGTTCTTGCCGTACCAGTAGACCGGCACCGAGTGCGCGGCATCCAGAACGCCATCGTTCACGGCATCAAGCACCTGGAACGCGGCCACGACGGCGCCCGCAGGCAATACGTCGATCTTGAGCCGGCCACCCGACATTTCCTCGACCCGGTTGGCGTAATCTTGTGCGAATTCCTGCCAGATGTTCCCGGCGCCCCAGGATGTCTGCATCTTCAGGACGATCGGCGCTTGCGCCAGCACGGCCGGGGCCGCGAGCGTGCTTGCGGCGGCGACCGGCGCCCCCACGGCCGCACGACCGAGAAATGAACGGCGGTTCAGCTTAGATTTTTGTGTCATGGTTCCCTCCCTGTATTCAGACTTGCGATCGCTCTCGACACTGGAACGCCATGAACCACGCTTCCGATTCGATGCAATCACTATTGCCGTGATCGGCAGCCTAGCGTCTCAAGCTACAAGCGCAAGCATCTTGGCAAGGAAAATTTACCAATACGGCCAGCCGCCGACACTCGGCCGCATGGGGTCCGTCACGCTTTTTCGGCCTGTTTGCAGTCTGTTGAGCACCCGACCTCGCCGGGGTTCGGATCATATCGCGGGTGCCGTATCGGTGATGGCAGCGACGCACCTCGCCGGGTGCAGGACGCGCGAAAAGCGCACAGCGTCGCGATCTGGCCCCTTTGATTGCGACCTGACGACCTGTATTGAGCCTGTCATGAGTGACGCGGCAGATTGGACCCATGCAGCATGACGAGGCCATCCGATACCCCAGACCAGCCGCGCCGTCTGAGTTTCGAGACCGACCGTGGCGCGTCGCACTCGATATGGATCGCGGGCGCCGTTCTCGTGGCGCTCGTCGCATGGATGGGCAGCGGTTTCATTTTCCCGACCGAGCCGGAAACGATCCAGCAGGACACACCCGAGCCGCGAGCGGCCTCCGTGATGGTGCGCCCGTCGACAGCGCAGACCGTGCCCCTTGTCTTCAGTGCGGAGGGGCAGGCGCAGCCGGACCGGGACACCAGCCTGCGCGCCGAGGCGTCGGGCAATGTCGCGGAGCGGTTCGCGCGCAAGGGTGACCGGGTCGAGCGTGGCACGGTCATCGCGCGCCTCTCCTCGGCCCCGGCCGAGGCCGATCTTGCCCGCGCCGAAGAGGAACTGGCCCGCGCGCGACGAGACTTCGAGAACGCGCGCGAGTTGCTGAACCGCGGTGTCGGGACCGCCGACCGGGTCTCGGCCACCGGGGCGGCCCTCGCCGCGGCCGAGGCGCAGGTGACGTCCGCCGAGCGGGCGCTTGAAAATCTGGAGATCGAAGCCCCCTTCACCGGACGGATCGAGACCCTGAGGCTCGATGTCGGCGAATACGTCTCGGTGGGCGAGGACGTCGGGCGGATCGTCGATAACAGCCCGCTGCGCGTCGCCATACAGGTGCCGCAGCAGGAGCTGAACCGCATCCGCGACGGTCAGACCGCGACCGTCCGGTTCATCACCGGCGAGACGCGCGAGGGCACGGTCGCCTTTGTCGGCACCGCCGCCGCCGCCGCGACCCGCACGTTCCTCGCCGAGATCGAGGTCGCAAATGCCGACGGCGCGATTCCCGCCGGTGTCTCGGCCCAGATCGATATCCCGACCGGAGAGGCGCGCGCGCATTTCGTGGAACCCTCGATCGTGTCGCTGAACCCGCAGGGGGCCCTGGGTGTCAAGACCGTCGAGAACGGCATCGTGCAATTTCACCCCATAGACATCGTCAAGGCCGAGCTGGAGGGGGTGTGGGTCCGGGGGCTGCCGGAAACGGCGCGGATCATCACCATCGGACAGGGCTTCGTGCGTGCGGGTGAAGCCGTCACCGCGCAGGCGGCCCAAGGTGTGACCGGGGCGGAGCGGTCGGAATGAACACGCTGATCGACGCCGCCTTTTCGCGCGCGCGGGTCGTGGTCCTCGCCCTCGTGATGATCCTGACCGTCGGCGCCGTCGCCTATGTCGCGATCCCCAAGGAGGCCAATCCAGAGGTGCCGCTGCCGCTGGTCTATGTCTCGACCGGGATCGACGGCATCAGCCCCACGGATGCGGAACGGCTACTGCTGGAACCGATGGAGGCCGAGTTCGGCGCGATCGAAGACCTTCAGAAGATGTCGAGCGAGGCGGCCGAAGGCTTTGCCAGCGTGCAGCTGGAGTTTTCGGCCGGCGGCGATACCGACGATGCGCTCGACAAGGTCCGCGAAGCCGCCGACCGGGTCGAGGGGGAACTGCCCGATACCGCCTATGACCTGACCGTGACCGAGATCAACACGGCGCTGTTTCCGATCATCACCGCAATCCTGTCCGGCCCCGTGCCCGAGCGGACGCTCAACGATCTGGCCGAAAGGGTGCAGGACAAGGTCGAGAGCCTTCCGGGCGTTCTCGAAGTCGATATCGGGGGGGCGCGCGACGAGTTCCTCGAAGTACTGATCGATCCGACCGTGTTCCAGACCTACAGCCTCAGCTTTGACGAGCTGATCACGCTGCTCCAGCGCAACAACCAGCTTATCGCGGCGGGTGCCATCGACACCGGCGGCGGGCGCATCGTCCTGAAGGTTCCCGGCCTGATCCAGGATGTCGAGGACGTGATGCAGATGCCGGTCAAGGTCGAGGGGGACACGGTCGTCACCTTCGGCGATGTCGCCACCGTGCGGCGCACCTTCGAGGATCCGACAAGCTTTGCGCGTATCGACGGGCAGCCCGCGCTGTCGCTCGAGGTCAAGAAGCGCTCGGGTGCCAATATCATCGACACGGTGTCAGCGACGCAGGCCGCCATCGCGGAGTTGCGACAGGAGTGGCCCGACACGGTCGAGGTCACATATCTGCAGGACCAGAGCGAACAGGTGAAGACGCTGCTGTCGGACCTGGAATCCAATGTCATCGCGGCGATCATCCTGGTGATGATCGTGATCGTCTTCGCGCTCGGGGTGCGGTCCGCGATCCTTGTCGGGCTTGCGATACCCGGCGCGTTTCTCGCAGGTGTCACGGCGCTGTGGGTCATGGGGTACACGATGAACATCGTGGTGCTGTTCTCGCTCATCCTCGTGGTTGGCATGCTGGTCGACGGGGCGATCGTCACCGTCGAACTGGCCGACCGGAGACTGCAGGAGGGCGACACCCCGCGCCGCGCCTATGCCGTCGCGGCCAAGCGCATGGCCTGGCCGATCATCGCCGCGACCGCGACGACGCTCAGCGTCTTCTTTCCGTTGCTGTTCTGGACCGGGCTGGTCGGCGAGTTCATGAAATACCTGCCGATCACCGTGATCCTGACCCTGTTCGCATCGCTTTTCATGGCGTTGATCTTCATTCCGGTGGTCGGCGGCATCATCGGCAAGCGTCAGCCGCAATCGGCCCGCGCCAAGGCCGCGTTGCATGCCGCCGAATCCGGCGACCCGCGCGAGATCGGTGGGATCACCGGCGCCTATGTCGGGCTGCTTGAAAAGGCGATCCTGAAGCCATGGACGACATTGCTGCTGGCAATATCGCTTCTGGTCGGGGGGTTCGCCCTTTACGGCGAGTTCGGGCGCGGCATCGCGTTCTTTCCGTCGGTCGAGCCCGAATTCATGCAGGTCGAGGTGCGCGCCCGCGACAACCTGTCGATCCATGAACGCGACATGCTCGTGCGGCTGGTCGAAACGCGCCTGCTTGATCAGGACGGGGTCGAAAGCGTCTATGCACGCACCACGCTCAAGGCCGGGCGTGGCGACGAAGAGGTGATCGGCACGCTCCAGCTTGATCTGCTGGACTGGGACACCCGCCGCCCCGCCGCCGAGATCGGCGCAGACATCCGGGCGGAAATGGCCGATATCGCCGGGATCGACGTTCAGGTGCAGACCGAAAGCGGCGGTCCTACAAGCGGCAAACCCGTCAACCTGCAAGTCAGCGCCGCCACCCCGGCACGGCAGGCGGACACCGTCGAGCAGGTCTTGCGCGTGATGGAGCGCGTGGGCGGTTTCACCGACATCACCGACACACGGCCCTTGCCGGGGGTCGAGGTGGCCATCGACGTCAACCGGGCCGAGGCGGCGCGGTTCGGCGCGGATGTCAGCCTGCTCGGACAGGCGATCCAGCTTTTGACCCAAGGGATAACCGTCACCGATTATCGCCCCGAGGATGCCGATGGAGAGCTTGATGTGCGGGTCCGCTTTCCCTCGGACGCGCGATCCCTCGCCGAGCTTGGCCGCCTGCGCGTGCCGACACCGGCGGGGCTGGTGCCGATCTCGAATTTCGTCTCGTTCAGCCCGACCGAACGGGTCGGCGTGATCCGGCGGATCGACGAAGAACGGGTCACCACGATCGAGGCCAATGTCGCGTCCGGCCTGCTGGTCAACGACAGGATCGCGATGCTGTCAGATGCGCTGGCGGCGGCCGACCTGCCCGAAAGCGCCAGCTACAGCTTTGCCGGCGAAGCCGAGGATCAGGCCGAGTCCATGGCCTTTCTGGCCAGCGCGTTTGCCGCGGCGATCGGGCTGATGTTCGTGATCCTGCTGTTGCAGTTCAACAGCTTCTACCAGGCCCTCGTGGTGATGAGCGCGATCGTCTTTTCGATCGCGGGCGTGCTGCTCGGCCTCATCGTCACGGGACGGCCTTTCGGCGTGGTGATGGGCGGGGTCGGCGTGATCGCGCTGGCAGGCATCGTGGTGAACAACAACATCGTGCTGATCGACACCTTCAATGATCTCAGGCGTGGCGGCATGGGCCCGCGCGAGGCCGCGCTGCGCACCGGCGCCCAAAGGCTGCGACCGGTGGTCCTGACATCGGTGACGACGGCGCTTGGCCTGATGCCGATGGTGATCGGGCTGAACATCGACTTCTTCACCCGCGAAATCGTCTACGGCGCCCCGTCGACGCAATACTGGACCGAGCTTTCCAGCGCCATCGCCGGCGGGCTGGTGGTCGCGACCCTCCTGACACTTGTCGTCACGCCCGCGATGCTGATGCTGCGCGGCGCGCATCCTCAGTCGGGGGATGGCGACAGAACAGCGCGGTAAGCTACGCATACCGACGTGGCGAAGGGCCGAGGCGCTTTTGCAAAGGCCCGCCCCGAAAGGCGCCGTCAGCCGTGGACGGGGTCCGGCGCGCCGGGATCGCCCTTGCCCCCGAAGGTCAGGTAACTTTCAAGCTCTTGCCGGATTTCGGGGCTCAAATCCTCGGGATGAAGCAGCCGTGCATAAAACAGTGTGAAATAGATCACCTTCGCCGCCGTCACGACACATTTGAACGCCGTCGAGATCAGCTTGCCCAGGAAGGTGCACACGAAAATCGGCAGCCAGTTGAACAGCGTGTCCGACGTCCATGGCAGATAATCGAATGCAAATGCCGGCAGTAACGCGCCCAACTCGCCGCCCTCGAAGGCGCCGGGCAAGATGCCGCTGAGCCACGTTCCTGCGGCCACACCGATCAGGACCAGCAGCATATATAGCGGTGCCACGAGGGTGGCGACGACCCGCCCCAGCACGTCGATCCCGAAGACGCCAACCAGGGTTTCCGGGACGCGTTCGCGCGTGGCGCGCAACTTGTCCATCCCGTCGCGAAAGCCCACGCCATCCACCGCGAAGGCGGGCAGAAGGAAATGGTTCACCAGATCCCAGCCCTCTGTCATCGCCCCAAGCACGAGATTTGTCAGAAAGCCTTTCTTTTCGGACTGTCCGCGCCGCGACGCGATCCAGGCGGCGGCCATGTCAAGCAGGGCCAGTATGCGGATCTGCCCGCCAAGGGACCCGACGCGATCCATCGCCTCTGCAAAGCTGCGATCGCGCCCCGCGGCGGTCTCGTAGACAAGCCAGCTCAGCGCCAGTTCCTGCCGATTGAAGTAGAAGAAGTGGTAAATCCCAGCCCCGGCCCAGACCAGCAGCAAAGCTGTGCCGGCCCCCCTCGCCTCGACAGCATAGGCGGCAACCATGGCGAAGAACAGCGTCACCAGGATCACCGACACGATGATTGTGCGGATCACCGGCGTCAGGATGTCCCGGTCGCGGCCCACGATGGTCGCCGTATGCCTGAGCAGATAACCCATCTGCGAAAAGCGCTCGCCCAGTCCGTGCGTGCGGAACCGTGTCATCTCTGCCCCCCTGTTTTCGTTCAAAAGTAAGGGCATCGCACGCGTGCCTTGAATCGCCCCGGATTTGTCGGAGACCATCAACTTAAGTAAGGATGATGGGTATGACAAAAAGCAAAATGGCAAATC
>NZ_JBPBBB010000028.1:0-41173 GCF_050896375.1 Roseovarius tibetensis
GCCGCGAATGTTTCCCAGCCACTGGCTGCGGTAAGCGTCGAATGAAATCATGTAAACGTATCCGGTACCGACCGCGCCCGTGTCGCGCTGCCGGTGTGCAAGTGCACGATTGTCTGTCGTTGTCCGGCGGATCGGCGGCCGGAAGAGCCACCCGAGATCACCCCCAGGTCCGTGTTCGCTGCAACGCCGCATAAGGAGTTCTTCGGCCGACGGCAACCCAATCAGGGGTATTCACCTATTTTATTGATGAAAACGGCAGGTGCGTGAGGTGATTTCTAAAGAAAAAAGGGGGCCGCAGGTCAGGTCACGGGGACCTTGGCTACGGTGAGGTTGAGAGCCTGAAACCTGCACTCACCCTTAAAGATCGTCCGTAGCTCAGCTTGAGCCCTGCTGAGGAACCCATGAACGGCCGTTGGGTTAAGAACTTGTTTTCGTGCACTGTGAGCGACTGACGGACGTGGGCCGACCAAGGCCAGCCCGTTGCATTTCGTGTTGCAATTCGAGGTCACAATCTGTGGACGGGCCCACCAGCCAAAGGTGCACGGCGAGGAAAAGTTCGCGAAGATTTCTTCGGGAGCCATTTTGGAGATCCTTGGCGCAGCATGGTCGGCCGCGGTGCGGACCTTCCTGCCGTTCGCTGCGGAGGCTCGATCCGCGCTGCGGTTGCGAAGGCTCTCGGAAGGAACGGCGTATTTTGTTGAAAACCTCGTGCTTGATCGAAGGGCATACTGCTGATTCAATTCCGGCATTGATCGGGAGGATCGGCGATGATGGGATCAAGGCAGGTGGCGCAACCGGCGCTGTTCTACGAGTTCTCTGTGCAAGACCACGTCCCTCAGGATCACCTGCTTCGCTCCATTGATCGGTTCGTCGATCTGGACAGCATCCGCGCCCATCTTGCAGACTTTTACAGCCATACCGGCCGCCCGTCCGTCGATCCCGAGCTGCTGATCCGTATGCTGCTGGTCGGGTATTGTTTCGGGATCCGGTCCGAGCGGCGGCTCTGCGAAGAGGTGCATCTGAATCTCGCGTATCGCTGGTTCTGCCGCCTCGACCTGAGCGACCGTGTGCCGGATCACTCGACCTTCTCAAAGAACCGCCACGGCCGGTTTCGCGACAGCGAGCTGCTGCGGCATCTGTTCGAGGTGACCGTCGCGCGCTGCATCGCCGAAGGCCTGGTCAGCGGCCAGCGCATGGCGGTCGATGCCAGCCTGATCGAGGGTGAGGAGGATCAGCAATTGATCCGGGGGATCAATTGCCCGACGAACGCGAACAAGCAGAACTCGACGCCGCAGGAAGACTGAGACGCATCCCGGATCGATCCGGCCGATGCGCCCCGCGCCGTGCGCGAGTATCTCGACACGCTGGAATGAGACAGACCAGAAAACGATCCGGGGGATCGTTTTCCTGTCGAATGCCGCGTTCGGCGCCGCCAGTGAGGTCCATCCCAAGTTCACCTCGCATTCTGACCCGGCCAGCCAGTGGACCGCAGCACGCAAGGGTGAGCCAATGGAACGCCAATGGTCCGAGAGACATTGGCGAACGCATTCTTCAGCTATTCCGACAATTACCTGATCGACACCGATCACGGGGTGATCGTGGATGTCGAGGCCACGCGGTCCATTCGACAGGCCGAAGTCGGCTCGACGAAGACCATGCTGGATCGGGTGAAGGCCAGGTTCGACTTGCATCCTGAGCCGCTGATCGCGGACACCGCCTATGGGACCGGGCCGATGCTGGGCTGGCTGGTCGACCGCAAGATCGCGCCCCACATCCCGGTCTTCGACAAATCGGGCCGCACCGACGGCACCTGGAGCCGGGCGGACTTCGAGTGGGACGCCGAGAACGACCAATACATCTGCCCCGAGGGCCACGAACTGAAGCAGTTCCGCCGGAACTATTCCGACCCGAACCGGGGGCCGATCAGTGAGGGCCGGACCAAATACCGCGCGCTAAAACTGACCTGCCAGGCCTGCCCGTCGAAACAGCAATGTTGCCCGAACGCCGATGCAAGATCCATCACCCGCGAGGAACATGAAGATGCCCGCCAGGTCGCCCGGGATATCGCCAAAACCCGCCAATACGACATCTCCATGAAGCTCCGGAAAAAGGTCGAGATGCTCTTTGCCCACCTCAAACGCATCCTCGGACTCGGAAGGCTCCGATTACGTGGGCCATGCGGCGCAAACGACGAATTCCTGCTTGCCGCCACCGCCCAGAACCTCCGAAAGCTGGCGAAGATCTTTCCCGCACCGCAGCAAACGCGAAAAGCCTGAAAGGAAAGGCGTTTGCGCCGCATTTTGAACAGCTATTTCTGCGCTCGCGAACAGGTGTTTTTCCACAGAATCGGCGTATAGCTGCCGCCCGGATCGAGGTCGTAGGGCGACGACACACTGGGGACAGGCCGGAAAACTTTAGTCGGGTGCGGAACACCGGGGCCGTTCAGACAAGGCTGTCCGCAGGCTTGATCATGCCCGTCTCGATCCCGCGCCAATTGATGATCGGGGCATTGCGCACCCGGCGGGCGGCCGGATGTGCGGGGTCGAGCACGCCGAGCCGCACGAGGATCGAGGCGATCGCGCAATTCGCCCCGCGCGTGCCGCCGTCGATCACCTTGAGCGCGACCCCGAGACCGCGACGCGGCAGGATCGCCACGAAGAACCCCTCGGCCCCGGTCTTGAGCGCCACCGGCTCGGAACAGGCGCGCATCAGCTCAGTGCAGGCACGCCCCTCGCCCGCCACGAGGTCGGGATGCGCGACCATCGCCTGCCACAACCGGACCGCCGCGCGTTCGGCGGCATCCCCGGTTTCCGACGCGGCGGCGAACCACGCCATGGCGCGGGCCATGCCCTGCAGGCTACTGGCGAAATTCGGGGCTGAACACCCGTCGATGACGTGAAAGGGCGAGGTCTCGTCGGTGACCATCTCGACGCTTTCGCGGACCGACTGCTGCACCGGATGGCCGGGGTCGATGTAATCGGGGCCACCGCCGAGATGCCTGTTGAGCGTCAGGAACCCCGCATGCTTGCCAGAGCACTGGTTGTGGCACTGACAGGGCATCCGGCCATCGCGGATCAGCGCGATGTCGGCGGCGCGGTCCAGCGGGTCATGCGGGCCGCACCTCAGATCGTCGTCCCCCATCCCCAGCGATGACACCCAGTCGCGCACCCGATCGGCATGCGCGGGCGTCCCCTCGTGCGAGGCGCAGGCGAGGGCAAGGTGTTCAGAGGTCAGTCCGTGCGCATCCGCCGCACCGCTGGCAAGCAGCGGCAGCGCCTGGATAATCTTGGCCGAGGATCGCGCCAGCACCGTCTCGGCCAGATTGCCCCACGCCGCCTTGATATCGCCAGAGGCGTCGCAGATCACCGCGTGTCCGAGGTGCACGCTTTCGGGTCGCGGGCCGCGCCAGATTTCGGTCAGGGGGACGGCTTGGGTCATGGGCTTCCTCGGGTTCGGATGGTTGCGCCGGATGGCCCGGCACATGCCAATCACGTCTTTCATTCGACGGCTGTTTCGGACTATTATCACGCCATCGCAGCGTGTCTGGTCGCAGTACAAAAGAATTCCGCGAAGGAATGCAAGCGACCCGGCGATATTGAGGCTCAGGACGGCTTGGAGGCTGGACACATGACATCACGATTAGCAGCTGGATTCGCACTGGCTCTGGCGGGCACTCTGGCGACGGGCGCGGCGGCGCAAGAGACCAGCACCAATCAGGTCGCGACCAACACCGCATGGAGCGTTTTCGAGGATACCGACCCGCGCGAATGCTGGGCGGTCTCCGCCCCGACCGAGACGGTGAACACCCGTGACGGGCGTGTCGTCGCCGTGCGACGCGGCGATATCCTGCTGATGACCTTCTTCCGCCCCAATGCCGATGTACAGGGGCAGATCACCTTCACCGGCGGATATCCCTTCGCCGACGGCTCTACCGTCAACATGGAAATCGGCGACAGCGAGTTCGAACTGTTCACCGAAGGGGAATGGGCCTGGCCGGCCAGCACCGACGACGATGCCAGAATCCTCGCCGCGATGAAGCGTGGCGCGGAGGCCGTCCTTACCGCGCGGTCATCGCGGGGCACACAGACCCAGGACACGTTTTCGCTGTTCGGATACACGGCAGCGGTCGAAGAGGCCGAAACGCGCTGCGACTGAACCGGGCGCACTGACCGCTCGGGACTGGCCGCTCGGGTCTGGCGGGGCCCTTCGGGTGCGGCCAGACACGAGCGGCTCAGCGCAGGACCTTGTCCTCGGGCCATGTCATTTCGGAACGAAGCCGGATGCTCTGGGTTTCACCTGCGGGCAGGTCCAGATCCCATGCGATGACGCCACGCTTGCCGTCAAGATCGCGCTCTGCGGGTTGGGGCGTGGCCTGCCACACAACGTCAAGCGCATCCTGCTCCGAGACCGGCACCCGGTCGATGACCCGCAACGGCCACGTGTCCTGCGTGAGGTTCTCGACCTCGATCACGACGGTTTCGGTCATCCGGCTGGATTGGCGAATGATGCCCCGATCACCTTCGTTCCTGTCCTGCACCCGGCGGCTCAGGCGCAGCCCCTCGATCGGGCCGAAGGACAGTTCGGCCTCGGCACCGGCTGCGATCAACCCGATGTCGCGCTGCCCGACATAGGCCCCGTCAAGAAAGAACCGCGCCTGCTGCGTGGGCAAAAGCACCTCTTGGGTGTCGTTGGTGAACCGTGCCATCACAAAGGCCGTTTCGTCCACCATCGGCACGGCCCGCGCCACGATATCGGCCTCGGTGTCCATCCGGCCAAGCATCAGCCGCACCCGATCCGCCCCGCTCGCCACGTCGACAGGCGACGGATAGGCATATGTCACCGACAGACCATCGAACCGCGGTCGCGCAGCTTCGGCGCTGTTTGCCACCTGCCCGGCAAGGGACATCCGCCCCTCGGCCTGTTGGTCGGCGGCCATCGGCCTGATGTCGTCCGGATCGAAGATGCGCGGGATCCAGGGCTGGACCTGCGCCGGTTCCATCTGTCCGGAAGGTCGCCGGGTCGACAAGTTCAACGCGACGTCCCGCCAATTCTCGCCTGTGGATTGATGGACGAACGCGCCACGCTCGATCCGCAACGTGTCGCTGCCGCGCGCGAGGTACAGATCGTATAACGGCTGCCAGCCCGCGTCCGGGATCGCGTAGGTGACAGTAAGGCGTCCGTCGATCTTGGCATCCGACGCGACGGTGACACCCACCATGGCGCGCGCGACATCCTCTGGCACAAGCGCCTCGAGGGCCTGCCGTGCCGCGTCAAGCGCCGCGATCTCGTCCTTCAGCGCGCGCTCGGCGGCATCCGCGCGGCGGGTCGCCTCGGCGGCGGCCTGGCGTGCAGCCAGCGATTCGGTCCCGATCATCTCGGACAGCGCGCGCATCTCCTCGACCCCGAGCGCGGCCGCCGCGCCCCCCTGTCCGATCCGGTCAAGAAAGGCGACCCGCGCGCGCGCGGCCTCGGCCCGAAGCCGGATGTCGTCGACATCATCGCGTGCCCGGCGCAGCGCGTCTTCCAGCCGCTCGACCTCGGCGCGGGCGGCCAGAACGTCCGGGCGTTCGGCCATGTCGCGGGGGGGCACGTAATCCTGCCGCGTGGTGACCCCGCCCATGCGTGCGCCATCCACCGTCACCCGCACCGAGGCCAGCGGCGTGCCGCGGGGCAGATCGGCCACGATCAAGTCATGGGTTCCGGCAGGGGCGGTGAACGGCACCTCGCGGGTCACGGTCGCGCCCTGCGGATAGACCGTCACCGCGTCCACGCGACTGGACAGCGCGATCTCGTCGGCAAGGGCGGGACCGGCACATAGCAAAAGCGGCAGAACAAGGTGACGCATGGGGAATACTCCGATCCGGGGACGCGGCAGGACACCCGATGAGAGGACGACGTCCGGCACGACACATCACCACCTGAGTGTATGCCATGCCACGACATGCCGCAAGCCAGCGCGCACCCGGCCACACCCGACGGGGTGGCCATGCGCCCGTCCCGCGCGGCGGCAAAAGAATTCTTTTGACAGACACGAAATCTGTGCCATCTTCGAGTTGAGTTCAACAAACGAAAGGAGGTGGTCCAGTGTCTATAGAGGTGTTGGAGCGAGGTGTCGGGACAGTTCGGGAGGGCCGCGTCTAGGGCAGCCCCGCGGCGCGTGCCGCCCGGATTGGTGCGCCTGACCGGCACACCTCCGCGACTTCTGAAGGGCCGTTCCCGACCGGGGACGGCCCTTTTCAGTGCGTTTCGTGTAGTGTTCGTCCTGTGCAGGATGTACGCTGCGTACGCGCGAAACCTACACGGCCAACGGCCCCGAGGCGAAGATGCTGAGAATAACCGACCGGATCACCATCGAGGATTGGGAGCTGACCGAACAGTTCACCCGCGCCTCGGGTCCCGGCGGGCAGAACGTCAACAAGGTGTCGAGCGCGGTAGAGCTTCGGTTCGAGGCCGCACGCTCGCCCAACCTGCCCGGGCCGGTGAAAACCCGGCTGCGGCGGCTGGCGGGGCGGCGCTGGACGACCGAGGGCGCGGTGGTGATCCAGTGCGACGAGACCCGCAGCCAGGCCCGCAACCGCGACATCGCCCGCGACCGCCTGGCCCAACTGATCAAGCAGGCGACGGTGAAGCCCAAGCCCCGTATCCCCACCCGCCCCACACTGGGGGCAAAAAAACGCCGCCTGAAAGCCAAGAAGGTCCGCGGCGAGGTCAAGGCCCTGCGCGGGCGGGTCGACGGGGAGGAGTGAGGGGCGGCGGGCGTGGTCAACCTCGGCTTTCTGCCCACCCTCGTGGTCTGGCTGCGCCCGACCGCGATCCTCAGCCCCGTGTATGCAGACGATATCCTGCGACGCACGAGTGGCGTCGCGCGGTTTCACCAGATCTGGTCGGGTCTGCGCGGCGACAGGGACATGTTCAAGCCGCCGGCCCCGCGCAAACGCACGTCCAGCGCTGCGGCGAGGGTTTGCGCGTCGTCCAGCACGGTCAGAAGCCGCGTGCGGGCGTGATCGGTCAGCAGCCGTTCGGCCAGCCCCGGTTCACCAGCCTCCAGAAGCAACTCCGCGCTGCGCAGGATATCGGGGAGTTCGTCCACGAACTGCGCCTCGACACGGCGCCAATGCGCCCAGATTTCCGCCAGAAACGGGTCGGGCTGCTGAAACACCAGATGCATCAGGCGCTTGAACGCGTAAAAGGCCGACACGGTGGATTCCGCGCCTTGCGGGATGTGCGACACGGAATCGGGCTGCTTGTCGACATGCCGTTCGTCCAGAAAACGCGCGCTTTCGCCGGTCGCCAGGTAGCGGTGCGCGCCGTATTCCAGCGGCACCTCGGTCTGGCCCAGGAACACCGGCACAAGCGGGGCGGTCACCGGCCCGACGGGCGCGTGCCACATCATCCGCAGCGCGGCATGGGACGGGTGCGTCAGCGGCACGACCTGACCGTACCCGGCGGTGTCGCCGGTCAGCGTTTCGGTCGAGATGGACCAGAACACATCCGCCAGCGTGACCTTGCCGGGACGCGCGGCGCGGGCGGTCATTTCGTCCTCGATCCAGGCGACGCCGGGCCAACGGCCCAGCCCGTCGCCGTAGATGCGGTTGACATCGAACGCGCCTTCGGCCGGATCATACCAGCCCTGCGCCACGGCCGTTTCCTTGAAATGCGGCGGGAACATGTAATCGGCGTCCGGCGCATCCGGAATCATGCCGATATAGCCGGGACGCGAGGCACGGATGCTGTCGGGGCCCAGCCGTTCGGCAACCCACAGCCCGCGCCCGCCGGAAAACTGGATGACCACCCATGCCTCGTCCGGATCGGCGATCATGTGCGAGTTGCCGCCGTAGCAGGCGTAGCCGTGGCGCGCGATGAGATCCCCGATGATCTCGACCCCGTGGCGCGCGGTGGTGGCGCGTTCGGTGACGATGCGGGCAAGATCGGAATAGTTCGGCCCGGTCTGATCGGCGGGCGTCATCGCCACCAGCTCGGGGCGCGAGGGGGACCAGATGTCGCGCACGGCGACCCCGTGCTCGTTGAGCCCGCCATTGGTCAGCGGCGCGGGCACGCCAAGATAGTGGCTGTAGCTGACCCGCAGATGCCGCGCGGTCTGCCCCGCCTGGGGTATCCGGGACCGCTGGCCCGGCAGACCCGCCTGCGGCGTGACGCCGACGGTGATCGTGCTGTCCGTGGCATGGGTCTTGCGCGGGACCAGTTCCAGCCAGTGCGACGACGGCTCGTCGCCGTAGCCGGCCAGGTAGGCGATGCCGTCGGCGGTGTGATCGCGGCCGATATAGATGCCGTAGCTCATGGGTCGGAAGGTCCTTGGTTGTCGCGCTCAGGTGGTCTTTGTCCCTGGCCCGCGCGTTGCGGAGAGCGGATGCAGGCAGGTGAAGCCGTGACCGCCATCGACCCGCGTCACCGGGGGGACAGTTATCCGGCAATCGGCCTGGGCGTAGCGGCAGCGGGTGTGAAACTCGCATCCGCCCGGACGGTGTCGCGGGCTGGGCATCTCGCCAGACAGCGTGATCCGCGCATGGGCCGCGTCCGGGTCGGGCTGAGGATTCGCCGACAGCAGCGCCTCGGTATAGGGGTGGCGCGGCGCCTCGAAAATACGCGCGGTCGGCCCCTGTTCGACGAAACGGCCAAGATACATGATCGCCATCCGGTCGGTAATGTGGCGCACCACGTTGAGGTTATGCGTGATGACGAGGATCGCGATGTCGAACCGGCGTTGCAAGTCGGCCAGCAGGTTGAGCACCTCGGCCTGCACGGACATATCGAGGCCCGCGGTCGGCTCGTCCGCGATCACCAGCCGCGGATTGAGCGCGAGCGCCCGCGCCACGCCCACGCGCCGCGCCTGCCCGCCCGACAACTGGTGCGGAAAGCGCGTCGCGAAGTCCGGCGCGAGGCCGACCATGTCCAGCAGGCGCGCCGCCTCGTCGCGCGTGTTGCGCGCGCGGCCGTGGATGCGCAGGGGTTCGGTCACCAGCGCGCCCACCGTCAGGCGCGGCGACAGCGACCCGACGGGATCCTGCCACATCATCGCCATCTCGCGCCGCAATGCGGTGTAGGCACGCGACCCGGCGCGCGAAATCTCGTTTCCGTCGAACCGGATCGAGCCCGACTCGGCCCGTTTCAGCCCGATCAACGTGCGCGCGACGGTCGACTTTCCCGATCCGCTTTCACCGACCAGGCCCAGTGTCTCGCCCGCGTTGATGCTGAACGACACATCGCAGACCGCGTCGAATGCGGTCGGGGCCCGCGTCAGCGCCGCCTTGATGGGACCGGCGGTGCGATAGCGGACGCGCAGGTTCTCGACCTCCAGAAGCGCGCTCATGACGGCACCGCCGCGCGACGCTCCGCCGGATCGATCAGGTGGCAGCGGGCGTCGTGCCGCGCGCCCGGCGCCACGTGGCGCTGCGGATGCTCGGTATCGCAGCGGTCCCAGCGATGCGGGCAGCGATCCTTGAAGATGCAGCCGGCCGGCACCCGCACCAGATCTGGCAGATCACCGGGGATGGTCGGCAGGTTGCGCGTCGCGACCTTGATCCGCCCCGGATCGCATTCGAACAGCGCCTGCGTGTAGGGATGCGCGGGACGGTGGAACACCTCGCGCACGTCGCCGCGTTCGATCATCTCGCCGGCATACATCACCGCCACATCGTCGCACAGCTCGGCCACGGTGCCGAGGTGATGGGACACGAAGACCACCGAACAGCCGAATTCGCGCTGCAATTCACGCAGCAGCGACACGATCTGGATTTCCAGGGTGGCATCCAGCGCGGTCGTCGGCTCATCCGCGATCAGCAGGTCGGGGCGTGTCAGCAGCGCCATGGCGATGCAGACCCGCTGTCGCATCCCGCCCGAGAACTGGTGCGGGTAGGCGTCGAGCAGCGCCTCGGCATCGGGGATGCCGACACGGGTCAGCATGTCGATCGCGCGCTGGCGCTTGTCCGCGCGGCTGACGGCATCGCGATACTGGATGTCGGTCATCTGGCGACCAATGGTCGACACCGGGTTCAGCGCCGTCATCGGATCCTGAAAGATCATCGCGATACGGGTGCCGCGGATGGCGCGCATGTCGCGGTCCGGCAGGCCGACAAGCTCGGTCCCGCCCAGGCTGATAGAGCCCGCGGTGACCTCGGCGTTGCCGGCCAGCAACCCGATCAGGCTGTAGGCCAGGGTTGATTTACCACAGCCGCTTTCGCCGACGACCCCGACAATTCGACCCTTGGGCACATCGAAATCGACATGGCGCAGCGCGTGGATGCGCCCGCGCGGGGTGCCGAAATCTATCGACAGGTCGCGCACCCGCAAGAGAGGTTCGTTCATCACAGGTTCCGTCGCAGCTTGGGGTCGAAGATGTCGCGCAGCGCTTCGCCCAGAAAGGTGAAGCCAAGGGTCACGAGGACGATGGGCAGCGACCCCCCGATCACCGGCCAGGGCGAATTGCGGATGAAGTTGTAGCCGTCGTTCAGGATCGTGCCCCAGGACGGCGCCGGCGGGCGCACGCCCATGCCCAGAAAGCTCAGCCCCGCCTCGACCGCGATCACGAGCGGCACGTCCATGCTGGCAAGGATCAGCAGCGGCCCCAGCACGTTGGGAAGGATATGCACGCCAAGGATGCGAAAGGTGCTGGCCCCCATCGCGCGCTCGGCAAGGATGAACTCGGCCGTGCGCAGCGCCTGCGTCTGCGTGCGCACGATCCGCGCATAGATCGGCACCGAGGTGATCGCCACGACAAGGATCACGGTGTACAGGCTGGGCCCGATCAGCGTGATGACCGCAAGACCGAAGACGATCACCGGAAAGGACCGGATCGCGTCGAAGATCAGCAGCAGGATGTTGTCCAGCCATTTCGGCCCGAACCCCGCGAGAAGTCCCAGCAACAGGCCAAAGCTCATCGCCGCCGTCAGGGTAACCAGCGCGACCAGCATGGCGATGCGACCACCCGACACGACGCGCGAAAACAGGTCGCGCCCGATATGGTCGGTGCCCAGCCAGTGCGCCGCCGACGGACCGCTGAGGCGCGGCCCGACCATGATCGCGTTGGGATCATAGGGCGCGATCCACGGCGCAAAGATCGCCGACGCCACGACGATCACCACGAGGATCAGCCCCATCATTCCCATCGGATTGCGCGACAGCTGCCGCGCATTGACAGCGGCGGCCGACGGCGCGCGGGCCGCTTCGGTCGTCAGATCAGTCATGTCAAAGCTCCTCGCGCAGGCGCGGGTCGAGCCACGCGACCACGAGATCGGAAATCAGCGTCGCCAGCACGATGATGCCGGTCGTGACCAGCACCGCACCAAGCACGATGGGATAATTGCGTTCGTTCACCGCACCCACGATCAGTGCGCCGATGCCGGGACGCGCGAAGATCACCTCGACAAAGACCGCCGCCGAGAACAGATGCGCCACCCCTGCCCCGATCAGCGTCACCGCGGGCAGCACCGCGATGCGCAACACATGCGCGGTCAGGATGCGGCCCTCGCGCAGCCCGAAGGCGCGCGCCATGCGGACATGGTTCTCGCCCATCACCTCGAGCATCGAGGCCCGCACGACGCGCGCGATATAGCCCACCCAGGACACGCCGACCGCGAAGGCCGGCAGGATCAGGTGCCTTACCTGTTCGCCGAAGGTCTCGCCCGCGCCGATGGCCGGCAACCAGCGCAGCCAGACGGCAAAGATCAGCACGCCGTACAGCGCCATCACGAAGGCCGGGATCGAGATCGTCGCGACCGAAAGAACGCCGGTGATCCGGTCCAGCCACGAATTGCGACGCACCGCCGAGTAGCACCCCAGCGGGATGCCGATCGCCATCGCCCAGAGAATCGACACGGTGATCAGGATCAACGTGTAGGGCAGCGCCTCCATCACGATCGTGGACACCTCGCGCCCGGTGAAGATGTCGGTGCCCATGTCGCCCCGCACCAGGTTGCCGAAGAACATGGCAAGCTGAACCAGCATCGGCCGGTCCAGCCCCATTTCGAGGCGCGTGCGTTCGATCAGCTCGGGCGTCGCGCGCGGGCCCAGTACCATCACGGCCGGGTCCCCCGGCACCAGATGCAACATCACGTTCAGTAGCGAGACCGCGACCACGATGATGATCATCGACAGCAACAGGCGCTGGATTGCGTAGATCACCACGGGTCGCGGTCTCCCTCAGGTTGGGGTCAGGCCTGATCGGGCGTAAACCCGATATACAGCGGCCGCGCATCGGGACGCAGGGCAGGTTCGACGGTGTCGTTGAACATCACCGGGCTGCCCTCATGCGTGAGGAAACGGTAGGCGCCGGTTTCTTCCATCATGTCCTGCATCCGGCGATACATCGCGGCGCGTTTTTCGTCGTCGGATTCGCTCAACGCGGCCTCGTGAAGCTGGTCGAACTCGGGATTCGAGAACCGCTCCCAGTTCCAGACGCCGACCTGTTCGGTGGTGAACCAGTTGGTCGCGTAATACGGGTCCGGCAGCATCGAGAAGCGGTTGATGACAAGCTGCATGTCCTTCCAGCGGTCACCCTCGCTTTCCATCCCGAGCGTCCAGAACGACCCTGAATCCTGCACGTTGATCTGCACCGGAATGCCGATCTGGCCTAGCTGCGCCTGCACCACCTCGGCGATGGTCTTCCATGTGGTGGCGTTCAGCGTGTCGATCGTGAGCGGCGTGGTCGGCGCGCCGCCGGCCATTTCCAGAAATTCGCGCGCCTTGTCGAGATCGCCCGCGACCGGGACAAGCGGCGCCTCGCGATGCCCGATCAGGCCCGGCGCGATCAGCCCGGTGGCCGGATCCGCGACGCCCGAATAGGCGGCATCAAGGATCTGCGGGATATTGATCGCGTGCTGGATCGCCTTGCGCAGGTTGATATCTTCCAGCGCCGGGTTCTCAAGATTCATCCCGACCCACACGTAGTAAAGCGACGGGTATTCCTCGATCGTGGTGTTGGCCGGCGGATTCGCCTTGTAGCTGGGCAGTGACGACAGGGTGATCGCCGTGTAATCCAGATCGCCGGACTCGTAGGCGCGCTCGGCGACCTTTTCGTCATCCATGGGAATGATTCGAATCTCGTCGAATCCCGGCATCGGGCCGGTCCAGTCGGGATTGCGCGTCAGGTGCACGTACTGGTTCGGCTTCCATTCCTCCAGCACGTAAGGCCCGGAGAAGGCGGGCGGCGTCATGCCGAAATTACCACCATCCTCGGTCGCCTCCATGACGGCCTTCTTCGACACGATATGGCCGGTGCCGTAGGGAATGGCGATCAGCCACAGGGGCTCGAACGGCTTGGACAGAACGATGGTGCCCTCGTATTTGCCGGTGACGTCCACACGCTCCAGCGGGCCCCAGTCGCCCTTGACCGGGCTGTCATGCTCCAGCACCCGCTCGAACGAGAATTTCACGTCCTCGGCCGTCATCTCGCCATGGCCGCCGGTGAACATGATGCCGGGCTTGAGCCTGAAGCGGATATGCGTGTCGTCGACCTGCTCCAGTTCTTCGGCGGCTTCCAGCTCTATCTCCCACTCGCGGCCCGGCACGTAGCGCGCCAGCTTGGAGTAGATGCAGTTCATCACGTCGACATTGTAGCCGTTCTGGTAAAAACCGGGGTCGAGCGCGTCGATATCGGCATAGCTGTGCGCCCGCAGCACGCTGCCCGACTGCGCCCAGATCGCCGTCCCCAGCGGCATGGTGCCCGCCGCGAGACCGCTGGCCGCGACGCTTTTCAAAAAGCCGCGCCTGCCGAGGTTCATGGTTGTCGTGGTCATCTCGTATCCTCTCCGTTGATCGGGGTGTCGAACGGGTATGGGTGTCGTCTGCCTTGTGGCCGTCCCGTTCCGGCCAAGGCTTTCTGCTAGGAGACTCCATCACGCGGAACCTGTCAATTGCGTATATCGCGTCAATCGACGCGCCTTGTGCGTCACTTGGCGAAGCCCTGCCGCGTGTGCCGCGCGATCCCGCGGGTACGACCGGATCAGGGGGCCCGGGCCACGGTCCGGCATTTGCGGCTTGACGCCGGGGCCGCGTCCGGTAGCGATGTGCGCATGACTGGCACGCCGTTTTCGGACAACCTGACCTTCGCCTGCAGCCTGTTTCCGTCGATCGCGGAGGTCTGCCGCCGCGTCGCCATCAATCGCCAGCAGTTCAACAAGTACCTGTCGGGCGATGTCCGACCCTCGCGCCACAACATGCGGCGCATCTGCGATTTCTTCGGTGTGACCGAGAGCGAGCTCCTTGGCGATCCACAACGCTTCGCCGAGCTGATCTCGTTGCGTGGCAGCCCCGTGCCCGATCCCCGCATGCCGCCCTGGGCCCATCCGGTCGAACGGCTGCACCGCGCCTCGACAGGGCTGGATCGTTATGTCGGCTGGTATTTCAGGTATTTCTATTCCTTCGGCTATCCCGGCAAGATCACCCGGTCGCTCAGTGTCATCAGCCGAAAGGACGACCGGTTCTATTGGAAGAACATCGAGTTTTCGCCCGAAGACCCGCTTGGCGGCCCTCGCAAGACGGGCAAATACGAAGGCATGGTGTTCCTGCTGGAGGATCGCATCCACGTGATCGAGCACGAGTCCCTGATGTGCAGTTCAATCACGCAGTTGATGCTCTATCCCGCGTATCAAACCGGCGTCGGTTATCTGCTTGGCCTCCAGACCGGCGGCTCGATGAAACGCGGGCGCAGGCCCGCGGCCTCTGTGGTCCTGCTGGAGTATCTCGGGGGCCGGGTCGATCTGCGGCGCGCGCTCAAGCGCTGTGGGCGGTTCGACGAGGCCGAGATCGACGCCCCTCTCAGACGCATGATCCAGAACGAGATCACCCCCGGCAACTACGTCTTCGATGTAGAGCAGCTTTGACCGCGCAACCCGTCGTTGCACCCGGATCGCATCGAGGTGCGACGAGACAGGATCACCGGCATGACCGGAGGCAGGCCGCGTTTCGCGGCCGGCCGCACGGGGACGCCCCGCGGCCGGCGCGGCAAGGTCAGGGTCGGCGCTACCTCACGCACCGCCGCTGGTGACATCCCCGATGGCGCGGCCTGCCTTGAGCATTTCACGCAGATCCCGGTAATAGGCGATGTTCTCGGCGATGGCGGCGTCGTCCAGATCGACCGCAAGGGTCGCCCGCGCCTCGCGTTCGCGCCCGGCCAGACCGTAAAGCAGTGCCAGATTTCCGCGCGTGCGCCCGGTGGCTTCGCTGCTGCGCACCAGTTCACGCAGGATCTCGATACCGGCCTCGGGCGCGCCCGACAGGCCACGCGACAGCGCAAGATTGCTGAGCAACGCGAAATCCGTCGGGTCGATCGAAAGACCGTTCTGATACACGCGCTGCGCCTCGTCATGGCGGCTGAGCTGGTCCAGGGCAATGCCCCGCGCGGTGATGATACGCAGATCGCGCGGCGCCTTGGCCTGCGCGCGATCCAGCGTCTTCAGCGCCTGCGTGGCGCGCCCGTCAGCAAGCTGCGTGCGCCCGAGTTCAAGCAGGATGCGGGGGTCATCCTCGCGCCGGGACGCGGCCTCGCGCAGGGCATGTTCCCCGCGCCGCGACTGGCCAAGATTGCGGTAGCTGCGCCCGAGCCCGACAAGCGCCTCGACGGAATCGGGGTTCGCGGTGAATTCGCGACGGTACAGGGTGGCGGCCGTCTCGTGGTCGCCCTGCGCCGCGGCACGATCCGCAAGGCGCAGCGACGAGGGTTCCGGCTCTGACGTGTCGAACGGGATGCCGTTGGCACCACATCCCGATATGACAAGCGTCGTCACCACCGCAAGGCCGACCCCGCGCGCGGATCTCGCAACATTTTTGGCGATCTGTCGCATTCTGTCCGATACTCTGATCATCATGTCACGTAGCAAGTATCTTTCCTGTCGACAAAGATAAACTGCATCCGCGTCTCCAGCTTCGGTCTCTCGGTTCCGGCCGACAATCGCAACCGGACAAACGGCACCTGTCGGCTTGGTTCGCGGCCGACCTCGCCTTTGCACACACGCGGCCCACCGGGACGCCCGGTGCGCCGCGCAACCGGATCAGTCGTCGACATTCGTATCGAGCGTCACGGTGTTGACCTCTCCTGAACGGTGGCGGCGCACGGCGCCGGCTGCGGGTTCGCCGCGCGCCGGGCCGGTCTGGCGCGGCCGGGTCAGATCGCGCTTGTCGGCCGCCATGACAGCGCGGTTTGTCGGGTTTGCACAATTCAGCACGGGAAAAGGCATGCGGAATGCCAGATCGCTGGCGTTGTAGCCGCCATTTCTGCAATCCACATGCACCTGATCGTGACGAATAACCTGCACCAGCGCCACGTTCTCGCGCGGGTCCCGGCGACTGAAGCCGGGTTGTGCCCGCAGGTCCAGACGCGCGGGACCGGCACTGATCGCGTTCCGAAGGCTCTGACGGCGCTCTCGGTCGCGCCGCTCGGAGCCGGTGCTGCCCATGTGAACGATGATGTCGTCGCTGCGCCGCAGTTCAAGCGCCTTGAGGAATGACGCGAGCCGTGTCGCCTCGCCCGGAGCAAGGCGCGTGCACCCGTCCATGAAGCGCACGTCATGATGGGCCTGCCCGCCATCGGCGATAAAGCGCGCACGCTCGAAGCTGCCGATCGGCTGCTGTCCGCAACTGGCCAGCAAAAGCACGAAAAGCCCGGAAATCACGCCCGGCCTGAGCCAGGCCTGCATGCGACCGCCCGCGTTCATTCGAACGCGAACCCGGCCGCGCCGTTCAGGCGTCGCGCGCTGCGGCCAACGGGTGCCTCACCGCTGCCTTGGAACCGACCCAGCAATATACGCTCGAAATCATTGGGCGGGGTGAAGTCGTCCAGCGGCGTGCGCAGGTTTTCCGGGCGCGACGGCTGGACGATCATCGGCGTCACGAGGATGACCAGTTCGGTCTGTCCGCGCTGAAAGCCGTTGGACCGGAAAAGCGCCCCGATGATCGGGATGGACCCCAGGGCCGGCACGCGGGCCACGTTTTGCGACGACGTGTCCTCGATCAGCCCGGCGATCGAAAAGCTTTGTCCGCTGGCCAGATCGACGGTCGTCTGGGCGCGACGGGTGCTCAGGGCGGGGACATCGGCGCCGCCCGAAAAGTCGATATCGCTCACCTCGACGGCGACGTTCAGACTGATGCGGTTGCCGTCTATGACCGTTGGCGTGAAGGCCAGTCCGATACCGAAATCCTTGAAATCGGTCACCGTCTCGCCTTCTTCGATGCGTTGAAAGGGGAATTCGCCGCCGGCAAGGAAGCTCGCCGGCTCGCCGGTGCGTGCGGTCAGGTTCGGCTCGGCAAGGATCGCGACAAGCCCCTCCTCGGACAGAGCCTCGAGCATCACGTCAAGGTTCAGACCACCGGAGCTTTGCGACACGTCGACACCGTAGCCATTGGTGACCCCGCTGCCGCCGCGAAAGCTGATGCCACTACTGATCCCGAGTTCGTTCCAGCGGATGCCAAGCTGGCGGTCGATGTTGCGACTGACCTCGGCGATCCGCACCTGAAGGTTCACCTGCACCGGCGTGGCGATCTCGAGGCGGTTGAGGATACGCTCCTCCTCGGCGAATTGCCCGGCCACGCGCATCACGTCCTCGGCCTGTTCGGGGGTCTGGACCCGCCCCGTCACGACAAGCGAATTGTTGATGCTGCGGGCGCGCACCTGCTGCCCCGGCGCAACCTGCGAAAGCGCCTCAGACAGCGCGCGGGCGTTGTGCGTCACACGGACATCGGCCGACATCAGAACCCGGTCGTCATTGCCAAGGATGAAAACCGTCGTCTCTCCTATCCCGGTCGCCGTCAGGTACAACATCCGCGACGAGGCGACCTGAACATCGGCCACGGCGGGGTCGGCCACGAACACGTTGACGAACTCGGCGTCCGTCCGCACCAGTTGTCCGGCCCCGACAGACAGCGACAGATCCTCCATCTGCTGCGCATCGACCAGTTCGAAGCTCGTCGCACTCAACGGTGTGACGGCCAAGGTCAGCGCGGCCGATGCCACGGCGAGAATACGTCTGGCCAGTATCGCGGCTGGATGTATCTGGGTGGTCAACACATGTCTCCCTGGTTCAGTCGGCGGTCTCGCGCAAGCGCGCCCGTATCGGTCCGATGCCGTTCGTCCCGAACAGCGCGTCGTACGCCCCGCACCGCCCTTGCATGTCGGACCGGCTGCGGCGGCGTCTGTGCTGACGCGGCGAACGAATTTGTCTCAGGGTAGCTGACGATGGCGCCGCATGGGTTACCCGCGTACGGAATGTGAAAATCCGGCGCCACGGCGTTGCCATTATGCCACACATTCACGCGGGGCCTGCGTCGCGGCACGGCCACCCTCGCGACCGTCACACAGCGGGGCGGCGCATGCACGGGCATGCGGTCCGCTGCGCGCAGATACTCTGCCTGCCTGACCAGCCGCCTACGCGACAACGCGATTTCGTCCCGCGCGCTTGGCATCATAAAGGGCACGGTCGGCAATCCCCGTGATGCAACCGGGTGTCGTCATTTTCTCGTCAAGCTCGGCCAGGCCGATGCTCACCGTCACCCTGATGGCAGCGGACCCATCGAAACGGTGCTCTGCCACGCGCTTGCGCATCCGATCTGCCCAGGACACGGCGGAGGCAAGATCGGTATCCGTCAACAACACCGCGAATTCCTCACCACCAAGCCGGGCGACGATGTCATTCTGGCGGCAGTGTTCCGTGACGATCTCGGCGAAGTCCGTGAGAACACGGTCGCCGGTCGGGTGCCCGAAGACATCATTCACCCGTTTGAAATGGTCGATATCAAGGAACGCCACCACCGCCGTCCCCCTGGTCCGGCGCAACCGCGCCATTTCGCGCTCCAGCCCGGACATGAAGCTGCGCCTGTTGTAGACGCCGGTCAGGTAATCGCGATTGGCTTGGCTGCGCAATTGCATCTGGTTCATGACAAGTTCGGCGAACTTGCTGGTTATCTCGGCCTCGCGCGGGGTGAACCGCCGTGGCGTTGTCTCGAACGCACAGATCGTTCCAAGGTTGTATCCGTCCGCCGTCGTCAGCGGCGCACCTATGTAGCAGCGCAGGAAGGGCGGCCCCGTCACGAACGGGTTGTCGCGGACACGCGCGTCCTGATGCGTGTCCTCGATGATCAGCGGCTCGTATTTACGGATCGCGAAATTGCAGAACGCAGTCTCTCTGGAGCTTTCCTTCAGATCGAGACCGTGGCGCGCTTTCAGGATCTGCTTGTCCTTGCTGATGAGACTGATGGTGACCATCTCCATCCCCAGCACCAGTTGCAGCAGTCTCGTAATATGGTCGAACGTGGCCTCTGACGCGTAGCTCTGCGCATCAAGACGAAGAAGCGCCGCGACGCGGCCGTCTTCATCCTCCAGTTTGTCCGGGTCTATGGTCATGGGCCGACGAGATCCTCTTTCTGAGACTCGGTTGGGCGAACACGGGGCGAAGAGGCCTACCAGGCGTTCGCGTTGAGGTAGTCGAGGTTCACCTCGGGCAACAGGTCCGCCATGTCGTGAATCTCCGACATTTCCAACAGATCGACTCGCACCAGTTTGGACTTGTTCAGCAAAATCATTCTATCGCGAAGCTTGAACGGAATGAAGGGGCGTTCATCGCAAAGAACGTCCAGTACCCGCTGGCTCTGAATAACATGAACGCCACCGTAATACTGGTTGCCGTCTTCGAGCGTCACTTTGACTGGAACGCAAAACTTGGGGTATTTCATTGGCGTGCCTCGATTGGGGTAGGATGGTTGCCACATACCCGCAAAGAACGTGGGGGGACAGAGCAACCGCGGAGGGCCGCAGATGACGGACGTGCAGGATGCCGACAGGTACAAGGAGGCCTGTGCCGTGTTCGGGGACGAGGGCGCGCAGGCCCGCGTACGTATGTTGCGCAGCGATCTGTCGAAACAGCTGACGCGAATCGCGCAAGGTCGTTTCGACCATGCGGCGCTTCGCGAGATGGCCCACAGAACCGCGGGCCGGGCCGGAACCCTGGGGTTTGCGGATCTCGCAGATGCGTCCGCCCGGCTGGATGATGCGGCGCGCCACAATGACGGGGTCGCCGCAGCGCTCGAACACTGGACGCAGCAGGCCCGCCGCGCCGCCGAGCCGCCAACCCCGGCAATGGATGGATCATCCTAGGGTGCGGATACCCCCGATGACCGGAACCGCGCGCCATCCAGCCTGCGCAAGATCGCGGCAAGCGAGGTCGGCAGCCGTCGTCGCGGGACCCGTTCGTGCAGGCCATCATCAAAACGACGCGAGGGCTTGAATGACCGCCGGCGTCGCGATTACCGCGAAGAGAACCGGCAGGAAGAACAGGATCATCGGGACCGTCAGCTTGGGCGGCAGCGCCGCCGCCTTCTTCTCGGCGGCGGACATGCGGAAATCGCGGCTTTCCTTGGCCAGAACCCGAAGCGTCTGCCCCAGTGACGTGCCATATTTTTCAGACTGGATCAGGCCAATCACGGCGGCCTTGATACTGTCCACCCCGGTTCGATTGCCAAGATTCTCATAGGCCTGCCGCCGGTCGGACAGATAGGCGAGTTCGGCGGTGGTCAGCGACATTTCCTCGGCCAGTTCCCGCGACTGGGCGCCGATTTCCTCGGCCACCTTGCGAAAGGCGCCTTCGCTGCTCATCCCCGACTCGACACAGATCAACAGAAGATCGAGCGCGTCGGGCCAGCTGCGGCGCAGGCTCTGGTGCCGCTTGGAAATGAGGTTCTGGACATACAGCTTGGGCAAGACAAATCCGATGACCGCGCCAACGGATGCCAACGCGACCATCACCGGCATGGACATGTCCGGCTGCACCACGAACGCGATATAGACAAAGGCGACGCCCGGCATCACCACCGCCGCGATCAACCGCGAGGCAAGATAGGCGACCAGCGGGGCGCGCCCGCGCAGGCCCGCCATCCGCAAAAGCTTTGACGTGCCGCTTTCGTCGGCCAGACGCGCAAGGCTGAGGCTTTCGACGATCCCCGCAAAGATCCGGTTCGGCTCTTTGGCGAAGAGCCTCGAGCGCGCGCCACCGGCCGTATCTCTGGCCGAGTGTTCGCGGCGGGGCAGTTGACGACGATCCTTTTCCACGACGCGGATACGTTCTGCCATCCGGTCGCGTACGAGCCATGGCCAGGCAAGCGACAGGATGACGCCCACGACCGACAGGGCCGAAAGAACAATGATCGCTTGCTGTATCAACGGGTTTGTCAGGTCGATTGGCACGTCCGGACTCTTTCACATGTCGAAGTTGATCATCTGTCGCATGATGAAAATGCCGATTCCCATCCATAGCGCACTTGCGACGATCACGATGTTGCCGATTTGTGTCTGGTAAAGCACGGCGAGGTAATCGGGGCTGGTAAGCTGAACAAGGCCCGCAACAATGACGGGAAGCGAGCCGATGATCCCCGCCGAGGTCTTGGCCTCCGCGCTCATCGCCTTGACCTTCGCCTGAAGCTGCCGGCGACTGCGCAGAACCGTTGCCAGATTGCCCAGGGCCTCGGTCAGGCTGCCGCCCGCGCGGCTCTGGATCGCGACGACGATCGCGAGAAATCCCACCTCTTGAAGTGGCACGCGCTGCGCCAGCCGGTCAACGGCCTCTTGCAGCGGCATGCCCACGGACTGGTCCTCGACCACCTGACGGAATTCGCCGCGGATCGGTTCGTCGGTATCGGAGGCGACGATCGCGAGGCAATCCACCAGCGGACGCCCGGCCCGAACGCCGCGGACGATCAGGTCGACCACGTCGGGAAATCCCGCGGCAAATGTGGCCAGACGTCGCCGCCGCAGAAACGCGACATAGGCCTTGGGCAGGATCAGGCCGGCAACCCCCGCGATCCCGCCCGCGAACAGCGCCCCCAGCGGCAGGGACGCAACGAATGCGCAAGCGGCGACCACAACTTGCACCAGCCGGTACCCGCGCGGCGACCACTCGAGGCCCGCCTCGCGCAGGCGCTGCTCCAGCCCCGGCCGGCGCCGGTTCTCGAAACGGGCCGACTGCCGTTCCTCGATTTCCTTCAACGTCTTTTCGATGGCCTTGCGCCGGGTCGAGGACTTGCCACCCGACGCGGTCTCGGCGACATCACCGCGACCGCTGCCAAGCGCCGCCGCCATCCGGCGATTGCGGCGCGCGCGGGCCTGAAGCGACGGCATGACGACGGCCAGCACCAGCCCGGCCACCGCCAGCACGACGAGCGGAACGATCAGAAGGGTCAGGCTGAATTGCGTCATGTTTGCATCACGGACCGGGTCAATTGGGGCTCTTCGAGTCTTCGAGTGCGCGCGCCAGCCGGTCCTCTTCGCCGAAATACCGGGCGCGATCCCAGAACGCCGGACGCCCTATGCCCGTGGACTGGTGCTGGCCGATGATGCGTCCCTGATCGTCCTCGCCGAGGACCTTGTAGAGAAAGACGTCCTGCAGGATCGGCACATCCCCTTCCATACCCAGCACCTCGGTGATGTGGGTGATGCGCCGCGAGCCATCCCGCAGACGCGCCGCCTGGATGATGACGTCGATGGACGACACCGCCATCTGCTGGATCGTGTGCGACGGCAGATCGTAGCCGCCCATGGTGATCATCGCGCCAAGGCGCGACAGCGCTTCGCGGGGCGTGTTCGCGTGCAGCGTCCCCATTGAGCCATCGTGACCGGTATTCATCGCCTGAAGCAAATCGAAGGCCTCGGGGCCGCGCACCTCGCCGACGATGATCCGCTCGGGCCGCATGCGCAGGCAGTTCTTGATGAGGTCGCGCATGGTGACCTCGCCGGTGCCTTCCACGTTTGCCGGCCGGGTCTCCAGTCGCACGACGTGCGGCTGTTGAAGCTGGAGTTCCGCCGAGTCCTCGCACGTCACGATGCGCTCTTCGGATCCGACATACCGGGTAAGACAGTTGAGAAGCGTCGTCTTGCCCGACCCGGTCCCGCCCGAGATAACGACATTGCACCCGATGCGGCCGATGATCTTGAGGATCTCGGCGCCCGCCGGCGTGATCGAGCCGAAGCCGACAAGCTCGTCGAGCGTCAGCTTGTCCTTCTTGAATCTCCGGATGGTCAGGCTCGGGCCGTCGATCGCAAGGGGCGGTGCGATCACGTTGACACGGCTGCCGTCGGGCAACCGGGCGTCACAGATCGGGCTCGACTCGTCGAGGCGGCGACCGACCTTGCTGACGATGCGCTGACAGATATCGAGAAGCTGCTGATTGTCCCTGAAACGGATCGATGTCTGCTGAACCTTGCCACCGACTTCGATATAGATCGGGTTGGTGCCATTGACCATGATATCAGCGATATCGTCACGCGCCAGCAACGGCTCGAGCGGACCATAGCCGAGGACATCGTTGCAGATTTCTTCTGTCAGCTCGAACTGCTCGCTGGTGGACAGCACGGCGCGCTTTGCCGCAAGGATCTCGCTGACGACGCCGCCGACCTCGCGCCGGGCCGCCGAAAGGTCCAGTCGACCAAGTTCGGTGATGTTGATCGACTCGATCAATGCGCCGAAGATCTCTTTTTTCAGATCGATATATTCGGCCGCCTTCTCGGGCATTGCCGGCTTGGCGGCTACGCGCGGTTGCGACGGGGTCGGCTGCGAGACGGTCGGCTTCGACGGGGCTGTCGGCGCCTGCGGCGCGGGCACGTCCTGCGGTTGCGTCACCTCGTCCGCCGGCGCGTCCGGTGCCACGCGATCTGGCATGGCCACCACCCGTGGCTTTTCGGAAACGGGCGGAACGACCTTCTGCGCCGTCTCGATCGCCGTACGTTTTCCAAAGGATCGTGACATTTCGGGTCTCTTCCGTTGCGGTTGGGTGGGATATGGCCCTGCGGTCAGCCGTGACTGAACAGCCGGCGAAGTCGGCCACGCGGCCGCGGCTTGCCGCGTCCCGTCAGGGTCTGGGCCAGCGCCTGTACCGCGCATTGCGCCTTGCCGCGCGACGCCGTCTCGCGCAGCGCGCGCCCTTCGGCCGCGGCCGTCCCGAAGGTGCCCGCGTCAAAGGTGATGATCGCACAGCTTTCGACACCGACGCTCTTGGCGAATTTCTCGGCGGGAATCTCTTTGCGCTTGGGCATCCGGCAGGTGTTGAGAACGACACGAGGCGGCGCATCGTTGGGCCGCAGGGCGCGTAGCCGCTCCATGATCGCGCGCGTGTTGCGCAGGTTCGGCAGGTCGGGGGCGGCCACGATCACCACCTCGTCCGCCGATATCAGGGCATCGCGGCTGACATCCGACCAGTCATGCGGCAGATCGAGCACCACGCGCGGAAAGGACCCCCGCGCGATCTCGATCATGCGCTCGATCACACCCGTCGCGGGATGCGCCTCACTCAGCGGGTCCTCGAATCCGGGCAGCACGCTCAGGTATTCGCCGCGCTGCACGATCAGCCGGTCAAGAAGCGCCGAGTCGAGCTTTTCGGGGTCATCGACGTATTTCTCAAGCCCCGTCACCGGTTTCAGGTCAAGGTTCACGGCGGTCGATCCGAATCGCAGATCGAGGTCAAGCAGCAACGTCGGGCTCGCCTCCTCCTCGGCGATGGTCCAGGCGATGTTCTGTGCGAGGGTCGAGGCGCCGACCCCGCCCTTGGCGGCCACGAACGCATAGACCGATCCCAGCTTCGTCGCCGCGCCCTCGGCAAACAACTCTTGAACCGTTGCGACATAGACAAGGGGCGTGATCGTCCCGACAAGATATTCCGCGATGCCGCGTGCCATAAGGGTGCGGTAAAGGGCGATGTCGTTCTCGACGCCGATCACGACCACCTTGGTGTCCGGATGGCACACCTCGGCAAGCGCATCGAGTTCCTGCAACAGCGTATCGCCCCCGGTGGTCGCCTCGACGACCAGAAGCGATGGCGTCCGCCGGGTTTCAAAGGTCTTGCACGCCTGGGTGATGCCGCCCTCGGTCATTTCCGTCTTGACGCGGGTCAGCCGGCGATCGGCGCTCGCACGCTCTATCGCGTCACGCGTCGCGGCAGTCTGGATGAACGCGGCCACCGTCAGGTGCGGCACCCGGACGCTTGACGGTGCCGCGCGGTCATCCACGACGCTGGCCTCGTTCAACAGGACGGGGGCATGTTGCATCATCTGTTCCTATGTTCGACGACACGACCCGGCCGACTCTGGCGAACCGGGCACATGTCAGTTGATACTCACGTCCTCGATCGTGCGTCCGCGCCCCACGCGGATGGTCTTCTCGGGGGGCGGCTCCATCACCGTCAGCGTCGCCTCGCCCGGCGTCTCTTCCCGTGGGCGCAGCGACAGCGACAGGGTGCCCGTCACCCCGGCGGCCGTCACGGCCTCGGCCTGCGTTTCCGTCAGCTCGAGGGTTGCCGTCTTGCCAAGGACCGTTCCTGCGCTGACGTCATCGGTGGTCTGGTCGATGGCCAGAACCCGGACACCGCGCATGATGGTACGGGTGCGCACCCCGCTGACACCCCCGCGGGCGTTTTCGCTGGTATGCAGGATGTCGACCCGGTCATTGGGCAGGATGAAACCGCCTGCCGTGCTCTGGGTGCTAGCAGAGATCCCGACCGCCCGCTTTCCCGGCGAGAGCATGGCGGCAAGGTAGCCCCCCGGCGTCTTCGACAAAAGGTGGTTGCCGATCGGCTCGCCGGGCAGGATCTGGCGGCTGGCATAAAGCCCCGCAAGCTCGGTCGCGGCATTCGGCTGTGCGTTGCGCTCGATGAAGGCGGCGGGCACGGCATCCACTGGCCAGCGCTGCCACCGCAAGGCATCCGCGGACACCTGTGCGCCGCGCGCCACCTCCTGCGCCGCCATCAGAACCGATGTCATCTCGGGGCCGACAGGAACCGGGTCCGGTGCGGTGGCGGCTGTGTCGGGTGATGTTTCCTGCGACACGATCCAAGCGGCACCGCCACCGGCCCCGAGGGCAACGATCAAAATGAGAATTCGCAGCATGTCATTCCTCCAGGCAGAGGCGAAAGAGGGCCGTCAGCCTATCAACAAGGCGTCCGGCCGCAAGATCACGGTGGCGATCGCCGCCGCCGCGATGGCAATTCCATAAGGCACGCGATCCATCGGCTCGCGCAGGGCGGCGATCCGGTGGCCCGCAAGGTGGCCCGCGCCTAGGGCCCGTGCCGCGATCAATGCCAGTGTCAGGATCCCGCCGCCAAGCGCGGTCAGGATCAGCAGGCCCGGCGTTGCCGCCGGACCGAGCCAGAGGGCGGTGACGGCCAAGAGTTTCACGTCGCCGCCGCCCATCCAACCCTTTGCGAAAAGAACGAAGCCACCGGCGAGAACCGAAAGGCCGACCGCCATTCTGGCGGCAAGATCGAGCCATACCGGCCCGGCCTGCACAGCACAGAGGGCGGCGCCGGCCAGCAAGTATAGGGTCAACGCATTCGGGATGCGCATCCACACCGCGTCACTGGCGGCAGCCACCCCCTGACCGGCGATGAACCAGGCAGAGGCTAGGATCAGTAGACCGTCTTGCATGACTTGCGGCGTTCCGTTCCTTGTCGCACTGCCGTGCCGCCGGTCAGGCGATGATGGCAGTGCGGCAAGGGGAGCGAGAGGGATTAATTAGTAGTGGCAGTCGTGGTGGCAGTATCAAGCTGACCGCTGATGCCACCGAAAAGCTCAGACAGGTCCGTGCCGAGAGTCGTAAGCGCAACAATCAGCCCCACCGCCACCAGCCCGGCAATCAAGCCATATTCGATGGCGGTCGCGCCGGAGTCGTTGGTCTTCAGTTTCGTGATCAGTTTAAGCATGATCTGGTTTCCTTCTTGGAAAGGTTATCCGGCTATGCCGGGGGGAATGATGAACCCTTCTTTCGGAAGTAACGAGCAACCTTGACGGGTTTCAACGCCCAGTACCTTGCAACTTTGGCGGTCGCGGCACTAGCTGGCATCTTGGCCTAGCCATCCGGTCAGGTCGGCTGGCCGTGCGTGACATGCGTGACATGCGGCGTCAGGACGGCGGCGCGGGGCGGGTCGCGAGCCCCTGTTTGACCTTCGCGATTAACTCGTTCGTACGAAAGGGCTTGTCAAGCATCGTTACCCCCTGCGGCAGGTCGCGGTGCCTCTGGGGGGCGTCGCGGGTATGGCCGGATGTGAACAGGACGCCGATCCCCGGATGCATCTGCTGCGCCCGTCGGACAAGCTGTGCCCCTGTGATACGGCCGGGCAAGACGATGTCGGTAAAGACGAGATCGAATCCGCTGTCGTTTTCCAGCAGGTCCAGTGCGTGTTCGCCGGTCTCGGCAATGACCGGGCAAAACCCGCGCCGGTTCAGCGCCGCGCACACGAATGACCGAAGATCGCCGTCAGGCTCGACCACCAGAATGCGGTGCCCGGTGCCGCGTTCACGGGCCGCCGATGACCGCGGTTGCGGCGTGTCCCCGCCGGACACTAGCGACACGGGCAGACACAGGACGATGTCGGTGCCGCTGCCCACCTCGGAATCGATTCGGGCATGACCGCCGGACTGCTTGGCCATGCCGTAGACGGAACTGAGCCCCATGCCCGTGCCGACGCCGGGCGCCTTGGTGGTGAAGAACGGCTCGAACGCGCGCGCGACGACCTCGGGCGACATCCCGATCCCGTCATCGATGACGTCGATCCTGATGTAGTCGCCCGGTGCGCAATCGCTGCGTCGGCCGTCATCCTCGATGTGTTTTGGCCGGGTCCGGATCGTGATCGTCCCGGCCTGCGGGATGGCGGCATTCGCGTTGATGACGAGGTTGAGCAAGGCCGCCTGCAACCGGTCCGGATCGGCATGAGCCACGGCGGGCGCATCGGTCAGGTCGTAGTCGATGGTCACGCCGGTCTCGACGGCGCGTTCGAACAGCGTGGCCGAATCGCGGATCAGCTTGTTGATATCCGTGGGCCGCGATTCGAGGGGCTGGCGCCGCGAAAACGCCAGCAGGTCGTTCGAGATGCGGGCGCCCCACTCGGCCGCGGCCTCGATCGACCGAAGCGCCGCATTCTCGCCAAGATCGTCCAGCAGTATATCGCAATTGCCCAGAATGACCGTCAGCAGGCTGTTGAAATCATGCGCGATCCCCCCGGTAAGCTTGCCGACTGCCTCAAGCTTTTGCGACTGATGCAGTTGCGCATCCAGCAGCCGCAGATCGGTCACGTCCGACATCGCCCCGACCATGCGCCGCGGTGCGCCATCGTCGTCGCGCAGAATGAATACCTTGTCGATCATGTTGCGCCACGACCCGTCCTGCGCCTTCATCCGGTACTCGCAGCGCCACGTCTGCGCATCGCCCTGCAGCGCGGCGTCGAGGCTTTCGCCAAGGGCGCGGCGATCGTCGGGGTGAACCCTGTCCAGCGCGTTCTCGATGCGCCCGCCCTCGATGTTCTCGACGTGCCATTTCGCAACCGGCCAGAAGGTCGATCCGGTGTGATCGCTGTTCCAGATCACGCCGTCCCGCACGTCCCAATCCCAGATGATGTCCTGGCTTGCCATGCTGGCGAGACGAAACTGTTCTTCGCGTGCACGCAGAAGGCTTTCCCTGTTGCGCCTTTCGGTCATGTCCCTCTGGACGGAGACGAAATGCGTGCACGCGCCGCTGGCGTCGAACAGCGGGGTGATATCCAGCTCGGTCGTGAACCGGCTGCCATCCTTGCGGTAGTTCGTGAGTTCCGTGCGTACGCATCGGCAGGCCTGAATGGCCTCGCGGATCTCGTCGAGGCGCTCCTGCTCGGTGTCGGGGCCCTGCAATATGCGCGGCGTCGCACCCAGAACCTCGTCTTTTGCGTAGCCGGTCATGGCCGTGAACGCCTCGTTGACGTAGACGACGGTTTCCGGGCGCGCACCCTCAGTGATCAGCACCACGTCGCTGACCCGCGCAAGGGCCGTACCGAGCAGGTGCGACCGCGCGCGGTCCGCGTGTTCCTTCGTCACGTCCTGAAGGTGGATGGCGACGCCGTCGGGCGACGGGTCTACCGCAACTCTCACACAACTCTGCGACCCGGCGATCTCGCAATCGAAGGTCTGACGCTCGCCCGTGTCCAGCGCATCGCGGACCGCCGGTGCCAGATGCGACCTGACGGCGCCGGACAGCGCGTGCCCCATGTCACCGCCAACCGGATCGTGCCGCGTCACGCCAAGGATGGTCTGCGCACCGCTGTTCATGTACAGGATCGTCCCGTCGCGGTCCTGAAGGATGACACCATCGCTTATCCGGTCGAGGATCAATCGCAGAAGCGCCGCAACCTTTTGCCCGGCACCACCTTCATGGGTTGCAAGGCCAGCGTCGATCCGTGCCGCAACAGGCCGTGGGCCGTCGCGCGCGCCGGATCCCGCCTCAAACGGCGCGTTCCGGGTCTCGACGGCTGTCGCGCGCCCCATCTGCGTCAAGGGGATACGGTCGCGCATATACCGGACCGCGGTGGACAGTCCGCGATCCGCCCGCTGCGATCCGATGAACGCCATGGCGAGGCCAAGCAGGAGGATCGCCAGAACGGGCACCGAAAGGACAGTCAGGCTTTCGGCCATGGTACCGCCACCGGGCATCATTGCGGCGACGTGGAAGGTTTCGTTTTCGATGGCGACCTCATCGACGAAAATATCGAGCACCGTCCCTTGAATGTCCGCCTCGCCAGCCATGTCGGGCGCAGGCATGTCGAGACGCGAACCGATTGGCACCGTTTCGAGTGTCGTGGCCACGACATGCCCGGCGACGTCGGTCACGACCAGCCGGACGGGCCCGTCGCGCATGCCGCCCCCGAGGCTGTCCGCCAGCGCGTTCAGTCGTACCGCCACGATGGCCAGTGTGACGCCCTCCTCGCGGTACGAGCCGACCGTGCGCAGCACCGGCATGACGGCGTCACCCGTCGCCGGGTCGATTTCATTTCTGCCAAAGATCACGTCGCCGGTCCGGCTTGATCCGGCGTCGGGCGCCCAGTTCGACAGGTCCAGATCCATCTGCGCATCGGGACCCGCGCATAGAAACTGCCCGTCCGGCCCCGCGATCCCCATGAACGCATAGGTGTCGTCCATGGCGTGTCTTGCCGGTGTCAATGAATCGTCGCACCCTGGCCCGACAGGATCCAGCGCCGACAGGACGGATGTCATGGACGCCGCGTGTCGCAGGGATCTCGATACCGTTTGCGCAGCGTCCTCCGCCACGCTCTGAAGGCGCTTTGACCGCTCGCTGGCTGACCCGCGTTCGGCGATATACGCCACCACGCCGAGGATCAGAGCCAGCAACGTGATTGACAGGACAAGGCGGCGCGTGGGCGGCTGTACGCTCGTCATGGTGATATCGTGTATCTCCCTTCCCATTACCGCCCATGATCCGGCGGTCGTGGTCCGTCATCCGGCGCGATCCAAGGCCCGGTCTTGGCGTAGCGACGACGACCTCCGGGCGGGCCGGATAGTGCCCCGACACTCGCATGCCAAGGGTGACGCATGGTCAACCATTCATACCGCAGGCGCAACGTCTGCGCAGCGACCCGACGCGGCACCGTGGCCAGGCGGGGTTGATCGCAGAGCTTCACGGCGGATGGCCGGACGACGGCCGATATACACCCCCGCCCAAGAGCGGTGCCCGTAGCGCCCATACGCCCGGCCCCCATAACCGTCGAGGGACCGGAATAGACGCGTCCGCGGCACATCCAGACCCCCATAAGCTATTGAACCCGAGGGCATGACCTGCGACAGACCGTACACAACACAGACCGGCGCAAACGTCGCGTCCAATCGCCGTCCGATGCGGAAAGTCAACATATCGAAATCTGTTTCGAACCCGACACTCCATGTCCCTTGATAGACCCGCGTTGGACTGCCAATATAATCACAAGATGAACCTGCGCGCCAGCTTGCAACCGGAACAAGAAGTCATGTCGCAGCAGATCGAACTCTCAACCCTGTCGCCGGTGATTGTCATCGATGATGACGAATTCTTCCGCGTTGCCATAGAAATCGTGCTGCGGGACTGGTTCGGGGTCGAAAATGTCGTCATCTGTGCAACGGCGCAGGACGCGATCGCGCAGTTTTCGGGCTCCACCACATTCGGTCTGGGCCTCGTCGACCTGAACATGCCGGGGATAGAAAACCACGATCTTCTGGCCACGTTGAGAGCCGCGCAGCCCGAGATGCGCCTTGTGGTGCTGTCCGCCTCGAGGTCTCGCGACGACATACTCATGGCCCTCTCGGCGGGCGCGCAAGGGTTCATAAACAAGGGGCTGGGTATCGGCGAAGCCAAGACCGCAATCCGGCAGATCGCAGACGGTGCAGTCTATGTGCCGCCCTTCACACCGCAATCGGGTGTTTCCCCGGTCGCGCGTGAATCCGGGCACCAAAGCCCACATGCCTCTCTTGACGCGCTGACACCACGTCAGATGGAGGTGCTTCGCCTGCTTGTTGCAGGGCAGCCGAACAAGGGCATCGCGCGAACGCTCGGCATCAAGCCCAGCACGGTAAAGTTTCACCTTTCCTTCATCTTCCAGATCCTGAGGGCGGCGAACCGTGTCGAGGCGGCGATCATCGGGGCGCGCCTGCTGGAAAAAATCGACTGATCTCGCCTGCGGGCGGGGCCCCGCAGGCGTGACGCCGCCAGACCCGCGACCATCACATCAGGCGAGACAGCCGATCCGCAAGCTCGTGTCGCCGGTAGGGTTTCGGCAGAAGTTCGACATTATGCTGCAAATCCCGCCCGGCGCATTGCAGCGATCCGGGATCGCCCGACGTAAGGATCACCCACAGATCGGGCCGTATCAAAAGCGCCTGTTGTGCCAACTGCGCCCCGTCCGGCGCCTTGCCCAGACGCAAGTCGACGAACAGACCACAGATCTCGGGGTCCTGTTGCAGCATGCGCAAGGCGATCACGGCCTCCGTCGCGGCGACTGCCGGGTAGTTCAGCGATGCAAGGACGCGCAACGCGAAGTCCAGCATCATGTGATCGTCATCGACGACAAGCAGTTTTGCACCGGTACCCATCTGATTTATTGTCTTTCAACTAAAATGAAAATAACACTTTTTATCGTCTTGGGGCACGACCACCCCGGTCCGTACGCGCGTTGCCCATGGCGACGGTCGAAATTCGTCCTGTCTGGCAGCGGGTCGCGGCATTATGTTGCGTTCCCGACACCGGCACCGCAACCCGTCATGCAAGATTCATCACGAAGACGGGACAGGAAAACAGGCGTCGACCTCGATCCACGTGTCGCTCAAAACGAGGAAAACACTGGTGAACCTGTGCCGTATCCCGATCCGGGCGAAGACGGCGACGCTGTGACAGTCCGACGATGCCTCGGGGGTCACTGTATCGCTATCAAGTCCAATACCCCATTGCGCGGCCTGGTTGTTGACGAAACTGATCGTTGCCTGCTGATCCATGGCGTCATCCACAAAGCAGGGCGCAAGCCGCAGACCCAGACAGCGCGCCCCGGTCGATGCGGCATCCTGCAACGCAAGCCGCGTCCAAGTGTATCGGCTGATCTCGATCGTGCCGATCAGCATCAGCATCAACGGCAGCGCAATGGCGGCAAATTCGATGGCGACGGCGCCACGCGGGTCGCGAAGAAATGCGCGAATCCCGCCACCCCGGATCACTGCAACCGCAAAACGGTGCTGGCCTTCACCGTTTCCCCTTCGATGAAGGCATATCCCGGAAACAGCGAAACATGGCGCGCGTCTGCAGAAAGCCGCACGAATTGTCCCGCGCTTTCCCCCGTGGTGCAGGTTGTTGCACAGCCCACCGCCGGCCCCCACGAGATCTCGCCCGCGTCACGCGTCGGGCAGTAACAGCTCGCCCCGTCGCCCGACAGCGGATCGACCGAAATCGCGGACCCTGTCCAGCGCGCAAGGGCGGCGTTGTTGACGTTCACTTCTGCGGTCTGCGATGCGCCCCCCTGCAACAGTGCGACAAGCTTCTCCGCCAGCTCTGCGGCAGTCTGATCGGGCGGCGCGGACTGACCCAACGCGTACTCTGCCGCCGCTGTCACGCGGGCGTCCAGCGAGAGTTTGCCATAGGCGGCGCTGCCAATATCGATCACCGCAGCAATTATGACCAGCAGGACCGGGGCAACAAGGGCGAATTCAACCGCGATGCTGCCGCGTTCGTCGTGTCGCATGGACCGGATCATGCGGGGTATCGCGAAGCTCATCTCAGGATCACCACCTGCCCGCTGCCGCCCGATTGCGGCAGGCTCTCGCATTCGGAGGCGACAGAGGTTCCGCCGGACAGGGTTATTTCCGTGCCGATCAGTTGCAGGCATCCGCCGCTGCCGCCGCTGGCACTCGCGCCGCCATCAAACAGGATCGGACCGTTGGGGAAATAGAAGGCGCCGGAGACGACACTGCCCGACGCCCCCGCCTCGAACACGGCACCCGCGCTGATCGAAGGATCGAGAGGCCCAATCAGCGCGATATCTGCAAACGGCCCGGACGTTGGCGCCGTGAACCGGACATTGTCCTGACCACCGCTAAAACAGATGGCCTTGCCGGCACAACCGTAGCCGTCCGGTCCTGCGCCGACGCCTGACACCATGAACGTGGTCTCTTCAGCCAGGATGGAGTTTGTTCCGCCACGGCACGAAGCGCCGCCTGTCACTGCGTGCATGTAGCCATCAACTGCATAAAAACCTGCGCCGAAGGTAACCGCACCCTCGACACTGATTGGTCCGTTGATCTCGTGGACCGCGGCGGCAGGCACTTCGAGGCAGCTTCCACCACCCGTCTCGATCCGGCCAGTGACTTCGAAGATGCCGCCGTGGTCGACGTTAACGTCTCCCATGAATAGCTCACCGCTTCTAAGCTCGATCGCGTTGCCATTGGATGCGGGACCGATCCGAAAGCTGCCAGCGCCGAATTCGGTGACACCGTAACTGGTGTAAATGCCCTTCGCCACGTCGTAGGTGCCATCCCCAAACATCATGCGATTGCCGTCATTCCGGATGGCGCCACCCACGTTGAAGACGCCAGATCCGAATTCGGTGACAGAACTACCACTGCTGATGATATCACCGCGAATGTTGTAGGTGCCGTCGCCGAATGTCATGCTTTCTGATGAACTGACGATATTCCCCGAAAAATTGTAGACGTCAGATTGCGCACCGCCGGTGTTGAAGCGTAGCGACAGCCCGCCGCCCATGGTGATCGTACCGATATTCACCGGGGAGCCCCCAGGACAGGAAAACGTCCAGGTGCTACCTGCCTTGTTGGCCGTGCAGCCGATAGATTGCGCAACCTGTTTGGGTGTACCCTGTTGAAAGGTTTCGTTGTATGCAAAATGGATATCCGGGCCGCTCGGAACTGTTGATGAGGTCGCGCCCGACGGCGCCGAAAGAGACGCGGTGTCGGTCATCTGCGTTGCCGCCGTCCCAAGTGCCGCCATCCCCGCAAGCGGGTCGGATGTCGGTTGGCGCTTGATATCCGCCGTTTCTCCGTCGGGGCCCTTGATTGTATCGCACCATTGAGGAAGAGGATTGCCACCTGCGTTGTATGACAGCGAGGACGTGATGATCTGTGTGCCGCACGGTGCCTCTACCTCGGCGTTGGAGGCCACGCCGCACTCGTCGGCGCGCAACGTCGTCCCCCCCGACATGGTAACCCCGCTGCCATCCGCATCAAGCGCCTGGATGCAGGCCGGGTCGCCCCCTGTCGTGCCGGCGACGGCGGATGTCACGACGTCGACGGAGGTTCCGCCACCGACGAATTGCGGAAGATAAAGCCGTTTTGGCTTTGTGATCGTCGCCCGCACCGCCATGTCCGCGCCGCCCGGCGCCGTGGTGTCGAGTTCCACGACGATTTCATCCGCGCCGAATCCGTTCAGGCGCGCGACGCCCCTCGCGGCATCGGTCATCGGGCCTGTCCCGCCGGTCCGGACATAGGCCACGGCCCCGGCATGCGCGGCAAAGTCGGCCGTCCGCTGCGCCTCGGCGCGGACGGCCAGAATCTGGCCGTATTCAAGCGCCAGCCCCGCGAAACCCAGAAGTACGGGAAGCGCGATCCCGGCGATGATTGCCACCGCGCCACCCTCGTGCCGGGCGAACGCGGCGAGATCCCATGCGGGGCCCGAGCTGGGCGCGTCCTGCGTGCCACCCGGTACCGGCAAGGGCGTTGTCCTGCGCTGTGTCCTGGGGTGACGCGGCATTTTCTTTCCAGTCCTGATCATCGGCATCCGTGAGCCAGCCGATGTGTGACAAAGCTGAATGAGAGTAGGCGAACCAGTCGACGCGTGATAGCTGGCCGGACGGACAGGCCGTTTGGCCAGTCCAGCATGGTTCGGCGCGACATCGCGGCGCGTCCCGGATACGCTCGTCGGTATCTCGGGGCCGACCTGAGCGGGCCTAGCCCCGCGGCATGCGCAGGACCACGGCGCGCCCACGCTTGGTGTAGCGCAGTTCACTGTCACCGATCGCCGACACGCGCCCGCCGTCGATGCTGTCACCGACCTCGACCTTTCGGTAGCGTCCATTTGACAGGCGCACAAGGGCGCGGCGGTTCGACGGACTGCCATAGACACCGATCAGGTTGACCTGGCGCAGATTGATTGCATTGCGTGACGTGGCGCGCTGCGCGACCGAGGCAGAACTTGGGATGCGCGGGGCGGCGGCGCGCGGTTGCGCGGCCTCACGGCGCACGATGCTCTGGAAATCGCTTGGGCGCTGGCGCGGCTTGAGCGACGCCGTCACGGCCTCGGCCCACGCGGCCTCATCTGGGCCGGGGCTCTCGGCCGCCTCGGCCAGCGCGGCATCCACCGCATCGGTGTCAGGTGCGGGCGACATGGCGGCCCTCTGCACCGCCTCGGGGCGCGTCTGCGGGCGCAGGCTGGCCAGTTCGGTGCGCGAGCGGCCGCCAAGGGCGCCACGCTCCTGACGTTCGACGAGATCCTCTGGCCGCGTGCGCGGACGGATTTCCGAAATGCGTTCAAGCTCGGCCGCGGCCTCCGGCGTGAGCGACAGGCCCGGCACCGGCACCACGCGCGGCGGTGTGTCGGGGGGGCGCACCGGCGGCGGGCCTGCGCGAACAAGGACGCCGTCCGGTGTCAGGGACCCGTCGGGCGTCGCCGCGACAAGCCCGCGTGCGTCCAGTTCGAAGGTTGTGCCCGGCGGCGCCGGGGCGGCAGGCGTATCGGGACGGGTATCGCGGCGCCGTGCAGGCATGTCAGGCAGCGCAACCGCATCGCCGACCGAGACATCCTCGTCTATTGAGGTCAGGTAGAACTCTTCAAGGCTGCCTGCATCGGGCTGAACCGGCGCCTCGGGCGGGATCTGCCAGATCCCCGTTTCGGCATACCGTGCCCGTGCCTGTTCCGGGGTCAACGGTCCGGTGCGCGCGGGGGGCTCCGACGCCTCCTCGGTATCTGTCGCATCCGAGGTCTCGGGCGGCGGGGCAATCGCGACCTGCGGCGCAGGGTCATCCCCGGCCTGTCCGGGATCGACCGGCACCGGGTCCGACATGATGGCGTCCGGGCTTTGCGGGGTCACGGCGACCTGCGGTTCGCTCCACCGCACAAGCCGTGCGAGATCGGAGTCGGGAAACATCGTCGCCCATGCGGCGACGCCCGCCAGGACCAGCAGCAGCAGCGCCGTCATGATCAGCCCGAGAAACCGCGGCTTGCCCCGCTGGCCGCGTTGCGTCGCGCGTGCGCCGAAGATGGTCAGACGGTCGGCCTCGTCCTCGGCGCTCGCGGCCGCGGTTCCCGCGCCCTTGACGGTGGCGATGGTGCCAGGCCCATCCTTTTTTCCCCTGCGCGACGATCCTTTTCCGGACCCTGCCCCCTGTGCGGGACGGCGGCGCGGGGTCGGGGTCTCCGGGCGCGGCTGTCCGGTGGCATCGGCGACGGTGGGGCCGTCACCACGCGGCGCAAGACTGGCGGCGGCGGGGGCGGGATTGGCAACCGCGCCCTGCCCGCCTTTCGACGCGGCACGATCCGGAGTATCTCGCGCCGCGCCGGAAAGATGCGGCGCGCCGGTCTCGGGCGCGTCTTGGGCGGCCCGTGCCGCGCTCAGGGCGGGCGCGCTGGACGCGGCGCCGGCCTTGTCCTCGGGGTCCGACGTTGGCATTGCCGCGGTCGTCTCCTGATCCACCGGCCCCTCAGTCGCGCCATCCGGGGGCTGCGGCTCGGGCAGGCTGGCAGCGCCGGCAATCTCGATCGGGTCCTGATCCCGCACGACCCGCGCGCCGGCTTCGGAGGTTTCACCGAAAAACGGCTCTGTCCCGAAATTTGTCGCTTCTGGCCGTGCCACGAAACTCACCGGGTTGAAGCGATGCTCGACCGCGAAATTTTCCGCCTCTTGCAGGGTTTCACGCGCCACCGCCGCGACGCGAAGCCGCCCGTCCACGACGTTCCAGTCGAAGGCCAGATCGTCGAGGGCATAGGGGGTGGCCCCGTCCAGTGCGCGCATCGCCGCGGCCTCGTGATCCGCGTCCGGCGCGTCAGACGCTGCAAGGTCGAGGTAGCGGATCTGGGAGTCCGGAATGACGAGTTTGCTTGACACGCCCGACGGCTCCAGCGAACCGGCTTTTTCGCGCAGGGCGGCAAGTTCCATGGTCAGATCGGCACTGTCAAGCGAGACCTCCCCGACGAGATGCCACTGCGATGCCCCGGTCCGGTGCAACAGACCGATACCGTCAAAGGACAGGGAAAGGGCGAAATTCGGTTTCATCTCTACCGCTTTAACACGCGCCGTTTGCCATCGGGAGTCCCATGTTCATCGTCGCGAGGGTATAGCAGAGAAACGCGCAGGCCAACCCACATGACCTGCGCGCAGCCCTCAAGCACCAGCCTTGCGCAACCCCTGGTCCAGATCCGCGATCAGATCGTCGGCATCCTCGATCCCGATCGAGATGCGTACCACGTTCGGTGCGGCGCCCGCCGCCTCTTGCTGGTCGGGTGTCAGTTGTCGGTGCGTGGTCGAGGCCGAATGAATGATCAATGACCGCGTATCGCCCAGGTTGGCGACATGGCTGAACAGATCCAGGCTGTCGACCAGCGCGACACAGGCATCATAGCCGCGCTTGAGCGCCACGGTGAAAAGCCCGCCCGCGCCCTTGGGGCAGATTTTCGGCACGCGGTCGTGATAGGGCGACGATTCCAGACCCGCATAGGTCACGTGATCGACCGCCGGGTGGCTTTCGAGCCATCCGCCGACCTTCACGGCATTCTCGCAATGGCGCTGCATCCGCAAGCTCAGCGTCTCGATCCCCATCAGCGTGTAATGTGCCGCCTGCGGGTTGAGCGTCATGCCAAGATCGCGCAAGCCTACGGCAATGCCGTGAAAGGTGAAGGCGAGCGGGCCGAAGGTCTCGTGGAACTTCAGCCCGTGATAGGCGGGCTCGGGCTCGGACAGCGACGGGAACTTTCCGCTCGCGGACCAGTCGAAATTACCCGAATCGACCACCACGCCGCCCGTGACCGTGCCGTTGCCGGTCAGGAACTTGGTCATCGAATGCACCACCAGCGTCGCGCCATGCTCGATCGGGCGGCAGAGATACGGCGTGGCCGACGTGTTGTCGACGATCAGCGGCAGACCGGCCGCATCGGCCAGTTTGGCCACCGCGTCGAGATCGGCGATGTGCCCACCGGGATTGGCGATGGATTCGCAGAAGATCGCGCGCGTGTTCTCGTCGATGGCGGCATTGATCGCATCGGCATCGTCGATATCGACGAATGTCGCCGACCAGCCGAAGCGCTTGATCGTCTGGCTGAACTGCGTAACCGACCCGCCGTATAACCGCGTCGACACCACCACGTTGCAGCCCGGCGCCATCAGCGGAAAGAGCGCCATGATCTGCGCCGCGTGCCCCGACGAACAGCAGACGGCGCCCGCGCCGCCCTCCAGTGTCGCCATCCGCTCCTGCAGCGCGGCGACGGTCGGGTTGGTGAGGCGCGAATAGATGTAGCCGACCTCTTGCAAGTTAAAGAGGGCCGCGGCGTGTTCGGCGTCGCGGAACACGTAAGCGGTCGTCTGATAGATCGGCACCTGCCGCGCGCCGGTTGCCGGGTCGGGGCGTGCGCCCGCGTGCACTTGCAACGTGTCGAAACCATAGGCCATAGGGTGGGTCCTTTTTTCGCGAACTGCTTGCAAACCGGATTACGGCATTGAAAGGTGCCTCGCAACAGCGATGAGGAGACCGGACCGATGCCGCACCCCTTTCACTTGGCGATCAACGTGACCGACCTCGACGCGGCGCGCGCCTTTTATGGCGGGCTTCTGGGCGCGGTCGAGGGCCGCTCGACCGAGACATGGGTGGATTTCGATCTCTTCGGGCATCAATTGTCGCTGCACCTGGGCACGCCCTTCGCCACCGAGGCGACGGGACGGGTGGGTGACCACATGGTGCCGATGCCGCATTTCGGCGTGGTCCTGCCACTGGACGACTGGCACGCCGTGGCGGCGCGCCTGTCATCGGGCGAGGTGGATTTCGTGATCCCGCCCTCGGTACGCTTCGAGGGCGAGCCGGGCGAGCAATGGACGATGTTCTTTTTCGATCCGTCGGGCAACCCCGTGGAGATCAAGGGATTTGCCGAGACGGCCGGGATCTTCAGGGCCTGAGCGCCGCACCGCCTTGCAGCCGCCGGAGTCGGGTATTTTTCCAAGAAGAAACAGGAGAGACCGGAATGGCGGGTGTCTTCTTGGCCCAAATACCCGGCTCCGGCTGTCGCGGGCGCACCGCTTCGGCGCTCAGCGCATCCAGAACCCGTTGCGCCTGAGCGTGTTGCGGATCGCCTGTTCGCGACGCGGCAGATCCGTCTGGTCGAACAGCGCGCGCGCCTTGCGCCCGCGTCCCTGATAGATCATCCGCTTGATCGGCTCGTATTGCTTGATCGCCTTCTTGATCTTGTGCGGCGCGGTCACCTCTTCCAGCACCTCGATCACCCGGTCGGATTCGCGGGCATAGAGCAGGGGCAGCGCGCGGTAGTGACAGGTGATCTCGCCATCCAACAGTCCCGCTGGCAGGGTGGCACGGCCGCCGCCAAGCGCGTGGATCACCAGCGGCAGCGCCACCTGATCCAGCCACGGATCGAGCGACTGGCAGATCAACTCGACCGGCGGATCATCCCGGATCGCGAGCGCATAGTCGAGGAACAGCTGCCCGAACACCTGTGGACACCGGTAAAAGAAGAACCCGGCATTGAAGTAGAGATAGCGTTTCCAGTACTCGTCAGGTTCGCTCGGGTCGATCGAACTTTCGAAATCCAGCCCGAACTTGTCGTAGAGCGATGCCCAGATCGCCGTGTAGCCGGGACCGTAAAGCTCGGGTTCGGGCCAGGTCCCGGTGCGGCGCAGCGACGCCGTGGGGCGGTCGAAATCGAACGGCACGCGGGCCAGTTCCCCGGTCACCAGCGTATCGGTGTCGAAAAAGACGAACGGCACGCCCTCTGGCAGCGCCAGCAGCGCCTCGATCTTGTTGCCGTACGGATAGGCATGACCGAAATGCCGCGCGTCGAAGGGCAGGATCTCGGCGCCCAACTCGGCCAGCAGGGTCCGGATGTCGTCATTCTTCATCCTCGGATCGTTGGGCCACATCGGACCGGGCTGAGGCTCTGCAATGAAAAGCCGCCCCGGAAATCCCGGCGAACTGGCCCGCAACGACGCTGCAAAAATCAGCGCCTCGTATTCCAACCGCCCCCCCTGCCCGACGATCACGATGTTGAAGGATGGAGGCGCGTCGTCATGCGGCATTGTCAGTCCCTGCCTGAGTGCAAGGTCCCGTACATGACCTGCACGTCCTATTCAACGCTTGCCAAACCATGTCGCGATCAGAAACCAAACGCGGTTCCCGGATAGAACGCATTCCTCATCGGGTATGAAGGCGGCCTGATCGGGCCGCACCTGATCGACCACGAGGGGCAAGGCGATGTTGCCATGCCCGAAACTTCCGCTACCAAGTCGCAGTTCGCTGCCCGGCGTGGTCGCCGCTCGCGGCGAGATGAAGTTGATCGCGCCGCCCAGCAACGTCGCGCCGAGCCGGTTGGCTGACGCGCCGCGCCATATCTCGATGGCCTCGGCGGTGCCGGGCGCGGCGAGCCCCACGATAGAGGAGCCGTACGCGCGGTCGACCGGCATCCCGATGCGCCTGCGCGGCAGCTTCGGGGCGGATGTCGAGAGAAACTGGAGTGGGGGACGTCGGCCGATCCTGGCTGGCTCTGTAGGCTCTGGACTCATAACCAATAGATGACAGTCGCGGCTAGCGCGATCGCCGATAGGAAGACCTTGGCGCACCTGTCATACCGAGTTGCGACACGCCGCCAGTCCTTGAGCCTGCCGAACATGATCTCGATACGGTTGCGGCGTT
>NZ_JBPBBB010000029.1:0-34468 GCF_050896375.1 Roseovarius tibetensis
GCGCGACGCCCGCAGCGGACCGGGATCCTGTCCAACACCGACGGCGGGGCCGTTGATCGGCGCGCCTTTCTGCGCGGTAGCGGGCTGGCCATCGGCGGCCTTGCCGCCCTTGGCGCGACGGGCGGCACCGTCACCCGCGCCACCGCCCAGAGTGCCGCCGGCGAGGCGGTGAAGACGGTCAAGTCCGTCTGCACGCATTGCTCGGTCGGCTGCACGGTCGTGGCCGAGGTGCAGAACGGCGTGTGGACGGGGCAGGAACCCGGCTGGGACAGCCCCTTCAACCTTGGGGCGCATTGCGCCAAGGGTGCGAGTGTCCGAGAGCACGCGCATGGCGAACGCCGCCTCAAGTACCCGATGAAGAAAGAGGGGGGCGAGTGGAAGCGCATCAGCTGGGAGCAGGCGATCGACGAGATCGGCGACGGCATGATGAAGATCCGCGAGGAGTCGGGTCCCGATTCGGTTTATTGGCTGGGCAGCGCCAAGCATAATAACGAACAGGCGTATCTCTTCCGCAAGTTCGCCGCCTACTGGGGCACCAATAATGTCGACCACCAGGCGCGCATCTGCCATTCGACCACCGTCGCGGGCGTTGCGAACACGTGGGGCTACGGCGCCATGACCAACAGCTACAACGATATCCACAATTCCAAGTCGATGATCATCATCGGCGGCAATCCCGCCGAGGCGCATCCGGTCTCGCTTCTGCATGTGCTGAAGGCCAAGGAACGCAACAACGCGCCGCTGATCGTGTGCGATCCGCGCTTCACCCGCACCGCCGCGCATGCCGACGAATTCGTGCGTCTGCGTCCCGGCAGCGACGTGGCGCTGGTCTGGGGGATCCTGTGGCACATCTTCGAGAACGGCTGGGAGGATGAGCAATTCATCCGCACCCGCGTCTGGGGCATGGATCAGATCCGCGACGAGGTCGCCAAGTGGACCCCCGACGAGGTCGAACGCGTGACCGGCGCGCCGGGCAGCCAGCTGCGCCGCGTGGCGCGCACGCTGGCCAACAACCGCCCCGGCACGATGATCTGGTGCATGGGCGGCACCCAGCACACCAACGGCAACAACAACACCCGCGCCTATTGCATCCTGCAACTCGCGCTCGGCAACATGGGCGTCGCCGGCGGCGGCACCAACATCTTCCGCGGCCATGACAACGTGCAGGGCGCGACGGATCTTGGCGTTCTGTCGCACACCCTGCCGGGCTATTACGGCCTGTCGCAAGGCGCGTGGGACCACTGGGCGCGCGTCTGGGGCGAGGATCCCGACTGGCTTGCCGATCGCTTCGCGACGGCGACCACCACGGCGGGCGAGGATCAGCCGCTGCAATATCTCAGCGGCATCCCGGTCAGCCGGTGGATCGACGGCGTCCTCGAAGACCCCGAGAACATGGACAACCCCAACAAGGTGCGCGCCATGGTTCTCTGGGGGCATGCGCCCAACAGCCAGACGCGCGGCAAGGAGATGAAGACGGCGATGGAGGCGCTCGACATGCTGGTCGTGGTCGATCCCTATCCGACTGTCTCGGCGGTCATGCAGGATCGCACCGATGGCGTCTATCTGCTGCCGGCCTGCACCCAGTTCGAGACGCGCGGCTCGGTCACCGCGTCGAACCGCTCGCTGCAATGGCGCGACCGCGTGGTCGAACCGCTGTTCGAGAGCATCCCGGACGAGGTCATCATCGCCAAGTTCGCCAACAAGTTCGGCTTTGCCGACCGCCTGTTCCGCAACATCGAGATGGACGATGCCGAGACCCCGAATGTCGAAAGCATCACCCGCGAGTTCAATCGCGGCATGTGGACCATCGGCTATACCGGGCAATCGCCTGAGCGGATGAAGCTGCACATGGCCAACCAGCATACCTTCGATCGCACGACGCTGCGCGCCAATGGCGGGCCGGCTGATGGCGACACCTACGGTCTGCCATGGCCCTGCTGGGGCTCGCCCGAGATGAACCATCCCGGCACGCATATCCTGTATGACATGTCCAAACCCGTCTCCGAAGGCGGCCTGACCTTCCGCGCCCGTTTCGGCGTGGAACGCGACGGCGACAACCTGCTGGCCGAGGGCGTCTATTCCGCCGGCTCGGATATCGAGGACGGCTACCCGGAATTCACCATGCAGATGCTGATGGATCTGGGCTGGGACGGCGAGCTGACGGACGAGGAACGCGCCGTCATCGACGGTATCGCCGGGGCCGACACCAACTGGAAGACTGACCTTTCGGGCGGGATTCAGCGGGTGGCGATCGCGCATGAATGCGCGCCCTTCGGCAATGCCAAGGCGCGCGCCGTGGTCTGGACCTTCCCCGATCCGGTGCCCATCCACCGAGAGCCGCTTTATACCAACCGGCGCGACCTGGTGGCGGATTACCCGACCTACGAGGACCGGCACGCCTACCGCCTGCCGACCATGTATGCCTCGATCCAGAAGAACGACTTCTCTCAGGATTACCCGATCATCCTTACCTCCGGCCGGTTGGTCGAGTATGAGGGGGGCGGCGACGAGACCCGGTCGAACCCGTGGCTCGCCGAGCTTCAGCAGGACATGTTCGTCGAGGTGAACCCGCGCGATGCCAACAATATCGGCATCCGCGACGGCGCGCAGGTCTGGGTCGAAGGGCCCGAGGGCGGCCGCGTCAAGGTCATGGCGATGGTCACCGAACGGGTGGGCGCGGGCGTGGCCTTCATGCCCTTCCACTTCGGCGGCCATTTCGAGGGGCGCGATCTGCGCGACAAGTATCCCGACGGGGCCGATCCGTATGTCCTGGGCGAGGCGAGCAACACCGCCCAGACCTATGGCTATGACAGCGTCACCCAGATGCAGGAAACCAAGGCGACTCTGTGCAAGATCGTTGCGGCATAAGGAGATAGACCAATGGCAAGATCAAAATTCCTGTGCGACGCCGAACGCTGCATCGAATGCAACGCCTGCGTCACCGCCTGCAAGAACGAGCACGAGGTGCCATGGGGCATCAACCGTCGCAAGGTGGTGACGATCAACGATGGCAGCCCCGGGGAACGCTCGATCTCGGTCGCCTGCATGCACTGCTCGGACGCGCCGTGCATGGCGGTCTGCCCGACCGATTGCTTCTACCAGGACGAGGAGGGCGTGGTCCTGCACTCCAAGGACCTGTGCATCGGCTGCGGCTATTGCTTCTACGCATGCCCGTTCGGTGCGCCGCAATTCCCGCAGGCGGGCAATTTCGGGTCCCGTGGCAAGATGGACAAATGCACTTTCTGCAAGGGCGGTCCCGAGGAAAACCACAGCCAGGCCGAGTTCCAGAAATACGGCCGCAACCGGATCGCCGAGGGCAAGCTGCCGATCTGCGCCGAGATGTGCTCGACCAAGGCGCTGTTGGCCGGGGATGGCGATACCGTGTCGGACATCTACCGCGAGCGTGTCGTGGCGCGTGGCTTTGGGTCCGGCGCGTGGGGCTGGGGCAGCGCCTACGGCCAGCAAAGCGGCGGCTGAGACCAAGACGCCGATGCCGGGTGCCACCATGGCCGCCCGGCATCGGAAACTTTCAAAGTTTCCGGTCCGATTTCCTTGAAGGAAATCGGCGCGGATCACACGGGTCGATCACAGCATTCGAGGATATCATGCGCGCATTTCTCAGCCTCGCCTTGTGTTGCCTGCTCGCCATGCCGGCCCTTGCGCAGGAGGCGCCCGCGTCGTCCGGCGGGGACCGCGCCGCGACGGGTGGCGCGCAGACACTTGAAGACATCCTCGCCCGCCAGCGGGACGCGGCCGTTGACGACACCTTCCGCCGCGAGGCCATCGGCAACCCCGACGATGCGGCGGGCATGGCCGGGCAATTGGGCACGCTTGGCGGTGCCTCGGATGCCGAGGTCTGGCGCGCGCTGCGCTACGGGCTGGCCGATGTGACGGTCTCCTCGGGCGGGCCCGAGGCGCGAGTGCTCATCCAGGATGCCGGCATGTCCTGGCTGGAATTTCGCAAGGGCCCGCTCTCGACCTACGGGGCGTGGCTTCTGGGGATCACGGTGGCGCTGCTGGCGCTGTTCTTCCTGCTGCGCGGCAGGATCCGCATCGACGGCGAAAAGACCGGCCGTACCGTGACCCGCTTTCAGGCGGTCGAACGCTTCGGGCACTGGCTGATGGCCGGCTCCTTCGTGGTGCTGGCGATTACCGGGCTGGTGGTCCTGTTCGGCCGGACGGTTGTGATCCCGCTGCTGGGGCATGAGGCCTTCTCGACCGTCGCCGTGGCCTCGAAATGGGTGCATAACAACATCTCCTGGGCCTTCATGCTGGGCCTCGTGATGGTGTTCTTTATGTGGGTTCTGCACAACATCCCCAACCGCACCGACCTGAAATGGCTGGCCGTGGGTGGTGGCATGTTCTCGAAGGGCGTGCACCCGCCGGCAAAGAAATTCAACGCCGGGCAGAAGATGATCTTCTGGGCCACGATCATATTCGGCGCGTCGATATCGGCCTCGGGCCTGTCGCTGCTGTTCCCGTTCGATCTGCCGATGTTCGCCAAGACCTTCGCCGTGCTCAACGACACCGGCCTGCCGCAGCTCGTGGGTTACGGTGCGCTGCCTGAAACGCTCGCCCCGCACGAGGAGATGCAGCTTTCCACGCTCTGGCACAGCATCATGGCCTTTGTCCTGACCGCGATCATCATCGCGCATATCTATATCGGCTCTGTCGGCATGGAGGGCGCGTTCGATGCGATGGGCACGGGCGAGGTCGAGGAGCAATGGGCCCGCGAACATCACGGGCTGTGGCTGGAAGAGTTGCAGGACAAGGGCCACGCCCGTGACCCCGCAAAGGCCGGAACGCCCGCGCAATAGCCATGAGGGATGCAAGAGAATGAAAGCGATGATTGCAGCCTTTGCGGCCTGTGCGGTGATCGCGGCGGCCGCCCCGACGGTGCTGCACGAACTGGGTTATACCTCTGCCGCGAAACGCGCCGGCGACGCCGTTCGACTGGGTGACGCGGCGCGGTGACCAAGCATGCCGAACGCGGCGGGCTGGGGCCAGGGCCGGGGTGCGACCTTGCCGGGGTACTGTGCCCAGGGCCGCGTCCCGTGGGCCGTGACGATTGCGTCGAACGGGCAGACGGGCGATAAACGCGCCGCGTTGTCCGAAAATGCATGACGACCGACAGGCGGCACGATATAGGCAGCCTTGCCACACCGGCACGGTGCGGCGTATCCGTGTGCCCCACGCGGGGGATGTCGTGTGGGCCGTACGACGCAAAGATCGATGGGAGAGGCCGTGATCCTGTCTGTCCCGTCACAACCCGACCTTCGGAGGCTGTGATGCGCTCAATCCGTTTTCTTCTTGCGCTCGTTCTGGCGGGGGGGCTTGCCCTGCCGGCCGCCGCGTTCGAGACAAATGCCCGCGCGGCCTATGTCATGGACATGACCACGGGCACGGTTCTGCTGGACAAGAACGGCGATGTGCCGCTGCCGCCGGCCTCCATGTCCAAGCTCATGACGCTGTACGTCGCCTTCGAGGCCGTGCGCGAGGGACAGCTTTCGCTGGACGAGCGTCTACCGGTCTCGGAACACGCGATGAGCTATGGCGGCTCGACCATGTTTCTCGACACGACCGACCGGGTCCGGGTCGAGGACCTGTTGCGCGGCATCGTCGTGCTGAGTGGCAACGATGCCTGCGCCGTGATCGCCGAGGCGCTCAGCCCGGATGGGACCGAAGCCGGTTTCGCGCGGTTCATGACGCGGCGCGCAGAACGGATGGGCCTGACAAGTTCGGTCTTCAAGAATGCCAGCGGCTGGCCGGCCGACGGCCATGTCATGAGCATGCGCGATCTCGCGATCCTGTCCCAACGGATCATCGAGGATTTCCCCGAATTCTATGAGATGTTCGCGGAACGCGAGTTTCGGTTCGATGGGCGCGCACCCAGCAACATCTACAACCGCAACCCCCTTCTTGGCCTCGATATCGGTGTGGACGGGCTCAAGACCGGACATACGCAACAGGCGGGGTACGGGCTGGCCGCGTCGGCCAGTCAGGGTGACAGGCGCGTGATCTTCGCGATTTCGGGTCTCGATTCGGCGGGCGCGCGCGCGCGTGAAGGCGAGGCGATCATCAACTGGGCCTTCCGGCAATTCACCCGGAAATCCGTCCTCCAGGCGGGTGCGGAGGTCGCGCGCGCGCCTGTCTGGATGGGTGCAACGCGCACCGTCGGGCTTGCACCGGCAGAGGATCTCGATACGCTTTTGCCGGCGCTTGGTGGCGACACGGTCGCGGCAGAGGTGGTGTATACCGGCCCGATTCGCGCGCCGGTGACCGAGGGCGACAGGCTGGCCGAACTGGTGCTCAAACCCGACGGGCTGCCCGAGACCCGCGTGCCGCTTTTCGCCGGCGAGACCGTCGCGCAAGGGGGCTTCATGCAGCGTTTGCAGATCGTCTCGGGGCGTCTGGCACAACGGCTCTGGCGCAATATCGAGGGGCCGCTTTGAGTGGGCCCGGTCTGTTCATAAGCTTCGAGGGGATCGACGGGTCCGGCAAGTCCACCCAGGCCCGCAGGCTGGCCGATGATCTGCGTGCGGCGGGCCGCGAGGTGGTGCTTACCCGCGAGCCGGGCGGCAGTGCCGGGGCAGAGGATATTCGCGCCCTTGTCCTTGACGGTGACACCGACCGCTGGTCGCCCGAGACCGAGGTGCTTTTGTTCACCGCTGCGCGGCGCGACCATCTGGAACGGGTGATCGCCCCCGCCCTGGAGGCGGGTGCGGTGGTGATCTGTGACCGGTTTGCCGACAGCACCCGGATCTATCAGGGGCTGGGCCGCGCCGATCTGCGCGGGCTGGTGGACCAGTTGCACGACCTGATGATCGGGCGCGAGCCGGATCTGACCATCCTCATAGATATCGCGCCGGATGTGGGGCTTGGCCGGGCCCTGTCGCGCGGTCGCGGCGAGGCACGGTTCGAGGCGTTCGGGGTGGACCTTCAAAGGCGGATGCGCGCGGGGTTCCTGGCGCTGGCCGCAGAACAGGCCCCCCGCTTTGCCGTGATCGACGGCGGGCGCGAGATGGACGCGGTCGCGGCCGATGTCGCGCTTGCCGTGCAGGCGCGCCTGTCATGACCGACGAGACCTTGCCGGACCCCGACCGCGTCGAAGGCGCCCCGCATCCGCGCGAGACGGCGCGACTGATCGGGCAGGGCGCGGCAGAGGCGGAATTCCTCGAGGCCGTCACCACCGGACGCCTGCATCACGCGTGGCTTCTCACCGGGCCGCGCGGTGTCGGCAAGGCGACACTGGCCTGGCGCATCGCGCGGTTTCTCTTGGCCGACCAGCAGCAGGACGGCCCGCCGGCCCAAGGGCTGGATGTGGACCCGGCGCATCCGGTCGCGCGACGTGTGATGGCGCTGTCGGATCCGGGGCTTTATCTTCTCAGACGCGGGGCCAATGACAAGGGGGACAGGCTGGCCGCGGAAATCCGCGTCAGCGAAGTGCGCAAGCTGGGCAATTTCTTCGCGCTCTCCTCGGCGGATGGCGGGCGGCGCGTGGTGATCGTGGACAGCGCCGACGATCTCAACACCCAGGCCGCGAATGCGTTGTTGAAGATGCTTGAAGAGCCCCCCGTGCGCACCGTGATGCTGCTTGTGTCGCACCAGCCCTCGGCGTTGCTGCCGACCATCCGGTCGCGCTGTCGCGTGGTGCGGCTGACCCCACTCGGGGCCGAGGACATGGCGACAGCACTTGAACAGGCTGGGGTCACGCCCGAGGGTGATCCCGTGGCGCTTGCCGAACTGTCGAGCGGATCGGTCGGTGCGGCGGTGCGGCTGCTGAACCTCGACGGGCTCAAGACCTATGCCGAACTGGTGGGCCTGCTCGACACGCTGCCGCGCCTCGACCAGGCGCGGGCGCTGAAACTGGCCGACAGCGTGGCGGCGCGCGGTGCCGAGGAACGCCGCGATCTGCTGTTTGCGCTTGTCGATCTGTTCATGACGCGGCTGGCGCGCACCGGCGCGCTTGGCGCGCCGCCGATCGTCGAGGCCGCGCCGGGCGAGGCGGCGCTTCTGTCGCGGCTGGCGCCCGACGCAGGCCGCGCGCGGGCGTGGGCTGACTGCGCCCAAGAGATCGGCGCGCGGGCGCGGCATGGTCGGGCGGTCAACCTTGACCCTGCCAGCCTCGTCCTAGATACGGTGTTCAGGATTCAGCAAACCGCAAGGGGGTAGCCCCGGCGAGGGAGAGGCATGGACACCGACATCCGCATCACAGACAGCCATTGCCATCTCGACTTTCCCGATTTTGACGATGACCGCGCGGACGTGCTCCAGCGTGCCAATGAGGCCGGCGTGCAGCGCATGGTGACGATCTGCACCAAGCTGCGGCAGGAACCGCGGGTGCGCGCTATCGCCGAGGCGCATAGCGGGGTCTTCTATGCCGCAGGCACGCACCCCATGTCCGCGGCCACCGAGCCGATGGTCACCGTCGACGAGCTGGTCACGCTGGCCGATCATCCGAAATTCGTTGGTATCGGCGAGTCCGGGCTGGATTACCACTACACCGCCGAGAGCGCCCAGATTCAGAAGGACAGCCTGCGCGTGCACATCGCCGCCGCCCGTGAAACCGGCCTGCCGCTGATCATTCATGCGCGCGACGCCGATGGCGACATGGCCCGCATCCTGTCCGAGGAATACCGCAACGGCGCCTACACGTGCGTCATGCACTGTTTTTCCTCGGGGCCCGATCTGGCACGCGCGGCCCTCGATATGGGGTTCTACCTGTCGATGTCCGGAATCGCCGCATTCCCCAAAAGCCAGGCGTTGCGCGATATTTTCGCAAGCGCCCCGGTGGACCGGATCCTTGTGGAAACGGACGCGCCCTATCTTGCGCCGCCGCCCTATCGCGGCAAGCGCAACGAGCCGGCCCACACCGTCCATACGGCCCGCAACGGGGCCGAGGTGTTCGGCATGGATTGGCCGGATTTCGCCGCGCAGACCGAAGCCAACTTCGAACGGCTGTTTTCCAAGGCGGTGCTGTGATGGCCGAGCTGCGCTTTACCATTCTGGGCTGCGGGTCGTCCGGCGGCGTGCCGCGCCTTGGCGGACACTGGGGCGATTGCGATCCGGACAACCCGCGCAACATGCGGCGGCGCTGTTCGATGCTGATCGAGCGCGAGACCGAGGGCGGCGTCACCCGCGTGCTGATCGACACCTCGCCGGACCTGCGCGCGCAGCTTCTGGATACGGGGATCGGTGCGCTGGACGCCGTGGTCTATACCCATTCCCACGCCGATCATGTCCACGGTATCGACGATCTGCGCATGATCGTCTTCAACATGCGCGCGCGTCTGCCTGTCTGGGCCGATGGTGACACGCAGAACGCGCTTTATTCGCGTTTCGGCTATGCCTTCATGCAGCCCGATGACAGCCCCTATCCCCCGATCCTCGACATGCACACGATCGACGGGCCGTTCGAGATCGAGGGTGCGGGCGGCGCGATCGCGCTGACGCCCTTTCAGGTCGCGCATGGCTCGATCGACGCGCTTGGGTTCCGGGTCGGGGATCTGGCCTACCTGCCGGATGTCAACGAGATCCCCGAAGCGGCGTGGACCACGCTGCAGGGTCTTGATTGCTGGGTGCTGGATGCGCTGCGGCGCACGCCGCACCCCACGCATGCGCATCTCGATCTGGCGCTTGACTGGATCGCGCGCGCCGCGCCGCGCCGGGCGGTGCTGACCAACATGCATATCGACATGGACTACCAGACCGTGGCGGACGAGACACCCGCGCACATCACCCCCGCCCATGACGGGATGATCCTGCGCTACACGGTCTGAGCGGATGCAGGCGCTCATAGAGGTAATTCTGCCGGTCTTTCTGGTGATCGGGTTCGGGTATCTCGCCGTCTGGCGCGGCTGGTTCAGCGATGCCGGGGTGGACGGGCTGATGACCTTCACCCAGAAATTCGCGATTCCCTGCCTGCTTTTCGCGGCGATCGCCCGGCTCGACCTTGGTCAAAGCTTTGAATGGCGCTTGTTGCTGAGTTTTTACGCGGGCGCCCTGTCGGGGTTCACGCTTGGGCTGATCGGCGGGCGTTTCCTGTTTGGCCGCTCATGGGAGGATTCGGTCGCCATCGGGTTCTGCGGCCTGTTTTCCAATTCCGTGCTGTTGGGTCTGCCGATCATGGAGCGCGCCTATGGCGCGGATGCGCTGTCGCCCAATTTCGCCATCATCGCCGTCCATTCGCCGGTCTGTTACGGGGTCGGGATCACCGTGATGGAGGTGGTCAAGGCCCGCGGGCAGGCCGGGTCGCAGCTTGTGGCCAAGGTCGCGCGGGCGATGTTCTCGAACACGTTGATCATCGGCATCGGGGCGGGGTTCGCGGTCAACCTGACGGGGCTGCCCTTGCCGGGACCGTTCAACGACGCGGTCGACCTGATGGTGCGCGCGGCGCTTCCCGCGGCGTTGTTCGGTCTGGGGGGTGTCCTCGTGCGCTACCGCCCCGAGGGCGACATGCGCGTGATCCTCTATGTCTGCGCGCTGTCGCTTGTGGCGCATCCGCTGATCACCTACGGGCTTGGGCTGGCCCTTGGTCTTTCGGTCGAGGCGCTGCGCGCGGCGGTGGTGACGGCGGCGATGGCACCGGGGATCAACGCCTATATCTTTGCCAATATCTACGGCCATGCCCGGCGCGTCGCGGCCTCCAGCGTGCTGATCGCCACGGGGCTGACGGTGATCTCGGCGTGGCTTTGGTTGCAGGTGCTGCCGTAGCGGCGTCGTGATCCGGCGTCGCCGCCGTCAAACCCCAAGGTACCGGTCGGCGATCCGGGGATCGTTGCGCAGGTCGTCCACCGTCATCACCGGGCCGTTCTGGCCGTTTTCAAGAAACGCCACCCGGTCGGCGACCGACAGCACCGCGTCCAGCCGGTGTTCAACCAGCAGGACCGCCACCCCGCGCGTCCGCATGGCGAGGATAACCTCGCGGATCGCGGCGATCATCGACGGCTGCAATCCCTCGGTCGGTTCGTCCAGCAGCAGCACGCGGGGCGCGAGACACAGCGCCCGCGCCATGGCAAGCATCTGCTGCTCGCCGCCCGACAGGGTCTGCGCGCGTTGCGACATCCGGTCGCGCAGGCGCGGAAAAAGATCGAGCACGTCTTCGCGTGTTGTCGCGGTGCCCCCGCCGGCCATCAGCCCGACCTCGAGGTTCTGCGCAACACTGAGATCGGCGAAAAGCCGTCGCCCCTGCGGCACGTAGCCGACGCCGGCGCGCGGAATGCGATGCGCGGCCAGATCGCTTAGTCCCGTATCATCAAGCTGCACGCGGCCGGAAGTGAGCGGCAACAGCCCCATGATCGCACGCATCAGCGTCGTCTTGCCCGCGCCGTTGCGCCCCATCAGGCACAGGATCTCGCCGTAATCGACGGCCAGCGACACGTCGCGCAGCACCTGCGCGCGGCCATAGCCCGCGCCGATGTTATCCAGCCGCAGCATCAGGCGGCCCCCCCAGATAGGCGGCCTGCACGGCGGCGTCGGCGTGGATCTCGTCCGGTGTTCCCTCGGCCAGCACACGGCCGCCGTCCAGCACCGTGATCCGCTGCGCAAGCGCCATGACCACGCGCATGTTATGCTCGATCAGCAGGATCGTGGTGGTCCGTGCCAGATCGCGGATCAGCGTCTCGAAGCCCGCGATCTCGCCCTCGGACAGGCCCTGGGTGGGTTCGTCGAGGATCAGCAGGCGCGGGCGCTGCACGATCCCCATGGCCACTTCCAGCAGCCGCTGGTGCCCATAGGCCAGATCGCCCGCCTCGGCCTCGGCCTGTGCCGCCAGCCCGACGCGGTCCAGCGCGTCCCCTGCCGCCTGCCTTGCCGCCGCGCCACGGCGGTGGCGGCGTGCGGCCAGACCCACGTTCTCGGCCACGCTCAGTCGCGTGAAAACCGAGGTGATCTGGAACGTGTAGGCCATGCCCCGCGCGATCCGCCGGTGCGCGGGCAGGGACGTGACATCCTGCCCGTCGAAGATCACCCGACCGGCCGTCGGCGCAAGCCGCCCGGCGATCAGCCCGACAAGCGTCGTCTTGCCGGCGCCATTGGGTCCGATCAGCGCGCGGATCTCGCCCTCGTGAAGGTCGAAATCGACGCCCTGAACGGCGTGCAGCCCCTCGAACTGCTTGGCAAGCCCGCGTGTGGACAGCAGCATCACGGCAACCCTTTCCACAGCCGGCGCCGCACCTCGCCCATGATCCCCTGCGGCGCGAACAGCGTCAACAGCACCAGCGCGACCCCGGCGATCAGCATGTGCGCCGTGGTGATGTCGGAACTCAGGTCGATCAGGTAGAACATGAACAGCGTCCCGACAAAGGGCCCCAGCACCGTCCCCGCGCCGCCCAAAAGCACGTAAAGCAGCGGCAGGATCGAATACTGCACCTCGGCAAAGCTCGCCCCGACATAGCCGAACAGGACGCCATAAGCCGCCCCCGCCGCCGCCGCCATCGTCCCCGACATCACCATCGCGGCGAACTTGTGCGCGAAGGGGTCGTAGCCCAGCATCTGCGCCCGCGCCTCGTTCTCGCGGATGGCGATCAGAACCCGGCCGAACGGCGTGCGCACCAGCCACAGGCACAGGCCGAGGCAGATGGCAAAAAGCGCAAATGCCGCCAGATATCGGATATCCGCATCGCTGAGGTCCAGCCCCCACAGCATGCGCCCGGCCTCCGGCACGACGAACCCCTCGTCGCCGCCGGTGATTTCGGAAAAATGCAGGATCGTCAGCGCGCCGGCCTGTGCGAACATCAGCGTGACGATCATGAAGGCCACGCCGCTCGTGCGTAGGGCCAGAATCGCGAGTGCCGCCGACACCACGGCCCCTGCCGCGATGCCCGCAAGCAGCGCTGGCCCCGCGCCCCAGCCGAGATGCTGCACCGCAAGGCCGGTGCCATACATCCCCGCCGCGAAGAACAGCGCATGCCCAAGGCTCAACAGGCCGGTATAGCCGAACAGGATGTTGTAGCCCATGGCGAAGCTGGCCAGCACCATCACACGCGCCAGATTGCCGTGATGATAGGCCGGCAGCACGAAATGCAGCCCGAACAGCAGCGCCAGCAGCCCCAGATGCAGCGTTGCGGCCTTCATGGTGCGCGCGTTCCGAACAGGCCCTGCGGCCGAAAGACCAGAACCAGCGCGACCAGCAGCGTGGCAAGGATCTTGGCCAGCGTGGGCGAGAAGAAGACCGAGATGATCCCGTCCGACAGACCGATCAGCACGGCGGCCAGCACCGTGCCGGGCAGGCTGCCAAGGCCGCCGATGATCACCACGATGAATGACAGAAGCAGCGGGTCGGCCCCCATCAGGTAATGCGCTTGCTGGATGGGCACGATGAGCACCCCGGCCAGCGCCGCCAGTCCCGCGCCAAGCCCGAAGGTCAGCGCATAGACCCGCGCCACGGGGATGCCAAAGGCCGTGGCCATCTCGCGATCCGCCTGCGTCGCGCGCATCACGAGGCCGAACCGGGTGCGTGCCATGACCGCCCAGACCGCGCAGAGGATCGCGGCGGCGGCACCGATCACCGCCAGCTTGTACGATGTGGTGCCCAGCCCCCAGGGCCAGACCATCTGCCAGCCCTGCGGTCCGTACTCCGGCCAGGGGATCGCGAGGCGCGTGTCGAACGGGGCCTCGACGGGACGCGCATCGGGTCCGTAGATCATCAGGGCCGATTGCTGGATGATGTATAACAGGCCGATCGTGGCGACGATGGTGCGCTCGGGATCATGGTCCAGCCGCTTGAGGATGGTCACATCGGCGGCCATGGCAAGGGCGCCGACGATCAGCGGCGCGCCGATCAGCGCGGCCGCAAAGCCCCAGCCGGCGGGCCCGCCCACCATCTGCGCGATCCACCAGGCAAGGACGGCGCCCAGCATGAAGAATTCGCCATGCGCGATATTGACCACCCGCATGACCCCGAAGACGAGGCTGAGCCCCACGGCCGTGAGCGCCAGAACCGCCGCCGTCACCGCGCCCTCGATCGTGGCGAGCATCAGGTAGGGGCCGAGATCCATCAGGCCGTCCGGGTCATTGGGCGTCCCGCGCGGCGTATTCCGTTCCGCCCACGAGAAAGCGCCTGTCCTCGGTGATGGTCACGATCTGCCCGTGCTCGCGCTCCAGCTTGCGGGCGGTTACCGCGTCGCGCGGCTCCCAGTCATAAAGGGGATCCTCGGCCACCGGCACCCATGTCAGCTGTCCACCCTTGCGCCACGGATCAAGCACGATGCCCGCATCGTAGGCGTCACCCCGTGCGCTGATGATCGCGGTACTGTGTTCCAGCCGAAAGACGTTCTCGGCATTGGCGATGGCGCGGTGCATTTCGAGCGTGCGGAACTGTTCCTCTTTCAGCCGCGTTTCGATGTCGCGCGCCCAGTGCCAGCACAGGCCGGCGGGCTTTAGGCCCATGTTCACCTTGGTGTTGTGGATGAGCGGCGGGTCAGTGATCTCGTATTCGCGCGCCAGCGTCGCGGTATGCCTGTAGGCGACGCGTGCCGCACGCCTGGCCTCGTCGGGGTCCACCTCCGGTCCGAGCGCGCGGATCGCCGCGGCGAGGCGTGTGACCTCGCCGGGATGGGCCGGGGGGGGCGGGCCGCCGCATCCGGCAAGCACCAGTGCGGCGAGCATCGCCAGCACAGTGGTCAACAGCGTGTGCCGCATTTCAGAACGGCCTCAGGGTGTAATCGACCTGATCGGGATAGACCGACGCATCGATCGGGGTTGTGTGCACCCGTGTCAGATCGCCGTTGCGCACCTGGCTGATGAACTGGTGCCCGAAGACCTGATGCGTCCGGCCGTTGAACCGCTTGGCGCCCTGTGGATGCGCAAGGCTTTCGGGAATGTCCTCCATCGCCTCGACCGCCTCGATCAGGCCTTGGCGGTCGCGCGCGTCGCGATATCCCGCTGCCTCCATCCCGGCCTTGATGATGTGCAGCGTTTCCCAACAGCCGAACATGTGCCCGTAGGTCGAGACATCGGCGGGGTCGTGCACCGAGGCCCCGCGCGCATCGACGCCGACGGCGGCGCGATAGGCGGCCTCGTGCACGCTTTCGTCGGGCTGCCGGTGGCGGCACATGCCCTCCCAGAAATGGCTGCCTTCGAGGAATTCCAGACCGGGGCTGTCGATCGCCACGGCCTCGAGGCTGTCGATGAAGCCGAACAGCTCGGGTCCGCGCCCGCCGAAGAACTCGCCCAGCTCCTTGACGAAGGTCAGCACGGCCGGCCCGACCATCACGTGATACAGAATCTCGGTCTCGCGCGGGATCTTCGGGAAATAGCGCGTGAACGAGGTCTCCGAGGGCGGGATCGCGATCTTCGCCAGGATCTCGCCGCCCTGCGCCTCGATCGCTGGGCCAAGCGCGTCGCGGTGATCGTAGCCGAACCCGTAATCGGGAAAGATCATCGTCACCTTCTTGCCAAGCGTGTCGGTGATGAAGGGCGCCATGGCGATGACCTGGCTTTTGACGTCGGTGATGCCGGGCTGCAACGTGTAGCGGTTCAGTGCGCCCGACGACACATGCGTGCCCTCGGAGACCACGAAATAGGGCATCTTCAACTCGCCCGCGCGGGGCGCGGACCCGGTGACGACATTGGAAAACAGCGGCCCCAGAACGACGTCGCAGTCATGCTGATTGGCGAATTTCTCGACCACCTCGGCGCCGCGCTTGGGGTCGGTGCCGTCATCCTCGGCGATGATCTCGACGGGGCGGCCGTTGATGCCGCCGCCCTCGTTGATCTTTGTCAGCGCGGCCTGGGTCGCGCGCCCGTACCAGCGCCCATAGGCGGCCCCGATGCCGGTGCGGTGCTGCTGGAACCCGATCCGGATCGGGGCGGCGCTTTGCGCGTGGGTGAACCGCGCCGAAAGCGGCAGCGCGGCGGCAGCGGCCCCGCCGGCCAGCGTTCCAAGGACGGCGCGACGCGAGGGTGTCTTCAGCCGGGTGGTCATGAGGTGATCCTCCGATCGGTCAGATGCGGGCGGCGTGGCCCTGTTGCGCGCAACTTGCGCATCCGGTGACCGCATGTCCAGTCCCGAGACACTCAGGCCCCCCTTGGCGCGGCCAGAAGCCACAGGCCAAAAACGGTATAGGCGACCATGAACACCGCCAGCGGCGCCTGCGAGAACGCGGCGTGCCGGGCGCCGTGGCCCGCGCGTATGGCGATGGCATGGGCCAGAATAATCGCGATAACGTGGCCCGCGACGACCACCCCGGCCTGCGTCATCCAGATCGCGTGCACGATGCCGGGGGTGGCAAGGAACCCGGCGCTGACATGGATCTGTCCCGCGCCGACGGCCTCGGCCAACCAGGCCAGCACGTATTGGCCGTCCAGCAGAAAGCTCGTGAGGTAGTGGGCGACGTGATAAGCCAGCGCGATCGGCAGTATCGTGGGGGCATAGCGGCAGACAAGCACGCGCAATGCGACACGCCCGCCCGCCAGCCGGTCCCCCAGCAACAGGCAGCCCGCGAATACCGCGATCAGCGCCCCTTGGGCGGCCAGCAGGCCCGTCAGGTTGGGCCAGACCACCGCCGAGCGACCGGGAAATTCCAGCGGGTTGTGTCCCAGCAGGCCAATCCACAGGAAGGTTTCGTTGAACCCGTCAAAGCTGCCGCTGCCAAGCAGAAGAAGCATCAGGATCGCCAGCCCGAGGGGCGGCACTGGCGCGGTGAGACTCCGCCAGCCCGGCAGGCCAAGCGCCAGATGCCCGCGCGCGCGCCCGAAGATGCCCACCCGCGCATAGATGCGCATCAAAAGGGTGATCCCGTCGGCGCGCAGCAGCCACGGCGCGCCGAAAAGTAGCACGGCGGTCATCGTGATCGCCCAGTATCCGCCGACCGCGACCGCCAGACGGGCCGGATCGGTCGGTGCGGGGTCGGCGAGAAGAAACCCGGCAAAGGCCAGAAAGCTCAGCACGCCGGGCCAGTGCCCCAAGGTGCGCGGGTAGCGCAACGGCGCGCGCCGTCCGCTGATCCGCCCGATCATGGCCGCGAGGCCCGTCCACGGATTGATGAAACGCCAGAGATCGCCCAACAGCCCCTGAAGGCTGACCAGGGCGATCCAGAACACCACCCAGACCGACAGGACCAGCGGGTTGGCCATGGGATCGCGCGTCCCGGCAAGGCCGCGCCAGACCAGCCACAGCAGGATCACGGTGGCCACAAGACTTGTCCAATGCGCAGGACACGCACGCCCGCGCGCCAAGGCAACAGGGCGAAAGACACCGCGCGCGACAGTGTCGGGCAAGACCGCCAGGATTGCGACGGTCAGCGCCACGCTGACCCCGCCTGCCACGATATAGACATCCGTCGGCAAGAGCAGCACGAATCCCGGATCGGACGCATGCGCCCACAGGAGCCCAGGCATGAGAACCATGAAAATCGCGCTGATACCGATCCGTGACACGTGACGGTCCTTGCGCTGGTGATATCGGCGATATCATGGCGCAATCGCGCCCTGCGTGAAAGACGCAAAATGCGCGCAGGTGGGCCCGTTGCAATGGTCCTCTGGCGACGCCCGCGATCGCCGGGCGCCCGCAGGGTCGTGGGGATTTCAGATATCCAGCGCGTCGGGCATGTCGAGCGGCAGGCGCAGATGCGCCAGCGGTCCGAAATCCCTCGGGGACTCGATATGCGGAAAAAGCGACAGGAAAAGCCGTAATGTTTCCTTGTCGAGGCCGCGATCAAACCGCGCCCCCGGATGGAAGCTTTCGGTTGCGAGACCGTTGGCGGTGATGACCGCGTGCTGCCCGAGGCATAGATGATACAGCGTCACCGACTGACGCTGGGTCACTTCGAATATCTGCATCCCGTCCGCCATCGCGCGCGCCGGGGTCAGAACGGGATCTGCCCCCACCCGTGCCCGCAGATGGCGTGGATGGGACAGCAGGCGTGCGCCCGGACCGACCATGAGGTCCGAAAGCGGGCGCATCACCCCAAGCGCATCGGTCATGATCCGGGTAAGCCTGATGGGCGTGTCCGCCTTTTCGGTCCGGCCCACGGTCATCGATCCGATCCATCGCACTGTCTGCTTGCCGTGCTCTGCCGTCACGACCCGGTCACCGGGCAGCATATCCTCGATCGCGATGGGTCCGCATGTCGTGGTGATGAGCGTGCCGCGGACAAAGGCGGAATGCGCCGAGTCGAAAAGCGGGCTTGCGGGCGCATCCCGATCCAGCTCTTGGACCTCGCCGCGATCATCAAGCCACTGCGCCCGGTACCGGCGGGTGGGGCGAATTTGCAGATTGTGCGATGCGGCGGCGTGCAAGATGCTGCCACCGCCCTGCGTCAAGGGTGCGGTCGTCATGTCATGTCACTCTCATGCCAAAATATTACGTGTCGAATATCGCAATGCGGCCTTCGCTCCGATGGTCGATGTCACCTAGTCGAGGCCTTGACCGCAAATCTTGTGCCAGCCGCGATGTCCGGGTCAAATTTCAGTGGGAATTTGGTCTGTCTTGCGCATAATATCGCTTTGCGCCGATATTCATCCGCGTTGCGAGAACAATCCTGCCACAGTTGTGTTTCGGTGGACCGCCCGGACGAAGATTGATTCGCCTGCATCGTCGTCAGGGTCCGGGTGCGATCAGGCGCGACGCCACCACACCTGTCGCATGTGGTGGCAGGGCCCTGTCAAAGGCGGATCGTTGAAATCAACCGCCCGTAATCGGCCTCGCCGGCATGTGTGCTGCGACGGTAGGAATAGAACCGTGCGGCATCGCCATAGGTGCAGTGGCGCGTCCATTCCGCCTGACCGACGCCTGCGCGCCGCAGGCGGTGCAGACCGAATCCGGGCAGATCGAAATGATACCGCCCGTCATGGCCGTTGGCAAAAAACCGTGCATTGTCAGGATCGTCGGCGATGAAATCCTCCAGGAAATCCGGACCCACCTCATAGGCGGCCTGGCTGATCGAGGGGCCGATCACGGCCGTGATGTGATCGCGTGTCGCGCCCAGTTGCTCCATCGCGTCGACCGTCGCTTCGAGCACCCCGTCGAGCGCCCCGCGCCAGCCGGCATGCGCGGCCCCGATGACCTGCGCCCGCCGATCCGCGAACAGGACCGGCTGGCAGTCGGCCGTCAGAACCCCAAGGGCCACTCCGGGTGTCGTGCTGACCATCGCGTCGCAGCGTGGCTTGTCGTGGACCGGGCCGGTGATCCGGATCACGTCCGCCGAATGCACCTGTTGCACCGAGACGAGGTGCTCGGGCGCGACCTCCATCGCGCGGGCGACGCGGGCGCGGTTGATCCTGACGACCTCTGTTTGGTCCGAGGATCCCGGCCCGCAGTTCAGCCCCGAGAACACGCCCGACGATGCCCCGCCGCGTCGGGTGAAAAACCCGTGGCGCAGGGGCGCAAGGCTGTCCGAGGTCAGAATTTCAAGCGTCATGGCTCCAGTCCGGGCGGCGGTGCGACCGTCGAGGGGTGTAGGGCGAGCACCTTGAAGAGCGTCCCCATTTCGGCCGGATCGGTCAAGCGTCGAAATGCGGCGAGATGGCTGTCGCGGGCCGGTCCGTCGAGATTTTGCGCCAACGCCTCGGCGCGCGCCGCGATCCCGAGACGCGCCAGCAGCATGCCTTGCGGGACAAGCTGTGCGTGCGCCGCGGGGCTTGCGGCTTGGGCAAGGGCCTCGAAATCCACATGCGCGGTCAGGTCGGCTGCGCCCGGCGCCTCCAGCGGATCGGTCGCGGCATGGCCTGCGACCGCCTGGAACGTATCCCCCAAGGACCGCCACCCGCCGTAATCGACGATCAGCGCCGCCCCGCCTTGTGCCTCGATCCGGGTACCGATTTCGCTTGCGATGGCCCGGCCCGGCGCGCAGGTCTCGACGATATCGCCGGGCTTGGTGTCGGCCAGCCGATCGACGAGGTCCGGCGGCGCCACCGGCGCGCCGAGCGCAAGGGTCAAAGCCTCGTCGCGCACAGCCACGAGGCGTTCGCGCCAGCCATCACCCTCGCGCTGAAATTGCCGGATCGGCAGCGCATCGAAGAATTCGTTGGCGACAAGGTAAAGCGGCGCGTCGGGCAGATCCTCGACCGTGTCATGCCAGGTGACGTCATGGCCGGCGAGCGTCCGCGCCTGAATATCCCTCAAGGCGGGCGAGGTCTCGACCAGGTGCACGCGCAGCGCGTCGTGAAACCCCGGCACGCCCTTCGTGGCGCGCAGCATGTCGGCCATCAGCGTGCCGCGTCCGGGGCCCAGCTCGGCCAGCACACAGGGCGCGGGCTGCCCTTGATCCAGCCATGTCTGCGCCAGACACAGGCCGATCAGCTCGCCGAACATCTGGCTGATCTCGGGCGCGGTGGTGAAATCGCCCTTTGCGCCGAAGGGATCGCGCGTGGCGTAATAGCCCATCTCGGGATGCATCAGGCAGGTCGCCATGTAATCCGCCAGCGTCATCGGCCCGGTGGTGGCGATCCGCGCGGCGATATGACGCCCGAGCGGGGTCATGCCGGGTGCGCCCGCCGTGCCCACAGGATCATGCCGATCCCGAACACGAGCATCGGCAGCGACAGGATCTGCCCCATCGTCAGGCCCCAGCCCCCGACATGCCACGCGAGGCCAAGAGGGTTGCCGGGGCTGATGAACTGCGCGTCGGGCTGACGCACGAATTCCACCGCGAACCGCGCCGCGCCGTAGCCGGCGAAGAACACCCCCGTCAGCGTCCCCGGCATCCGCAATGCGCCGCGCCGCCATCCCAGCCACAGCAGGACCACGCCAAGGATCAGCCCCTCCAGCGCCGCCTCGTAAAGCTGCGAGGGGTGGCGCGCGCACAGGCCGACGACATCGGGACAATCCTGCGCCGCCGCCCCCGGAAAGATAACGCCCCAGGGCAGGTCGGTGGGCCGGCCCCAAAGCTCGGCATTGATGAAATTCGCGATCCGCCCCAGAAGCAGCCCGACGGGGGTGACCATGCACAGCGCGTCGGCCACGCTCAGCCAGCGGATGCCGCGCCGCGCCGAGAACACGACGACCGCCAGCACCACGCCCAGAAGGCCGCCGTGAAAGGCCATGCCGCCCTGCCAGACAGCGAGGATCTGGTCCGGATTGGCAAGGTAATAGCCGGGCTGGTAGAACACCACGTAGCCAAGCCGTCCGCCAAGGATGACCCCCACGATCACCCATGTCAGCAGATCCTCGACCGCGCGCGCGTCCATCGGCGCGCTGTCGCCGGGCCATAGCGCGGGCCGGCGCATGCTGGCGACGACCAGCCGCCAGCCGATGACGATGCCGACGATATAGGCCAGCGCATACCAGCGCAGCGCGAACTCCATCCCGAAAAGCGAGATCGAGAACAATTCGGGGGTTACGTCGGGAAAGGGGATCATTGCCTGCATCGCAGTCTCTGTGCCTTTGCTGTTCGCGGAAAGTCAACCTTGTGAATCCCCGCAGTGACGCCATATGCTTGGCGAGACACCAATGACAGAGGCAACGCCATGCAGACGCGCAACAAGATGCTCGACGATATCAGCCAATTGATGACGAATGCCATGGGCGTGGCGCAAGGGGCGCGCGACGAGGCTGAAACCGCGATGAAATCCATGATCGACCGCTGGCTGGCCGACCGCGATTTCGTCACGCGCGAGGAATTCGATGCCGTGCGCGCGATGGCCCAAAAGGCGCGCGAGGAGAACGACGCGCTGAAGGCCCGTATCGAGGCGCTGGAAAAGGGATCATCCTGACCCGGTCCACCTACAGGGCAGGGCTGCACGCCTGCCGATTTGTGGACGGTGTGTAGGCGCCTTCAAGCACCCGAGGCGGTGAAAAACGGACGGCCCGCCGACGATCATGTCGCGCGGGCCGTTTTTCGGATTATTCGGGCTTAGTCCGCGCTGCGGCCCATCATGGACAGACCACGCAGGATATCCACGGCATAGGCAAGCTGGTAATCCTCTTCGCGCAGCATGGCCGCGGCCTCGGCCTGTTTGCGATCTTCCTCGATCTGCCGTTTCTCTTCCTCGCTGAGGCTGTCATTGTTCAGACGGCCCCGCAGATCGGCCTCTGACCGTGAGGGGCGCGGCGTCGCCTCGTCATCCTCTGCGGTCGTCGCGTCGTCCCGCGACGGCTGCTTTACAAGGATATCGGGACTGACCCCGAGGGCCTGGATCGACCGCCCCGAGGGCGTGTAGTAGCGCGCGGTCGTCAAGCGAATCGCGCCGTTGCCACGCAGCGGCATGACCGTCTGGACCGACCCTTTGCCAAAGCTCTTTGTGCCGACGACGATCGCACGATTGTGATCCTGCAAGGCACCGGCGACGATCTCCGACGCGCTCGCGGAGCCGCCATTGATCAGCACCACGATGGGTTTGCCCTCGGCCAGATCACCGGGCTTGGCATTGAAGCGATCCCCGTCCTGCAGCTCGCGTCCGCGCGTGCTGACGATCTCGCCCTTGTCGAGGAAGGCGTCGGCGACCTTGATCGCCTGCGACAGCAGGCCGCCGGGATTGTTGCGCAGATCCAGGACGATGCCGCTGACCTGGTCCATGCCGCCGATCGCCTCGACCTGTTCTTCCAGCCCGCGTTCGAGGTTGGGGTATGTCTGGTCGTTGAAGGTCGTGACCCGCAGGACGACTGTTTCCTGCTCGCGGCGGGCGCGCACGGCGGTCAGCGTGATGGTGTCGCGGATGATCGACACGTCGAACGGTTCGGCCCGGCCTTCGCGCACGACGGTGATCACGATCTCGCTGCCCACCGGCCCGCGCATCAGGTCCACCGCGTCGTTGAGGGTCAGGCCCAGCACGCTTTCGCCATCGACATGGGTGATGAAATCGCCCGCCTCGATCCCGGCCTGATCGGCCGGGGTGCCGTCCATCGGCGAGACGACCTTGACGAAGCCGTCCTCTTGCGTGACCTCGATCCCGAGGCCGCCGAATTCACCGCGCGTCTGGACCTGCATGTTCTCCGCGTCGTCGGGGGACAGGTAGCTCGAATGCGGGTCGAGCGAGGTCAGCATGCCGTTGATCGCCGCTTCGATCAGCTCTTCGGTCTCGACCTCCTCGACATATTGCGCGCGGATCCGCTCGAAGATGTCACCGAACAGATCGAGCTGCTCGTACACGTTGCTCGAACTCTCGTCCTCCTGCGCCAGAAGCGGTGCGGCGATCTGGGTTGTCGCGACCGCTCCTGTCAGGATGCCGATCGCTGCGGCCATCAGGAATTTCTTCATGTCTCACTCTTCCTTGTCGGGTGTGAACCGCGCTTGGCCGTCCACCGTGAATTGACGTGTCCCGGCGAGACATAGCACGTCCGGGGCTTTTGGGCACCCGCATCGGGACAGACCACGCACGGGTTTTCCTTTCGGGGCATCTTGCAAAGAGGATCGGGGCAATGCAAGCGCCACCTCATGACAGAAGGTTTCGGCCGGTCATTTCATCGGGCTGCGGCAGCCCCATCAGGGCGAGGACGGTCGGTGCCAGATCCGCAAGCCTGCCGCCCGCGCGCAGGTTCGCACCCTCGGGCCCGCCAACAAGGATGACCGGCACGGGGTTGAGGGTGTGTGCGGTATGCGCCCCGCCGGTGTCGGGATCGACCATCACCTCGCAATTGCCGTGATCGGCGGTGACGATCATCGCGCCGCCCGCCGCCTCCAGCGCCTCCAGCGCCCGGCCCAGACCGGCATCGACGGCCTCGCAGGCGGCGATGGCGGCCTTCAGATCGCCGGTATGGCCGACCATGTCGGGATTGGCATAGTTCACCACGATCAGGTCGTAGCCATCGGCAATCGCGCCGACCAGTTGATCGGTGACCTCTGCCGCCGACATCTCTGGCTGCAGGTCATAGGTCGCGACATCGGGCGATGCGGCCATGTAGCGCGCCTCGCCCTCCTCGGGGGTCTCCTTGCCGCCATTCAGAAAGAAGGTGACATGCGGGTATTTCTCGGTCTCGGCGAGGTGGAACTGCCGCCGCCCGTTCTGCGCCACCCAGGCCCCCAGCGTGTTGACGATGTCGCGCGGCGGAAAGACCGTGTCGAACCACGCGTCATGCGCGTCGGAATACTGCACCATGCCAAGCGTTGCGGCCCAGTCCGGCACGATATCGCGCGCGAAGGCGTCGAAGTCGGGGTCCGCCATCGCCTGCAGGATCTCGCGCGCGCGGTCGGCGCGGAAATTCAGGCAGAACAGGCCATCACCTGCCGCCACGCCGTCGTAATCGCCGATCACTGTCGCGGCGATGAACTCGTCACTTTCGGATCGCGCATAGGCGTTGGTCACGGCCGTCTGGGGGGTGGCGGCGCGCAGTCCCCGTCCCGCGATCATGGCCTCATAGGCCTCTTGCACCCGCGACCAGCGATTGTCGCGGTCCATCGCAAAATAGCGCCCGGTGACCGTGCCGATCTGCACATCTTCTGGCAGGGCCTCGACCAATCGTGCCAGATGGCTGCGCGCCGAGCGCGGGGCGACGTCGCGCCCGTCCGTGATCGCGTGCAGCACGACCGGCACACCGGCCGCGCGGATCGCCGTCGCGGCGGCGGCGATATGGGTGATATGCCCGTGCACCCCGCCATCCGAGACGAGGCCCATCAGATGCGCGCGCCCGCCGCTGTCCTGCAGGCGTCGGATGAAACGCGTCAGCGCCTCGTTCTCGGCAAAGCTTCCGTCCTCGATCGCAAGATCGATCTGCCCCAGATCCATCGCCACGACGCGCCCGGCGCCGATATTGGTGTGGCCCACCTCGGAATTGCCCATCTGCCCGCGTGGCAAGCCTACATCGGGGCCGTGAGTGGTCAGAGTGGAGCGGGGACAGGTCTGCATCAGGCGGTCGAAATTGGGCGTGTCCGCAAGATGCGGCGCGTTCGCCTCGGCGCGTTCGCTCAGGCCCCAGCCATCTAGGATACAAAGGACAACGGGTGCGGGCATGCTTTCTCCTGCCTTGGATTTCCGGGTATGTAACGTGTCGGCGGGTCGGGGTGAACCCATCCCGACCCGATGCGGCACAGGGCCTCGGGCGATTGCGGCGGCGGCACCAGCGCCAAGATCAGGGCGTGATCACCTGAACGTCCTCGATCGCGTCGATGGCTTCGAGGTCGGCATCGTAGATTTCGGTCAGCCGGTCGATGACCTGCGCGTCCCATCCGGCCACGTCCACCTCTTCTTCGATGGCGTCGGTATCCGCGAACCGTTCCAGAAACGCGGTGATGACGCGCTGTTTCTGCGCTTCGGTCATGCCGGGATGCGCGGCGAGATAATCCTGAAACCGCTGAAAGCCGGGCTGCGTCATGATCTCGGACAAAAGCGAGAATTCGCCGTCGATCCGTACCGAGGCGTCGACCCCGGCCATCGCCCGTACCAGCCGCGCCCAGATCACCGGCGTGTCCTCGTTGCACCAGACCGTGATGGGCATTTCTGGAAACGCGGCACGGATGCGCGCGATCAGGTGCGACCAGCGCACCTGATCGGGATTGCCGTCGCGCATGAGGTCGGCCACGGACGCAAAGGGGGTGCTGTCCAGCAGGGCAGGCAGGAACATGGCCGGATTGCGCAGCCCGAGGAACAGCGCGACCTCGTCCCCGGCAAAGATCTGTCGAAACAGCCCGAGCCGCGCCTCGGCCGCAGGATAAAGATCGGTCTCGGCGACGGCCATCCGTTGCGTGCCAAAGAATCCCGCATTGGACAGTACGAGCCGATCGACCCCGCCCGTGTCACCGATGGCATCGAGGACCAGATCGCGCGCATCCGGGCCAAGGCCCGTGTCCTGCGCGCGGTTCAGGATGTCGCGCAAAAGCTTGCGATAGCTGGACGGTGACGGCACGCCGACCCCGGATTGTGACAGGTGCGCATGATTGTTGCGCAGGCAGGTGATCAGCCTGTCCTCGTCGGTCGCGTGGGCGCCTGCGTGAAGTGCGATCTGCATCGGGATCCTGTGGTTTCCTGCCCGTGTAGCCGGTCTGCGCGGCCTTGCACAGGGCAACGGTCACGGCATCGTGTCGGGCGGTTACATGATAGGCGGGCTTTTACCAACACACGATAAATTCATGACCTGTACTGGTGAATTTCGCCGCGCGGCGTCATATGTCTATGGCATGAAAATGATACGTATCCTCATGATCCCCGTGCTCTGTGCGGCGATGACCCTGCCAGCCGCCGCACAAAAGCTGTCGCTTGCCGAAATCTCGTCTTACCTCAACGGGTTGAAGACCGCGCAAGGAGAGTTCACCCAAGTCAACGATGACGGAACGCTGAGTACCGGTCGCATCCTGCTGAGGCGACCGGGGCGGGTGCGGTTCGAATACGACCCGCCCAACGATGCGCTGGTGGTGGCCGATGGCGACACGGTGGGCATCATCGACCCGCGTTCGAACGAAAAGCAGGGATACCCGCTGCACCGCACGCCGCTGAAGATCATCCTCGCGCGCAACGTGGACCTGACGCGCGAACGAATGGTTGTCGGCCATGGCAGCGACGACACCTCGACCACGGTGCGCGCGCAGGACCCCGACAACCCCGAATACGGCAGCATCGACCTGGTGTTCACCCGCGACCCGGTCGAGTTGCGCCAATGGGTGATCCATGACGGCAACGGCAGCAGCACGACCGTCATCCTCGGGGACCTGCAAACCGGCATGCAGTTGTCCAACGACCTTTTCGAAATCCCCGGACGCAATACCGACCGAATCGATCGCTGATCCGTCACGTGCCGCGCCGACCCGAACGCCCTATTGGGGCTCGGGCACCAGCACTTCGCGCTTGCCGACATGGTTGGCGGGGCTGACGACGCCCTCGTCCTCCATCTGTTCGACGAGACGTGCGGCCTTGTTATAGCCGATCGCCAGCTTGCGCTGCACATAGGAGGTCGAGCATTTGCGGTCCTTGATCACGATCGCAACCGCCTGATCGTAGAGCGCGTCCTCGCCGTCGGTGTTGCCCCCGGTCGACAGGCCCAGAACCGCATCCACGTTGCCCGCCGCGCCGTCCTTGGGCCCTTCCTGCACGCCGCTTTCGTAAGAGGGCGGACCGTAGGCCTTGAGGTGGCGCACCACGTCCTCGACCTCGTCATCGCTGACGAACGGGCCGTGACAGCGGGTGATCTTGCCGCCCCCGGCCATATACAGCATGTCGCCCATGCCCAATAGCTGCTCGGCGCCCATCTCGCCCAGGATGGTGCGGCTGTCGATCTTCGAGGTGACCTGAAAGCTGATCCGCGTGGGGAAGTTCGCCTTGATCGTGCCGGTGATCACATCGACCGACGGGCGCTGCGTGGCCATGATCAGGTGGATGCCCGACGCCCGCGCCATCTGCGCAAGGCGCTGGATGCAGGCCTCGATCTCCTTGCCGGCGACCATCATCAAGTCGGCCATCTCGTCGACGATCACCACGATATAGGGCATCTTCTCGGGCGCGAATTCCTCGGTCTCGAAGACCGGCTCGCCGGTCTCGTCGTCAAAGCCCGTCTGCACCGTGCGACTGAACATCTCGTCCTTCTTCAACGCCTCGTCGACGCGGCCATTATACCCGTCGATGTTGCGCACGCCCATCTTCGACATCTTGCGGTAGCGGTCCTCCATCTCGGCGACCACCCATTTGAGCGCGACCACCGCCTTTTTCGGATCGGTCACGACGGGCGACAGAAGATGCGGAATGCCGTCATAGACCGAAAGTTCCAGCATCTTGGGGTCGATCATGATCAGCCGGCATTCATCCGGCGTCAGCTTGTAAAGCAGTGACAGGATCATGGTGTTGATCGCCACCGACTTGCCCGACCCGGTGGTGCCCGCGATCAGAAGGTGCGGCATCTTCGCCAGGTTGGTGACAATGGGATCTCCGGCGATATCCTTGCCGAGCGCCAGCGGCAGTTTTTGGTTGCCGTCGCCATAGGCGCGGCTCGACAGGATTTCGCGGAAGCCGACCGTCTCGCGCTGGTCGTTGGGCAGCTCGATCCCGATGATCGACCGTCCCGGCACCGTCGAGACCCGCGCCGACAGCGCGGCCATGGATCGCGCGATGTCATCGGCAAGGCCGATCACGCGGCTGGCCTTCAGGCCCGGCGCCGGCTCCAGCTCGTACATCGTCACCACGGGGCCGGGGCGCACGCTGACGATCTCGCCCTTGACGCCGTAATCGTCGAGCACGCTTTCCAGCATGCGGGCGTTCTGTTCCAAGGCTTCGTCGCTGAGATGATGCCGCTCGATATTGGCCGGATCGGCGAGCAGGCCAAGCGGCGGCAGCTCGAAATCGGGAAATTCACTGTCGGAAAATTTCAGATCGGGCTGGGCCTCGGCCATGGCGCGCGACGAGGGTGAGGGCGTCTTGCGTGCCGTGCTCTGGACGATCTTGCGCGGCTCGGACTCGGGCACGCGAAACGCCTCTGTTTCGGACGGCACATGCGCGTCGGTATCGTCGGCCGCATCGGGCGCCTTCGCGGGATCGGGCTGCGACAGGCGCGGCTCTTCGGGTGCGTGGTGCGCGGTCAACGGTGGCTCGGGCGGCAGCGGATCGCGCGGCGCGGTGTTCAGGATCAGCGGATCGGGCCCCCGGCCACGCCCCTTGGTCAGTGGCGCGATCTCTTCGGTGCGCAGCGCCGGATTCTGCCGCGCCCGTGTGCGGATCACGTCCGAGATGCGCGCCTTTATCCGGTCCTGTTCGGGCGGGTCGGTCTCGCCCGTGTACTCTTCGGGTTCGATCAGTTCGGGATCGGGCAACGGGGCCGGTTTGCGCAACAGGCCCGGCATGCGCGCGAGGAACCCGCCCCGCGCGTCGGTCTCTTTCGGCGGGTCTTTGGGGGCGTCCGTCCCGGCGGTCGTGCGCAAGGCCGGCTCGGTGCGCCGCACGCGCGGGGCATTGGCCGATGGCGCATCGTCGCTGTCGGCGTCCGCGCCGGCGCGGCGCTCTGCCCGCCGTGCGCGCAGGGACCGGCCGGCCCGCGCCATGCCCCCCGCGCCCAGGCCCAGGCCGCGCATCAGACCCGCGTAGGTCACGATCACCCCGACAAGCAGGAAGCGTGCGATCCGCCGCAATTCGGTGCGGGTGAACCCCAGAACGAACGCCCCGAAGGCCAGCACCGCGATGCCCAAAGCAACCGACAGCACCTTCAGACCCAGATCCGCGCCCAAGGGCAGCACGCCCAGAACCGTGCCCAGAACCGTGTCCCCGAACAGGCCGCCCATCCCGAAGCTGTGGGTCGCGGTCCAGCCGGGACCGGGTGTGAGCGTCGCGGCATGCATCGACAGCAAGGCCAGCCAGATCGGCGCGAAGATCAGCCGCCCCGTAGCCCGCGCATCGCCCAGATGCAGCGCAAACCGCACACCCCACACCGCCGGCACCACGGCAAGCCCCCACGCGCCCCAGCCGAGGATCATGAAAAGCGGCGCGGCGATCGCGGCCCCGGCCGGGCCCATCCAGTTCTGCACCGGCGCATCCGTGGCAGAAATCCAGCTTGGATCATCGGGGGTGTAGGACATGACCATGGCCGCGGCCATCACCCCGAGCGACACGAGCACGAGCCCCAGCAATTCCTTGCCGCGTTTCTCGATCATTTCCGCCGTGCCCGGATCTAGAAACGGGTCACGCCCGCGGGTCTGATATGCCATGTCGTCCCTCGTCCTCGATCATCGGTAAAGACAGTCGCGCAAGGCAGTCAGCCCGCGTGCCATCTCGTCTTTCGGGGCCACCATGGCGGCCCGGATGTAACCCTTGCCGGGATTGGCCCCCTCGACCTCTTGTCCGAGATAGGCACCGGGCAGCACGCGCACGCCCGTCTCTTGCCACAGCCGGAGTGTTGCCGCTTCGCCATCCGCGACCGGCAACCACAGAAAGAATCCCGCCTCGGGGCTGTGGTAGCCGGGGACGCCGCCAAGGATCTCGTCGGCGATCGCGTATTTCTCGGCGTAAAGGCGGCGGTTCTCGACCACGTGATCCTCGTCGGCCCAGACGGCGGCGGCGGCGTGCTGCAACGGCATCGGCAGGGGCGCGCCCGCGTAATTGCGTAGCTGCCTCAAAGCCTTGATGCTTTCGGGACCGGCGGCCACGAAGCCCGACCGCAACCCCGGCAAGTTCGACCGCTTCGACAGGCTGTGGAAGGCCACGATGCGTTCGGGGTCTGCGCCCATTTCCTGGGCCACTTGCAACACGCCGACGGGCGCCGCGTCGCGGTAGATCTCGGAATAGCATTCATCCGCGAAGATGCGGAAATCGTGCCGTTCGGCCAGAGCGATCAGATGCGCCCAGTAGGCGCGGCTGGCCACGGCCCCTTGCGGGTTCGACGGCGAGCACAGGTAGACGACGCTCGTGCGATCCAGCACGTCCGTGGAGACCGCGTCGAAATCCGGCAGGTGCCCGGTTGCCTCGGTCGCGTTCAAAAAGACCGGCGTCGCGCCCACGCTGAGGGCGGCCACCATGTAGACCTGATAGAACGGGTTGGGCACCAGAACCAGCGGCGCCTGCCCGTTCTTCGTTTCGGGACAAAGCGCCATCATCGCGTTGTAAAGCCCTTCGCGCGTGCCGTTGAGCGCCATCACCCGTGTCGCAGGGTCAAGCGTCACGGCGTAGCGCCGTCCGATCCAGTCGGTGATGGCCTCCAGCAGGGCGGGCATCCCTTCGTTGACGGGGTAGTTGCCAAAGCCGTCGGCGTGCTGCGTGATGATCTCGGTGATCCAGGGCGGAAAGGCATGCCCGGGCTCGCCGATCGTCATGTGCACGACGTCGCCGCCCGGCGCGTGTGCGTCCAGCAGGTTCCGCAGGCGCGGAAACGCATAGGCCGGTAGGTTCGTAAACCGCTCGGGAAACATGTAATATTGCCTCAAGGTTCGGGATCATGGACGCCCCGTTTCGACGAAGAGTACCGAAGCGTCATCGTCGGGTCCAGCAAAACGACGACCTTGACAGCGAAGTTGTTGTATTTTGACAAGTCCTTGTCGCGATGCCACGGATCGGATGAGTGACCGACGGCGCGCCGCCCTTGGCGCTGTTTGTGTTGCTCGGGACGAAAGATTGTCTTTTCGGACTGCGGATAACGCGCTACCTGCGGCACATGTTTCCGATCCGCGATCATAATCCGTCCGGGTGCACGCCGTATATCACCTACCTGCTGATCGCGCTCAACATCGCGATCTTCGCGGCGTACTGGCCTCTGTTCGGCAACGAACGGGCCATCACGCTGTTCTTTCATGATTGGGCGATGGTCCCGGCACAGGTCACGCAACAGGGAATCTATTCGGGCCTTCTGACATCCATGTTCCTGCATGGCGGGATCATGCACCTCGCGGGCAACATGCTTTTCCTTTGGATTTTCGGCGACAACATGGAGGATCGGATGGGCCATCTGCCCTATCTCGGCTTCTACATCGTGTCGGGTACGATCGCCGGGCTGGCGCAGGTCCTCGGGGCGCCGCTCTCGACCGTGCCGACGGTCGGGGCGTCGGGGGCGATCGCGGGGGTCATGGGCGGGTATCTGCTGCTGTTTCCACGCGCGCGGGTCGATGTGCTTTTGATCTTCATCGTGTTCTTCCGGGTGATCACGATCCCGGCCGCGCTGGTGCTGGCGCTATGGTTCGTGTTCCAGGTCATCGCCGGGCTGGGCAGCGACCCGGATATGGGCGGCGTGGCCTACTGGGCGCATGCGGGCGGCTTTGTGGCCGGTGTCGTGCTGACGCTTCCGGTCTTCCTGCGGCTTGGCGGGCCGCGGTTCTGGGCGATACAGCGGGGGGGTACGCCACATTCCGGGGCGGCGCGCACCCGGCGCACCCCGATCCCCCGCGTGCGGAGGCGCCGATGAGCACAGCTTTCACGGCCACCTGCCATTGCGGCGCGATCGAATTGCGCGTGACACTGCCCCGAGGATTGGAGACAGCCCGCCGCTGCGACTGCTCTTTCTGCCGCCGCCGGGGGGCCGCGGCGGTCTCGGCGCCGTTGTCGCAGCTTGAAATCGTGAAGGGTGCGGACGACCTGACCCTGTACCGCTGGGGCACGGAAACGGCGCAGCATTACTTCTGTCGCATTTGCGGCATATACACCCATCATCGGCGCCGGTCGAACCCGGATGAATACGGCGTGAACCTCGGGGCCCTGCACGGGGTTAATCCAAAAGAGCTGGAGCCGATCGCGTGGGTCGACGGTGTCAACCACCCGTCAGACCGCTGACCCGTGACCGGCAGGTGATGCGGCGGGCGGCGCGCCCGGGACGCCAATCCCGTAAATGTGCCCTAGGCGCGGATCTCGAACTGCGTGGCACCGGTCGGCGTCGCGTCACTCAGCGTCACCTCGTGCACCTCTGCCGCGGGCGGACCCTTGTGCATGGCCGCGACCATCGCATCGACATCTTCGGCGCGGCCTTCCAGATGCGCCGTGACCGTTCCGTCGGCTTCGTTTCGAACCCAACCGGCAAGGCCCGCCGCCTGTGCTTCGCTCTGCGTCCAGGCCCGGAAACTGACCCCCTGTACTCGGCCCGATGCCCGCACCGCTATCGCCTTGATCCGTGACATCCGTCTCTCCGTCATGTCCGACCCCGATCTGTCGTCGGGATCATATCGGGCGCGGGACAACTGGGCGGACATGTCTCCTTGACCACCCCCTGAAACCCCGCCATATCCCGTTATCATGACACCTCTTTCGCACATCCGCAATTTCTCGATCGTGGCGCATATCGACCACGGCAAATCCACGCTGGCCGACCGCCTGATCCAGATGACGGACACGGTGGCCGAACGCGACATGAAGGAACAGCTGCTCGATGCCATGGACATCGAGCGCGAGCGCGGCATCACCATCAAGGCCAATACCGTCCGCATCGATTACACCGCCGACAACGGGGAACAATACGTTCTGAACCTGATCGACACGCCCGGCCACGTCGATTTCGCCTACGAGGTCTCGCGGTCGATGCGCGCGGTCGAGGGCTCGCTTCTGGTGGTCGACAGCACCCAGGGCGTCGAGGCCCAGACGCTGGCCAATGTCTATCAGGCGATCGACGCAAATCACGAACTTGTGCCGGTGCTCAACAAGATCGACCTTCCGGCCTCGGACCTGTCGCGGACCGCCGAACAGATCGAGGACGTGATCGGCATCGACGCAAGCGGGGCGATCCCGGTCTCGGCCAAGACGGGGCAGGGCATCCGCGAAACGCTAGAGGCCATCATCCACCACCTGCCGCCCCCGGTGGGCGATCGCGACGCGCCGCTCAAGGCGATGCTGGTGGACAGCAAATACGACCTGTACCTTGGCGTGCTGGTGCTGGTGCGGATCATGGACGGGGTCATGAAGAAAGGCGACCGCATCCGCATGATGCAGACCGGCGCCACCTACAACGTGGAACGCATCGGCGTCTTTCGCCCCGCCATGACCGTGGTCGACGAGTTGGGGCCCGGCGAGATCGGCTTTATCACCGCGTCCATCAAACAGGTGCGCGATACCCGCGTGGGCGATACGATCACCCACGAGAAACGCCAATGCGCGAAGGCCCTGCCGGGGTTCAAGCCATCGGTCCCGGTGGTGTTCTGCGGCCTCTTTCCGGTCGATTCGGCGCAATTCGACGACCTGCGCGATTCGATCGAAAAACTCGCGCTCAACGACGCGTCCTTCAGCTACGAGATGGAAAGCTCCGCCGCGCTCGGCTTCGGGTTCCGTTGCGGGTTTCTGGGCCTGTTGCATCTCGAAGTGATCCGCGACCGGATCGAACGCGAATACGACATCGAACTCATCACCACGGCGCCGTCGGTGATCTATCACATCTACATGAAGGACGGCGAGCGGATCGATCTTCACAATCCCGCGGACATGCCCGACCCGACATCCGTCGACCATGTCGAGGAGCCGCGCATCAAGGCCACGATCCTGGTCCCGGACGAGTTTCTGGGCGAGGTGCTGAAGCTGTGTCAGGATCGCCGCGGTCTGCAACTCGACATGACCTATGCGGGCAGCCGGGCGATGGTGGTCTACGACCTGCCCTTGAACGAGGTGGTGTTCGACTTCTACGACCGGCTGAAATCGGTGACGCGGGGCTATGCCTCGTTCGACTACCAGCTTGAAGGCTACCGGACCGACAACCTCGCCAAGATGTCGATCCTCGTGAATGACGAGCCCGTGGACGCGCTGGCGATGATGGTCCACCGCGACCGGGCCGAGACGCGCGGCCGCGCGATGGTCGAAAAACTCAAGGACCTGATCCCCCGCCACATGTTCAAGATCCCGATCCAGGCGGCGATCGGCGGCAAGGTCATCGCGCGCGAAACGCTGTCGGCGATGCGCAAGGACGTGACCGCCAAATGCTACGGCGGCGACGCCTCGCGCAAGAAGAAGCTGCTGGAAAAGCAGAAAGCCGGCAAGAAGAAGATGCGCCAGTTCGGCCGCGTCGAGATCCCGCAGGAAGCCTTCATCTCGGCGCTGAAGATGGATGATTGAGCCCATATCCCACTCCGATAACCCGGCGTTCGAAAGCGATGGGGAAGCTAATTGCGACTGCAACCGGTCTTTTTTCCGCCATCGCCCTCTCGGCGCAGGGCAATCGCAGTTGGGGTCACGTCTCGACTAAACCATTGAGAACCCTGCGAAGGAAGTCGTCATCCCAGCC
>NZ_JBPBBB010000030.1:0-33182 GCF_050896375.1 Roseovarius tibetensis
AGCCGCCGGATTGGGTGGTTTCGAGTCACCCGGAGATTACGCCACATTCAAATTTCAACCAACTTCGCGACACGACCGAACGGTTTGGCTTGAGAGCCTCGCGGCAACGCTCAGACCTTCGGCTTCCAGAAAACTCCCGCCGTTTTTCCTCTTAGACGAGGCGCATCTAGAATATCAAATATTATCAGTATCTTGTTAAAATTATACGCGGCCATGCAGATTTACGCTTGACACGGTGTGCAGCAAAAAACGCCGTTTTGCGCACCCATATGCCCCATCGACACGCGCCTGATGAATGGCATGGTGGCGACCCCGGGAGGACTTGAACCCCCGACCTAGTGATTAGAAGTCACTTGCTCTATCCAGCTGAGCTACGGAGTCGCATGAGGGCAGGCCATATGCCCGCCATACCGGGTTACTACCGCCCCAGCGTGACGGGATCAAAAGAAAAATCGATATGCGCCGGATCGACGGGATTTTTCATGGCCGACGATATCGTGTCGGGGCGCGGCCCGGTATTCAGGGCGGCGCTTGCAGCCGTGCAAAAAGATCGCCGGATGTCGCGTCGGCCGGCAATGTCGAAAGCCACGCCTTCACCGCCGCACCGTCGCGCCACTCGGACCACAGGAACCCCCCGGTTTCGCCCTGCACGGGATTGAACCTGTACGTGCCCAGTTCGGCCAGCCGGTCGATCACCGCCGTCGTGAGGGGCACGAAGCCCGGCAGGAATTCGACCGAAAGCATCGGTACCGGGCGCGACAGGCCCGAAAGCACGTCGAGTTCGAACCCCTCCACGTCGATCTTGACATAACGCGGCAGGCCAAACCGCGCGATCAAAGCGTCAAGCGTGACCATGCGCACCCTTTGCGTGGCATCCCATCTGACATGTTCGAACCCCGGCGCATGGGCCGCCCCCGTCACGAAATCGGTGCGCAAGGAAGACACCGTCGGATGCCGCGAGGACACCGCCATCTCGGCCTCGGTTTCGGCGCGACCGAGAGCGGCCTCGACCAGCGTGATGTCACGCGGCAGCGTCCGGCGCAGGAACCCGGCAAAGGGCTGTTGCGGCTCGATCGCGACGACACGTGCGCCCGCCGCGCGCATGGCGCGGGCGCGGCTGCCGACATGCGCGCCGACGTCGAGGACCAGATCCTGGGGATCAAGAAGATCGCCATAGAACCGGCGCCAGGCGCGCATGGTCGCGGGATTGTGATAGATCACCAATGATCGCAGGAATCCCAGCCAGTGACGCATGCCTTACCCTTTCGTGGTCTTGTCATTTCAGGCCGCCGTCGGGCCAGCCCATGGTCACCGCCACCGTGGCGCCAACGGGTCGGGTCCGCGCCGCGCCAGGACGGTCAACGCGCCCGGCAGGGACGCCACGATCAGGGTCAATCCGAACGCGACACTGGCGGCCAGCCCGCCGCTTGCCGTACCACCTGCCAGCGGAAAAAGCACGACCGCCGCGCCCTCGCGCAGGCCCCAGCCGCTGATCGTCACCGGCACCAGCATCGTCAGAAGAATGAGCGGCACGAAGGCCGCGACCGCGACCGGCCCAAGCGCCTCGCCGACCGCGACCGCGCAAAAGGCGAAGGCGGCCAGGTTGCATGCCGTGGTCGCAAGGCTGAGCACGATCTGCCGCGCGATCACCGGACGCGCCAGCAAGGCCCGCACCATCGCGTCCCGGAATCCGCGCAACGTCTGCCCCATGCGTCCGCGTATCCGCGTGGCCGCGTGCAGACCGACCGGAACGCAAACCCCGCCCGCCACGACGACACCCACCGCCGCGATCAGCCATCCCGGCCACTCGATCCCACCGGGGCGGGCCAGCGTGACCGCGAATGTCACCGCCATGACCACGAAAAGCCCCGCCTGACCGGCCAGACGCTCAAACAGGACGGCCTGCCCCGACGCCAGCAGCCCAGCCTGACCGCGCGCCCTGACGGCCCGGCCCGCATCCCCGAGGATACCGCCCGGCATGGAGACGTTGATCGCCTGCGCGAGGTAATATTCGCGTAATGCCGCGCGGGTCTCCAGATGGATGCCAAGCTGTGCCGCCGTCACCTTCCAGCGGATCGCGGAAAGCACGGTCTGCAGCGTCAACGCGGCGAGGGCGGCGGCAATCCAGACCGGATCGGACGAGGTCAGACTGCGCGCGGCCTCGCCGCCACCGGCGACGCGCCACAACAGCGCCAGTATCGCCACGGCAAGGACGACCTGCGCCGCGCGGGCCAGCGCGGGCGGCACGCGGTGCCCCATCATCCGCCCGTCCCGTTCCGGTTTTCGGGCGACGAGAATGTCTCGATCAGCAGATCGCGCATGCGGTCCATGCGCAGAACCGGCGTATCGGGGTCCGGTATTAGCCCGTCCCCCCAGCCGAGTGCCGCCATCGGCCCGACAAGATGCGCGGGTCCGATCATATGAACCGGCACCTCCGCCCGGTCGTCCAGCGCCACGAACTCGGCCGGCTGGTGATCGCCCACGACGATCATCAGCGGCGGATCATCAGCGTGCCGGGCGGCATAGTCGAACACCACGGACAACGCATAGTCGATCGCCTTGCGGTATTGCGCACGCACCCGGTCGCGGTCGCGCCAGACCTCTGCCGGCGACTCTCCCGCGGCCGCCATATCGTCGAAGATGCGCCCGTCGTCGATGGCGTCCCAGTCGACGAGGTCTGGCACCGGCACCCAGGGCGCATGCGACGATCCCATCGCCATCTGCACGAAGACCGGATCATCATGCGGATCATCACGCAAAGCGCGATCCATCGCGACGAATGTGAACTGATCGGGCATGGTGACCCAGTTGAACGGCGCGCCCGCGTATCCCAGATCTCGCGCAGCCAGGATCGTGTCGAACCCCATGACCTGCGCCTCCGGCCAGGCCAGCGTGATCTGCGGCATCACCGCCGCTGTGTGAAACCCCGACCGCGCCGCGAGGTGAAACAGGGTCTCTCGTCCCGAGGCCAGCACGGCCCCGTAGCGGATCTGATCGCTGACCCACAGCCCGTTGGCGAACGTGGCATGCGACAGCCAGCTTTGCCCGCCCTGCGTGGGCGCGCGCAACACACCGGACGCCATCGACAGGCCCAACCCGTCGAGCCGTGCCTCGGACCGCCGGAGGGTCTCGCGGTGGGTGTCGGCGTAAAAGGGCGTGTCCAGGCTGGTTCGGCCATAGCTTTCGACAAAGACGATCAGCACGTCGCGGTCGATCCGGTCAAAGAAACCGGTCCCGCCGGCCCGCGGGTCGATCGCCGCAGCGGCCCGGAAGGCCCGCAATTCGGTCAGCGTGTCGCGGACCAGCACGGCGCGTTCGATGCCGATGCGCTTTGAAGGCCGATCCGGGCGGGGTGACAGGCAGGCCCCAGCGGCCCATGACGTGCCCCACCTGCGCGACCGCCAATCCCGCGCAGACAATCGCGCCCGCCAATGGAATTCCGCGCCCCGCACGCGGCGGGGGCAGCGCGGCCCAGACCCCGGTGGCCCACCACGTCGCCCATGCGACCGCACCAAGAGCGACCACGCCCCCCAGTATGGCCAAGGCGCTTGGCAGTACACCGATCGCCCCTGCAAGCAGCCGCAGGCCGGCCCCCATGAGCACGAAGTCCGCCACCGGATTGAACCCGCGCGCAAGCGCGGTGAACATCGCGAAATCGGCCGCTTTAAGACCGCACAGGACGGTGATCGCGACGGTCAGTACGATCCGCAGCCCCGTGGCGACAGCCCCGCCGGCCGCATGCAGCGCCAGCATGATGACCGGCAATTCCAGCGGAAACAGCAACAGGGCCTGCCAGGTCAACGCCGCGGGGTGGTTCGGCTGGATCAGGGCCAGATGCAGCACAAGTGCAGCCAGTACGAGCTGCAGCCCGGTCCGGATTGTCGCCCGGTTCATGCGCGCCTCCGCCACAGCCAGAGAACATCTCGCCCGAACGACCATGCAAGGGCAAGTGTCGCGACGACGACCGCAAGCACGCCCAATGCAGGCGACAGGATCGGCGCCTGCACCGCGATCAGCGCCCCGATCTGCAACACGCAGGCCACCTTGCGCCCGAACCGGTCTGGCAGCGGGCGGGCAAGCCACGGAAAGGCCAGACCCGCCGCACCGAAGACATAGCGCGCCACGCCCAGCACCAGAACTGCCGGGCCGACACTACCCACAACGAGCGCGTTCAACGCGAGTACAAGGCTGAGCGCCGAGTCGACCTCCATGTCGAACCGTGCGCCGAACGTCGACGACAGTCCCTGGCGCCGGGCAAGCCATCCATCGACACCATCGAGGCTCAGCGCGAGCACGCCCACCGTGAAGATCCCCCAGGCCGGCGGTGCGGTCCCCGCCAGCAGCGGCGTCACAAGCGACATAGTCAGGCCGAGGCGCAGAAGGGTGACAAGATTGCACAGACCTATCACAGCGTGCGTATATGTCCTGCGCATGAACACGGCGACACTCGCGCACGCGCCCAGATGCAACGCTGTCACGACCGCCGCATGAACGATGCTGCTGTCGAAGACGCCGCGCGACAGCACCCAGACCACCACGGCCGCAAGAAGTGCTGCCACCGCGAAACGCATCTCCCGGCCTGACGCGTCGCGTGGCAGATGCGGGCGCCGTGCGAAACGCTTTATGTCGGGGTGTACGCTATACATCCTTCATACCTTAGCACGAACCCGGCGGGGTCAAGCCCGTGAAATATCGCGTCGCAGGGGCATTTCCGGGTGCCTACATCCGTGAAAGTAACCGACACCCTGCCTGGTAATGCGACGCCGGTGCTGCGACGATGCCTGGGATGTCCCTTGGATCGCATTGATGCCCTCTTGCCGACCCGTCATTCCGGCGTTTACGTACGTTCAGGTTTTAACGATTTCATCAAGAGGCCCTGTTGAGCAAACCCTTCAAGATCATCGTCATCGGCGCCGGCATATGCGGGCTAAGCGCGGCGATCTGGCTGCGCCGGGCGGGCCATGATGTGACATTGGTCGACCGCGACCGGCCCGGTGCCGGCGCGTCGCAGGGCAATGCCGGACTGCTGGCGCAATGGGCGGTGGTGCCGGTCAATACACCCGATCTCATCCCGACAGCTTTCAAATACCTTGCCAACCCCCGCTCGCCGCTGTTCCTGCAATGGTCCTATCTGCCGCGCCTGCTGCCATGGTTGTGGCAGTTCGCGCGCAATGCCAATGACCGTGACACTGCCCGGATGGTCGAGGGGCTGATCCCGCTTGTCGGCGACAGCGTCGATCAGCACCGCGCGCTGGTCCGCGGCACGCTGGCGGAAAAGTGGCTGGCCACCAGCGATTTCGGCTACGCCTACGCCGACCGCGCCGCGTTTGAGGGCGATGCCTATTCATGGGCGATCAAACGGGACGCCGGACATGTGCCGGAGGTTGTGACAGGCGAGGCCGTGCGCGAGGTCGAGCCGATGCTGGGCCCCGCGACGCAGTGCCTCGCGCTTTTGAAAGGGCACGGCCACATCCTTGATCCCGGCAGCTACATGGCCGATCTGGCAAGGGTGCTCGAGGTCGAGGGCGGAGAGGTCCGGCAGGCCACGGTTCAGGACATCACCCTGGAAGACGGGCGCGTCAGCCGGGTCGAGACGGACCGCGGACCAATGCCGTGCGACCGGGCCGTGCTGGCCGCCGGGATCTGGTCGAAAGAACTCATGCGCAAGCTCGGGCTGCGCGTGCCTCTGGAGGCCGAGCGCGGCTATCACCTGCATTTCACCGGGCCGTCGCAGATGCCACGTCATCCGCTGATGATCTCCAGCGGCAAGTTCGCGGTCAATCCCATGGCACACGGGCTGCGCTGTGCCGGCACGGTCGAGTTGGGTGGCATCGCCAAGGGACCGTCTCGCGCGCCGCTCGATCTCATCCGCCGCGAGACGGCGCGGGTCTTTCCGGATCTGACATATGACACGGTCACGGAATGGATGGGCTTTCGGCCCTCCACCCCCGACAGCCTGCCGCTTATCGGCGAGATCGGGGGCACCGGCGTGCATGCGGCCTTCGGTCACCAGCATGTCGGGCTGACGGCGGGGCCGAAGACCGGGCGACTTGTGGCCGATCTGGTGTCGGACAGGCGCCCCAATATCGACCTTTCGCCCTATGACGCGAACCGGTTCACCTGACCTTTGAGACCATGCGCCGCGATCTTTCAAAGATCGCGGTTCGAAATCTTTGAAAGATTTCGACACCAGGCTCAATCGTAGCTGCGCAGATCCTCGATCACCTTGCCGTCATTGGGCAGGCTGCCGGGCGGCACGATCTCGATACGCCCTTTCAGCTTCAGCGTCTCACTCACCGCCTCGGCGTAATGCTCGGCCCCGCCCCCCGTGGCTTCGATGCGAACGGTCATGACATCCGCCTCGCCCTCGCGGCTGGCGATCACGCGAGCGCGTGATATGGCGTCGTGCCCGGCCACCAGTGCCGCCACCTGCTCGGGGCGCACGAACATGCCTTTTATCTTGGTCGTCTGATCCGCGCGGCCCATCCATCCCTTGATGCGCATGTTGGTCCGCCCGCAGGGGCTTGCCCCCTCCATCACCGCGCTGAGATCGCCGGTTGCGAAGCGGATCAGCGGGTAGTCGGGGTTGAGCGTGGTGACCACCACCTCGCCAACCTCACCGGGCGCCACCGGGTCGCCGGTTCCGGGGCGCACGATCTCGACGATCACCCCCTCGTCGACGATCATGCCGTCCTGTGACGCGCTTTCATAGGCGATGTTGCCCAGATCCGCGGTGGCGTAGCATTGCAGGCAGGTGATCCCGCGATCCGCGTATTCGGACCGAAGCGACGGGAACAACGCCCCGCCCCCGACCGCTGCCTTCGTGATCGCCAGCGTCAGCCCCATCTCGTCGGCCTTGTCGAGGATGACCTTCAGGTAATCGGGCGTTCCGGCATAGACCGTCACCCCGACGTCATGCGCCGCGCGGGCCTGCAATTCGGTTTGGCCGGTACCGGCCGGCAGCACGGCGGCCCCCACGGCCCGCGCGCCGCTCTCGAAGATCATGCCGGCAGGCGTCAGGTGATAGCCAAAACAGTTCTGCACGATATCCCCCGGCCCCACGCCGCAGGCATGCAGGAACCGGCCGACACGCCACCAGTCGTGGCTGATCCCGCCCGGCTCATAGATCGGGCCGGGCGATTGAAACACGTGCCCGAACTCATGCGCCGGACTGCGCGTCAGGCCGCCGAAAGGAGCGGCCTCGCCCTGTGCGCGGCCCAGATCGGATTTTCGCAGGATCGGCAGCGATGCAAGATCTGCGACATCGGTGATCCGCTGCGGCTCGACCGCGTCCAACGCGGCGCCATAGCCCGACAGGGTTTGCGCGCGGGCAATCTGCTCGGGCAGGTCGCGGGACAGCGCCTCGGCGCGTTCGCCTGCGCTGCGGATCTCAAGCCGGTCGTAATACTGCGTCATGCCATCATCCTTTGGCGCGAGTGTGAATAGGCGGTCGCGACAGCGTCATGCAAGCCACCTCTTGCGCCGCCGATAGCTGCGCACATCCCGGAACGATTTGCGCCCCTCATCGGACATCCCGAGATAGAACTCCTTGACGTCGGGGTTCTCGCGCAGATCCCCGGCCGGGCCGTCCATCACCACGCGCCCGGATTCCAGAATATACCCGTAATGCGCGAAGCGCAGCGCGACATTGGTGTTCTGCTCGGCCAGAAGAAAGGTATATCCCTGCTCTTCGTTGAGGGATTTCACGATCCCGAAGATCTGCTCGACCAGTTGCGGGGCCAGGCCCATCGACGGCTCGTCCAGCAGGATCGTCTCGGGCCGGGCCATCAGCGCCCGGCCGATCGCCACCATCTGCTGCTCCCCCCCCGAGGCATAGCCCGCCTGGCTGCGCCGGCGTTCCTTGATGCGCGGAAAATACTCGTAGACCATGTCCAGATCCGCATCGATCTCGGCCCGCGAGGCGCCGCGGACATACGCGCCCGTCAACAGGTTCTCCTCGACCGTCAGATGCTCGAAGCAATGCCGACCTTCCATGACCTGGACCACGCCACGTTTCACCAGGTCAGAAGGCAAAAAATCCTGCACACGCTCGCCACGATACCTGATCGTTCCCTTGGTGACCTCGCCGCGTTCCGATTTCAACAGGTTGGACACCGCCTTGAGCGTCGTCGTCTTGCCGGCCCCGTTGCCGCCGAGAAGCGCGGTGATGCCGCCCTTGGGAACATCGAGGCTGACACCCTTCAGCACGAGGATCACGTGATTGTAGATCACCTCGATATTGTTGACCGCGAGAAGCGGCTCGTCGCGTTCGGACGCATCCAGCATCAGACTACTCCGCCTTGGACTGACGGGGCGCGCCCGTCTTCATCTTTCCAGAAATACTCGAAATCGACCGGCCGCCGCACGGTGCGGCAGCCGGCCCCCGTGATCACGCCTCAGCAGCGCGGCTCGATATCGTTCTCCTCGGCGTACTGCATGGAGTCCTCTTTCACGAGCCGCGAGATGATCTCCTGGTCCGATTGAAAATAATCGGTGATCAATTCGAACTCCCCGGCCTCCGCGTTCCATTGCGACACGGCGCCAAAGCCGTTGCCGCCGTGGTTTGCACAGCTTACCGTGAACTCGGGACCGAAGTTCGGCAGGCCGAGGGCCGCCATCTTCTCTTCGGTCATCTCGAGGTTTTCCATGCCGTCACGCATCTGTGCCGCGTCGATCGCGCTCGTGCCGTGCATCTCCTGCGCGGTCTTCACGGCTTCGGCGGCCAGCATCGCGGCATACATGCCACGGTTATATAGCACGGTCCCGAGTTGATCGCCCGCGCCCGCGGCATTGCCGGTATCGACGACATGCTGCTGAATATCGTCATAGACCGGGTAATCCGATCCGAGGTTGTGGAAGGTCAGCGCCTTGTACCCATCGGCCTTCGCGCCTGCGGATTTCACGTCGTTTTCCGAGCCGGACCACCAGATGCCGATGAACTGGTCCATCGGATAGCGAATGTTCACCGCTTCCTGGATGGCGACCTGGTTCATCACGCCCCAGCCCCACATGATCACGTTGTCGGGCTGCTGCCGACGGATCTGCAACCATTGCGACCCCTGCTCCTGGCCGGGATGGTCGACAGGCAGCAGCATCAGCTCGAAGCCGTGCTTTTCCGCGAGATTTTCCAGTGTCCGGATCGGCTCCTTGCCATAAGCCGAGTTGTGGTAGACCAGCGCGATCTTGCGACCGCTGATATCGCCGCCGTTCTCGTTGAGGATATGGGTGATCGCGTGGCTCGCCCCATCCCAGTAATTGGCGGGATAGTTGAAGATCCACTTGAACACCGAGCCGTTCTTGGCCGAGGTCCGCCCGTAGCCCATGGTGTGCATGGGAATGCCGTCGGCGCTGGCCTTGGGGATCAGCTGGTAGGTGATGCCCGTCGAAAGCGGCTGATAGACCAGCGCCCCGTCGCCGGCGCCCTTGGTGGACTCGTAGCACTCGACACCCTGTTCGGTGTTGTAGCCTGTCTCGCATTCCACGAGATTGATCCGCTCGCCCCCGATGCCGCCATCACGCTGGTTGAGCAGGGTGAAATAGTCCTGGTAGCCGTCCGAGAACGGGATACCATTCGCGGCGTAGGGTCCGGTGCGATAGCTGGTATCGACGATCGTCAGTTCTGCGACCGCCGGTCCCGCGGCCAGCGCGGCGGCGGTCGCCGCCATCAGTAGTTTCTGTCTCATCGGTGAGTTCCTCCCTTGGTTTTATCCGATGTCGCGCGGGGCATCTTGCACCCCGCCGCGTATGTCACGCGCCCTCAATGCGGAAAGGGCCACAGCCTCAGTTTCTCCTTCGCCACGCGCCAGAGCTGTGCCAGGCCGTGCGGCTCGGCGACCAGAAAGACGATGATCAGCCCGCCGACGATGACCAACTCCAAATGCGATGCCAGATCCGTGGGCCAGCCGAGCCCGCCGACCAGAACGTTTTTCAGAAGCACCGGCAGAAGCACGAGGAACGCGGCGCCCGCAAAGCTGCCGAAGATCGACCCAAGCCCGCCGATGATGACCATGAAAAGCACAAGGAACGACTTGTTGATGCCGAACACCTCGCCCACTTCGACCGCGCCCAGATAGACCGCGAAGAACAGCGCACCCGAGACACCGACGAAGAACGACGACACGGCAAAGGCGCTCAGCTTGGCCTTGAGCGGGTTCACCCCGATGATTTCGGCGGCGATATCCATGTCGCGAATGGCCATCCATTTGCGCCCTGCCATGCCGCGCGTCAGATTGCGCGCGACAATCGCCGAGGCAAGCACGAAGACAAGGCAGAAAAGATACGCGGCCCAGGGCGCGGTCTCGGCACCGGTGATCGGCACACCGAGAATGGTGCGCTCGGGCGCGCTGATCTGACCCGAGGCCGAGTAGTTGTAGAACCACGGCACACGGTTGAACAGCCAGACCAGAAAGAACTGCGCGGCCAATGTGGCCACGGCAAGGTAGAACCCCTTGATGCGCAGCGATGGCAGGCCGAAGAGAACGCCCACGGCGGCGGTGATGCCCCCGGCGATGATGATGTGAAAGAAGATGTTCACATCCGGAAAGCTGGTCATCAGCTTGTAGCACGCATAGGCGCCCACGGCCATGAAGCCCCCGGTGCCAAGGCTGACCTGCCCGCAATACCCCACGAGGATATTCAGGCCGATCGCCGCGATCGAATAGATCAGGAACGGCAGGAAGATCGCATTGACCCAGTAGTCGTTGATCACGAACGGCACCACCGCGAAGGCGGCGACCAGCACCGCGTAATAGCGGTAGCGATCGAACCGGATCGGGAATGTCTGGCTGTCTGCGGTGTAGGAGGTCTTGAAATCCCCCGCCTCACGGTAAAACATTACACGACCTCCTTGGGGATGTCTTCGTCGCGCATCCGCGCGCGGTTTGCGGGCCGCGCATAGCCCGATCGTTCAGCGTCGCGCACAAGCCGCAGATAGGCGAGCAGGCCAACCGCCCCGCCGAGGGCCGCAAGGATCGCGGCGGTGACCATCTGGCCGGCATTGCCCGCCCGTGCCGAAATCGCGAGATACCCGAAGGCCCAGAACCCGGCCCAGGCGATCACGTTGACGATGGCGATCAGTTTCTGCATCGGCCTATACCCTTTCGATGATCTTCTCGCCGAACAGGCCCTGCGGCCTGAAGACGAGCACAAGCAGCGCCAGCACATAGGCGAACCAGTTCTCAGTCGCGCCACCCAGCATCGGTCCGACAAGGAACTCGAACATCTTTTCGCCAACCCCGATGATCAGGCCGCCGACGATAGCGCCGGGGATCGAGGTGAAGCCGCCCAGCATCAACACCGGCAGGGCCTTCAGCGCGATCAGCGACAGCGAGAACTGCACGCCGGACTTGGTGCCCCACATGATGCCCGCGACCAGCGCCACGAACCCCGCCAGCGACCAGACCATGATCCAGATGAACTTGAGCGAGATACCCACCGACAACGCCGCCTGATGGTCGTCGGCCACCGCGCGCATCGCCCGGCCGTATTTGGTGTATTGCGCGAACATCACCAACGCGATCACCAGCAGCGCCGCCACGATCGTCGCGGAGATGTCGAGATTGTCGATGAAAAACCCGTAGCCGAAGATCTCGTAGGTCACCTCGTCGATGGTCTCGTTGATGCCCTGCGGCAGGCCCACATCGAGGGTCTTGATATCGCTGCCCCACATCAAGTCGCCAAATCCTTCGAGGAAATAGGCAAGACCGATGGTCGCCATGAACAGGATGATCGGCTCCTGCCCGACGAGATGCCGGAAGATGAACTGATTGACCGCCCAGGCCAGCGCCACCATCACCACCATCGTCAAGAGGATCGCCGCGAACGCGGGCACCGTCCAGCCGAAATAGTGTATATCCGTGCCGAAGGTGGCGTTGATCAAGTGCGAAAACGGCACGCGGCCTTCCATGATCCCGACCAGCGTCATCGCCGCGAAAAGCGCGAGCACGCCCTGGCTGAAATTGAAGATCCCCGACGCCTTGAAGATCAGCACGAACCCGAGCGCGACCAGCGAATACAGCACCCCGGTCATCAGGCCGTTGAGAAAGACCTCCATTCCCCAAACCAGTTGATCAGGCATCAAAGTGTCTCCCATGTGCTCGTGTGCTGGCGACCCCACCGCGCGTTTGGTCGCTCGCCGTACCGTGTCCGCCCGATCCGAGGTGATCCCGCCCTGCGATATCAGTCATGCGCGACACCCAGATAAGCGTCGATAACCGCTTGGTTGCGCCGCACCTCGTCCGGCGAGCCGTCGCCGATCTTCTTGCCGTAATCCATCACCACGACGCGGTCGGACAGGTCCATGACCACGCCCATGTCATGCTCGATCAACGCGATGGTGGTCCCGAACTCGTCGTTGAGATCGAGGATGAAGCGGCTCATGTCTTCTTTCTCTTCGACGTTCATGCCCGCCATGGGCTCGTCGAGCAGCAGGATCGACGGCTCGGCCGCCAGCGCGCGCGCCAGCTCGACGCGCTTTTTCAGGCCGTAGGGCAGACGCCCCACCGGCGTTTTCCGGATATGCTGGATTTCGAGAAAGTCGATGATGCGCTCGACAACCGCGCGGTTCTCGACCTCTTCGCGTTCGGCCCGGCCTTTCCAGATAGCCTGGGACAGAAGCCCGGCCCGCATCTGCCGGATGCGTCCCGTCATCACGTTGTCAAGCACCGTCATCCCCTCGAACAGCGCGATATTCTGGAATGTGCGGGCGATGCCCTGCTGCGCCACCTGGTAGGGTTTCATGTCCGGGCGCCTTTCGCCCTTGTACCAGACCTCGCCCTCCTGCGGTTTGTAAAAGCCGCTGATGACGTTGAGCATAGAGGATTTACCGGCGCCGTTGGGTCCGATAATAGCGCGGATCTCGCCCTCGCGGATGTCAAAGCTGATATCCTTGATCGCCACCACGCCGCCGAAGCGCAGGGTGATGTTGCGCATGTCCATCACCACACCTCCGATCTTGCGGCCATCCTCGGTGGTGTAGCCTTCGGGGGTCATGTCGTTCATTCCGCCGCCGCCTTTGCTGTCTCGATGGGTACCACCGCGGCATCGCGGATCTCCAGCGTCGCGCTGATCGCCCCCTTGCGCCCGTCCTCGTAGGTGACCTCGGTGGTGGTGTGGATTTCGCGCGAGCCGTCGTAGAGCGCGTCCACCAGATCCGCGAACTTCTCCGATATCACGCCGCGCCGCACCTTGCGGGTGCGCGTCATCTCGCCATCGTCGGCATCAAGCTCCTTGTGCAGGACGAGAAAGCGATTCACCTGGCAATGCGCCAGCATCGGGTCCTCGGACAGGCTGCGATTGACCTCCTCGACATGGCCCTGGATCATGTCCAGAACGCGCGGGTTGCCGGCCAGTTCCTGATACGAGGCGTACCCGATATTGTTGCGCTCGGCCCAGTTGCCGACCGCCGTGAGGTCGATATTGATGAACGCCGCGCACATTTCCTGGTCATTGCCGAACACCACCGCCTCGAGGATGTTCGGGTAGAATTTCAGCTTGTTCTCGACATACTTGGGCGCGAACATCCGGCCATCGGCCATCTTGCCCACATCCTTGGCGCGGTCGATGATCCGCAGGTGCCCCGAGCCGTCCTCGAAGAACCCGGCATCGCCGGTGGCGACCCAGCCGTCGGAATCCTTGGTCTTGGCGGTGCTCTCGGCGTTCTTGTAATAATATTCAAACACGCCGGGCCCACGGTAATAAACCTCGCCGGTGGCGTCGATGCGCACCTCGACACCGGGCGCGGGCACGCCGACCGTGTCGCTGCGCACCTCGCCATCGGGTTGCAGAGTGATGAACACCGACGCCTCGGTCTGGCCGTAAAGCTGCTTGAGATTGATGCCGAGCGAGCGGTAGAAATCGAAGATCTCGGGTCCGATCGCCTCGCCCGCCGTGTAGCCGACGCGCACGCGCGACAACCCCAGGGTGTCCTTCAGCGGGCCATAGACCAGCACGTTGCCCACGGTGTATTTGAACCGGTCCCAGCCACCGACCTGCCGACCGTCAAGGATTGCCGGTCCAACCCGCCGCGCATGCGCCATGAAGGTATCGAACAGCCATTTCTTGAAGCGGCTGGCATCCTCCATCCGGATCATCACATTGGTCAGCTGGGTCTCGAAGACGCGCGGCGGCGCGAAATAATAGGTCGGCCCGATCTCGCGCAAGTCGGTCTGCATCGTCTCGGGGCTTTCGGGACAATTGACACAGAAGCCGCACCAATAGGCCTGCCCGATGGAAAAGATGAAATCGCCGACCCAGGCCATCGGCAGGTAGGCAAGCACCTCTTCGTCGCGGGCGAGATTGTCGAACTCGGCCGAGGATTTCGACGCCTCGATGATGTTACGATTGCTGAGCACCACGCCCTTGGGCTTGCCGGTGGTGCCGCTCGTGTAAAGCATCACGCAAACGCTGTCGTAATCCAGCTTTTCGCGGCGGGCCTTGAGCGTGTCGAAAAATTCGTAATGCGCCGCGCGCCCCTGCTCCTGGATGTCGACAAAGCGGTGCAGCTTGGAATGGTCATATTTCCGCAGGCCACGCGCGTCGACATAGATCATGTGCTGAAGCTGATGCAGGTCCTCTTGCACCTCGATCAGCTTGTCGACCTGTTCCTGATCCTCGACAATGGCAAAGCGCGCGCCGCAATGGTCCATGACATAGGCCATCTCGTCGGCGGCGGCGTCCTGATACAGTGGCACGGGGATCGCGCCCACGGATTGCGCGGCAACCATGGACCAGTAGAAATGCGGGCGGTTTCGACCGATTACGGCGATGAAATCGCCCTCGTCCACGCCAAGGTTGAGCAATCCGAGCGCGAGCGCCTCGATTTCCCGTTCGGCCTCGGCCCACGTCCAGCTTTGCCAGATGCCGAATTCCTTTTCGCGATACGCGGGCCTGTCCGCGTAGCGCGTGGCGTTGCGTTGCAACAGCGCCGGGACGGAATCCATCCCGTCCGTCGCCTGTGACGGCTGTGCCAAAATTGATCCTCCCCTTTGCCCGCTCCCACGGGCATGCGATCACCTTCAGGCGATTCTTCCCTGCCTCAAAGCGTGCCCGATAATGTTTCTGCGTCAACTTTTTCCTGAACATTGCGCAATCCTTACAAATTGTAACAGGCCGCGCGACACCGCTTTGCGACCCGCCAGTCGGGTGTTACCCAAGTCGATGGGAGGACCGATGCATGCGCTCCGGCCACGCCGATCGCGACGCAATGACAATGGCCGGGCTGAACCTCATTCAGCAGGCGCTGACCATCTATGACCGCGATCTGCGCCTCGCCGTCTGCAACCGCCGTTTCCAGGAGATGTTCGCGCTGCCCGATAGGCTGGTGACGCCGGGGGTCGATTTCGCCGACACGATCCACTACCTCGCCGCGCGCGGTGATTACGGCGATGTCGGCGATGTCGATGCCTTCGTCGCCATCCGTGTCGAGACCGCCCGCGCGTTCGAGCCGCATTACATGGAACGCACCCGCGCCAACGGCCGCACGATCAGCGTCGAGGGCTCGCCGCTGCCAGAGGGCGGCTGGGTCACCGTCTATACCGACATCACCACGACCAAGCGGCAGGAGGCGTTGTTGCGCGCACGCTCGGAAGAGCTGTCGGATCAGCTTCTGAGTTATTCCGAGGATCTTTCGGCGGCCAACCGCGAACTTGAGGCAACCATTACCGCCCTTGAAGAGGCCAAGCGCCAGATCACCGAGGCCGAGGCGCGCACCCGCCTGACCGCCGAGATGATGCCCGCGCATATCGCGCATGTCGGCCCCGACCGCTGCTACACCTATTCCAACCGGCGCCTGACCTCGGTGATGCCCGGCTCGCGCGCCGACCTGATCGGCGTGCATGTCGCCGAGGTGCTCGGACCACAGCCATGGTCGCAGATCCGGCCCGAGCTCGACCGCGCCTATGCCGGGCAGCCGTCGGTGTTCGAATTCACCCACGAGGCCAGCGGCCGCCGCATCCGGGTGGCGCTGACGCCGGACCCGACCAGCGGCGGTGTCTATACCCTGTCGATGGACATCACCCGCGAAAGCCAGACGCGCGCGGCCCTGCAACAGACCCGCCGTCGCGAGATGGCAGCACAGCTGACCTCGGGGCTGGCGCATGATTTCTCGAACCTGCTGACGATCATCCTGGGCATGCAGTCGCGTCTTGGCCGGATGGATCTGCCGGACACGGGTCAGGACCTTGTCAACGCCACGCTGGCCGCGGCACGGCGCGGGGGCGGTCTTCTGATTCGGATCGCCGACATGACCGGCCCGCGCGAACATGAGCCTGTGCCGACCGATCTGACCGCGTTTTTCGGTGATCTGGAAACGCTGGCACGGTCCACCCTGCCCTCGGGCATCTCGCTGCGGATCGACACCGGCGGCATCACCGACCGCTACCTGCTCGATGCGGGGATGCTTCAGGATTCGCTTCTCAACCTCGTGCTGAACGCGCGCGATGCCTGCGGGGGCACGGGCCGGATCACCGTGACCGCGCGCCCCGTTCAGGAAACATGGCTCGAATTCGTGGTGTACGACACCGGACCGGGGTTCAGCGACGAGGCGAGGCGCCACGCGCTCGATCCGTTCTTCACCACCAAGGGGGGCGAGGGCTCGGGCCTGGGCTTGTCGATGGTCTATGACATGACGAAACTCGCCGGTGGCCGCGTCACCCTTGGCAATACCGCACAGGGCGGGCGCGTGGCCCTGCGCCTGCCGCTGCGCACCGCCGGCGCGGCGCGTCCGCACGGCCTTGTGCTGCTGGTCGAGGACAGCCCCGACCTGCGCAGCACCCTGCGTGACATGCTGCGCGGCGCGGGCCACAGCGTGATCGAAGCCACCAGCGTCGACGAGGCGCGCGCGCTGATCGCCAACCTGCCGGAGATATCCGCGGTGCTGTCCGATATCGTGCTGGAAGGGCCGGGAACCGGGCTCGACCTGGCGGACATGCCACAGGGGCGCGAATGCCCGCTGATCCTGATGACATCGCTGCCGCCCGCCGACCCGCGCAGCCTTGCCGCCGCAGGCCGCGCGCCGGTGCTGCGCAAACCCTTCACCGCCGGACAGCTCGATGCGGCGCTCAGGGCGGCGGACACGCCATGACCGCCCCGCTGGTGACAATCCTCGACGACGAGCCCGAGATCCGCACGATGCTCGCCGATGCCCTTGGCGAGGCGGGATTTCGCACCATGGCCTTCGGGCGCGCCACCGAATTCGAGGCCGCCTTGCGCCAGGCCCGGCCGGATGTCTGCCTTGTGGATCTGTCGCTGCCGGATCGCGACGGGCTGGCGCTTGTGCACCGGCTGGCGCTTGAACAGGGGGCGACGGTGATCATCATCTCGGGCCGCGCGCAGGTGCAGGATCGGGTGACGGGGCTGGAGCTTGGCGCCGACGACTACATCATCAAGCCCTTCGATCCGGCCGAGGTGGTGGCCCGCATCCGCGCCCGCCTGCGCCGTGGCGCGCCCACCCCGCAAACCAGCGCCGTGGCGCGGTTCAATGGCTGGACCGCGCAGTTCGACCGCTATGTGCTGGCGGATGCGACGGGCGCGGAAACCGCGTTCTCGCACGCCGAAGGCCAGGTGCTGCGGCTCTTTCTCGACAGGCCCAAGCGCCTGATCTCGCGGCAGACGATGCAGGAGGCGCTTGGCGGTGCCGCCGGCGAAAGCTTTGACCGCGCGATGGATGTGCGAATTTCGCGGCTGCGCACCAAGCTGCGCGAGGACCCCCGCAACCCGCGGCTGATCAAGACGATCTACGGCGCGGGTTACATCTTTCTGGGCGACGTGACGTGGGAGTGACGGAATCTCGCACCGGGTCAGCCACGCAGGCGCGATCCTGACGGATCGAACGGCGGCTCATGCAGGATAAGCGCACGGTGCGGACGTCCCAGGACCATGACCTCGACCTGATCTCCGGGCTGCATCGCGGCCGCGACATAGCCCAGTGCGAGGCTTTGCCCGACGGAATAGCCATAGGCGCCCGAGGTCACGCGCCCGATGCCGCGACCCTCGTGAAAGATCGGCTCGCCGCCCGTCGCGTCGGCGTTCGACGCGGTCACGTCGGCCTCGTCGAGGGCCATGAGCACAAGCCGTTCCCGTGGCGGCCGGGTCATCACATCTGCCAGCGCATCGCGGTTGAGAAACGGCTTGTCCATCTTGCACAGCCGGTCGAGCCCCGCCTCCTGTGGCCAGTATTCGGGGCCGTATTCGCGCCCCCATGACCCATATCCTTTCTCGATACGCAGGCTGGTCAGCGCACGGCTGCCCACCGGCCCGGCCCGCATGTCGCGCCCCGCCGCGATCAGCGCGTCGTAAAGCCGCGCCTGATCCTCGGTGGCGCAATGCAGCTCCCACCCGAGATCGCCGGTGAAGCTGACCCGCAGGGCAAGGCAATCGACCCCCGCGACCTCGATCCGACGGCTCGCCATGAACGGAAAATCCGGCGTCGCCAGCGATGTCCGGGTGAGGGGCTGCAGCAGCGCACGCGCATGCGGCCCGGCGACGTTGAAGCCGCACACGTCATCTGTCAGGCTTTCGAATACGGTGCCCTCGGGCAGCGGCACGGCGTCGAAGAACCGTTTGTGATAGCGTTCGGCCATACCCGACGAGATCACCCGGAACTCGTCCGCGGCCAGACGCGTGACGGTGGCATCCCCGGCGATCCCGCCGCGCACGCCGATCAACGGCGTCAGGCAGGACCGGCCCACATCGCCGGGCATCCGGTTGGCGAATACCGCGTTCAGCCAGTCCTCGGCGCCGGGTCCCGCGACGCGGTACTTGGCGAAATTCGAGATGTCGATGATCCCGGCCCGCGCCCGCAGCATTCGGGCCTCGGCGCCCACCGGCCCCCACCAGTTCTGGCGGGTGAACCCCGCGCTTTCGACCTCGCCGGGCGTGTCGGCGAACCACAAGGGATGCTCCCAGCCGTAATTCAACCCGAACACCGCGCCCATCCCGGATTGCGTCTCGTGGACGGGCCGCGTGCGCAGCGGACGGCCCGCCGCGCGCTCCTCATTGGGAAAATGGATGGCAAAGCGGTGCGCGTACTGATCCCTGACGCGCGCCTTGACGAAGTCGCGATCGTTCGCCCACGCCCCGAACCGCGCGATGTCCCAGCCGAACATGTCATACGACATCTCGCCCTCCACCAGCCATTCGGCCACCATCGATCCGATACCCGCCGACTGGCTGAACCCTGGAATGATGCCGCAACAGGCGAAATACCCACGCCGTTCCGGCACCGGGCCAAGCATCACGTTGGCATCGGGCGACCAGATCATCGGGCCGTTGATCACCCGCTTGATTCCCGCCTCGGCGACGGCCGGCACCCGGTCCATGGCGCGCATCATGTTATCCTCGATCCGGTCGAGGTCGTCGGGAAAGAGGTCATGCGCGAAATCGGGCGGGGTGCCTGCCTCGGCCCAGAACCGCATGTCGCGCTCATACGCCCCGATCAAAAGGCCCTGCCCCTCTTGGCGCAGGTAGTATTCGCCATCGCGATCCGCGACCGAAGGCAGACGCCGGTCCAGCGCTGCGATGCCGGGGATGGCCTCGGTGACGAAATACTGATGCTCGGTCGGCTGCAAGGGCAGCTCGATCCCGGCAAGCCGCGCCACCTCGCGCGCCCACAATCCGGCGGCGTTGATCACCCAAGGCGTGCGGATCTCGCCCGCGGGGGTTTCGACAATCCACGTGCCGTCGGGCTGGGCCCGCGTCGCCGTGACGGGCGTGAAACGGTGGATCTGTGCGCCGCGCTGGCGTGCCCCCACGGCATAGGCGTTGGTTACGCCGGACGGGTCGACATTGCCGCCATCCGGCTCGAACATGATCGACCGGATGCCGTCGAAATCCACAAACGGATGCAACCGCTCGGCCTCGTCGCGCGAAATTTCGTGGAAATTCATGCCGTAAAGCCGCGCCTTGGCGGCCTGCAAGCGCAGCTGGTGCGCGCGGTCCTCGGTCTGCGCCAGGTACAGGCTTCCGGGCTGGAACACCCCGCAACTTTGGCCGGTCTCTGCCTCCAACTCGTTGTAGAGCGTCATGGTGTAGTGCTGAAGGCGGCTGATATTGGCGCTGTCATGCAGGCCGTGGATGTTGGCGGCCGCGTGCCATGTGGACCCGCTTGTGAGCTCGTCACGCTCCAGCAGGACCACATCCGTCCATCCCAGCTTGGCAAGGTGATAGAGGATCGAGCATCCGATCACGCCGCCACCGATCACGACCGCCTGTGCATGGGGTTTCATCCGTACTCCTGCAACGTTGTATCGCCCCCCAGACTGTCGCTGCCGTCGCGGGCCTTATTGCCAATCCGCGACATGCCCTGTCGCTATGCTGCCAACGCGGTCAATTCTTCGACTTGGCATGATCCGGACGAGGTGGCGGGGTAGCGTCATCCATCCCTCCGTGGGCGAACCTCGCAGTCGCGCCACCCGCTGCTTCCGCCGCGCCTGTTGCGCCGTGAGGTATCGAGTATTTCTGGAAAGGTGAAACCGGAATCAGTCCCCGCGATCATCCGGGTCCGCTTGTCCGACGCCGAGGAAGACATGCTTGAGCGGAACGATCCAGATGACGCCGAGGACGATATAGACAAGCAGTTCAATCCAGATCGACGGACGGTCCATCCAGTTCACGAGGCTTACCGCGACCACGATGTAGGCGGGCAACCCGATCAGCAGAACCACCAGCGACCAGCGTTTCCGCGCCTTGTAACTCAGCGCCATGCGGACCTCCTTTGTCATTTCAATCCGCAAAGGGATCGGTGACGAGGATCGTATCCTCGCGTTCGGGTGACGTGGAGAGTAGGGCGACGGGGCAATCGATCAACTCTTCGACGCGGCGTACATACTTGATGGCGTTGGCGGGCAGGTCCGCCCACCGGCGCGCGCCCTCGGTCGACTCGGTCCAGCCGGGCATGTCCTCGTAGACGGGCGTGCAGCGTGCCTGCTGCTCGGCGGCGATCGGCAGATGATCCAGCCGCGTGCCGTCGAGATCGTACCCCACGCAGATCCGCAGCGTCTCGAACCCGTCGAGGACGTCAAGCTTGGTCAGCGAGATCCCGTTGACGCCGCTGGTCGCGCAGGTCTGGCGGACGAGGCACGCGTCGAACCAGCCGCAGCGCCGCTGCCGTCCGGTCACCGTGCCGAATTCGTGGCCGCGCTCGCCCAACCTCAGACCGTCGGCATCCTGCAACTCTGTCGGGAACGGGCCTTCGCCCACGCGGGTGGTGTAGGCCTTGACGATGCCCAGCACGTAATCGATCGCGCCGGGGCCCACGCCGACCCCTGTCGCCGCCTGTCCGGCGATCGTGTTCGACGAGGTGACGAACGGGTAGGTGCCGAAATCGATATCCAGAAGCGCGCCCTGCGCCCCCTCGAAGAGAATCCGTTTGCCGGCGCGGCGCTGCGCGCCCATCACCTTCCAGACGGGGGCGGCGTAGGGCAGGATCTCGGGCGCGATCTTCATCAGCCCGGCGATCAGCGCCTCCCGATCCACCGCCTTGATTCCGAGGCCGCGGCGCAACGGATCGTGATGCTGCAATGCACGATCGACGCGGGCGATCAGCGTCGCCTCGTCGGACAGATCGGCCACCCGCACCGCGCGGCGCCCGACCTTGTCCTCGTAGGCGGGCCCGATGCCGCGCCCTGTGGTGCCGATCTTGGTGCCCTTGCAGGCCGCCTCTTCGCGGGCGCGATCGAGCTGGCCGTGGATCGGCAGGATGAGCGGCGTGTTCTCGGCGATCATCAGCGTGTCGGGCGTGATGGTCACGCCCTGCTCGCGGATCTTCGTGATCTCCTCGATGAGGTGCCAGGGATCCAGCACGACACCATTGCCGATCACCGACAGCTTGCCCGCGCGCACCACCCCCGAGGGCAGCGCGTTGAGCTTGTAGACCTTGCCGTCGATCACCAGGGTATGGCCCGCATTGTGACCGCCCTGGAACCGCGCGATGACGTCCGCGCGCTCGCTCAGCCAATCCACGATCTTGCCTTTTCCCTCGTCCCCCCACTGGGCCCCGACGACGACAACGTTTGCCATTATGTATCCTTCGGCATTTGGTCCAAACCGCGCGTCGGTATAACGGGGCGGCGCAGCGGGTGAAACCGCTAAAATCCGGCCTGCCCGGCTGGACACCGCGCGCGACCTGCGCCAGTGCTGTGGCCGATGATGACGACACAAGGGGCAAACGAATGGGATTTCTGGCGAGATGGGTGGTGGCCTTCGTGCTGTTGGCGGCCACCTTCAACCCGACCGAGTGGAATTTCGTGTCCTGGGCACGGACACATTTCGACACGCAGATGCCGCTGACGGTGCTGTTCGGGCTGATCCTGCTGGTGGGCTACATCATATATCTGCGCGCGACGCTGCGATCGATCGGAGGGATCGGAATGGGGCTGGTGCTTGCCATAGTCGCGGTGCTTGTCTGGGTTTTGCAGGATTACGGGGTCATTTCCTTTGACAATCCCACGCTCAATGTCTGGCTGGCACTGTTTGCACTTTCGTTCGTCCTTGGCGTCGGGCTGAGCTGGTCGCATGTGCGCCGCAAGCTGTCGGGTCAGGCGGACATGGACGACGTGGACGAGTAGATCGTCCCGCGATCAGGCCGCCCGTCCCCTGCCGGCCCGAAGATGTCGTCTCGAACAGGCACAGGCCGGCCGGGTGATCGCGACATGTGGGGGCTGCGCGCATGGCCGGCATCAGGGCCGGTCCTTGCAGGCTGAAGGTGGTGATGCGCCCAGTGGACCCCTGGACGCCTCCTTGGTTCAGACCTTGCGCACAGCCCAGACACGCGCGCCAAGCCCGATCTCGGGCAGGTGCGGGCCGTCTTCGGCCATGATCTTTTCGACACGCCCGTCAGTGACCGCCTGTGTCAACCGCGCCTCGAATTGCGGGTCCTCGAGGGTGTGGTCGTTGAGCGAGACGATGAAAATGCCGCCGGGGGGCAAATGCGCAAGGGCCCCGTCGATATACGCGATCGACGCGGCACCCGCACCGATCGCGCCCACGGCCACGATCGCGCTGTATTGGCGCCCGCCCGTATCGAGAACGCCATCAGGCTCTGCGCGGAAAAGATCGCGGTACACTCCCTTGGTGCGCGCCTTTTCCAGCATGCCGTCCGAAATATCCGTGCCATCGATGGTCGTGAACCCCGCCTCGTGCAGCGCCACGCCCGAAATGCCCGTGCCGCATGCGAAATCTAGGATTGCAGCCGCCTTGTCGTCGAGATGCGCCGCAAGAGCGGCTGCGCAGCGGCCGGGTGTCCGGTAATCGTTCTCGCGCAGATCCGTGTCATAGCTATCGGCCCAATCGTCATAATAGCGGCGCATGCTTTCACCGCCATCGGTGTTGTAGATGTTGTCGAGGAACGGGCTTGTACGTGCCATGTCGATCTCCGTGTCGGTTATCAGGTCGCGGCGTGGTATCATCCTCCACCGGACTATTCAATAAACGACGCCTTGCGACCAGAAAGCGACGCCAGCCACACTGCCACACCGCAGCGGCGCGTCGCATCGGTCCGGGGACCTCGATCTTCACGGTATCGGAATCCGGTGGGGCACAGGCCAGAAACGGGCGAAACGGGGCGCGCGCGGGCCCGCGCCCGGTCGCAGCTGTCGGCATGATCGCCCCAAGGGCCGGGTTTTCGCGCCATGCCTCGGCGACGCCCCGGCCCGGACATTGCCGGGTTGCGGGCAGGATCCGAATTGCTTAGATACGCCATCGAACCGCGATCAAGTGATAGGCCCGTTATCCCATGGAAAATGTCGTTCTGACCATCCACCTGCTTCTGGCGCTCGCGCTCATCGGGGTGGTGCTGCTGCAACGCTCCGAGGGTGGGGGGCTTGGCATGGGTGGCGGTGGTGGCGGGGCCATGACCGGCCGCGCCGCCGCGACAGCGCTCGGCAAGGTCACCTGGATCCTTGCCGCGGCCTTCATCGTCACGTCGCTGACACTGACCATAATCGCGGCACAGCAATCGGCGGGCAGTTCGGTCCTCGACCGTCTGGGGGGCACATCCGCCCCGGTGGAGGACGGCGCGCCGGCCTTGCCGGATGGCGGCTCGCTGCTGCCGCCGTCATCGGATGACAGCACCGCACCGCTGGCACCGACAGCGGACTGACGGTCCGGGCGTCTGGAACCGCGCACAGATGGCTGCCACACCGCGCGGCTGTCTTGCGCAGGGTTCGTCGGTCCTGTAGGCGTCAACCCCCGTGACGGGGTGGGTTTCGCAATCCACGCCGGGGCTGTAGGCCACGCATCATAAGGCAGAATCACGGGGGTCTTGCGCGCGCATGGCACGTTACATTTTCATCACCGGCGGCGTCGTCTCCAGCCTCGGCAAGGGTCTTGCCTCGGCGGCGCTTGGCGCGCTGTTGCAGGCGCGCGGATTTTCGGTGCGCTTGCGCAAGCTTGATCCCTATCTCAACGTCGATCCCGGCACGATGTCGCCGTTCGAGCATGGCGAGGTCTTCGTCACCGATGACGGGGCCGAGACCGATCTCGACCTCGGCCATTACGAGCGGTTCACCGGGGTGCCCGCGAGGATCAGCGACTCGGTCTCGTCGGGGCGGATCTATTCCAACGTGCTGGATCGCGAACGGCGCGGGGACTATCTGGGCAAGACCATCCAGGTCGTTCCCCATGTCACCAACGAGATCAAGGATTTCCTCGCCATCGGCGATGACGAGGTCGATTTCATGCTCTGCGAGATCGGCGGCACCGTGGGCGATATCGAGGGCCTGCCCTTCTTCGAGGCAATCCGCCAGTTCAGCCATGACCGCGCGCGCGGGCAGTGCCTGTTCATGCATCTGACGCTGCTGCCCTATCTTGCCGCGTCGGGCGAGCTGAAGACCAAGCCGACTCAGCACTCGGTCAAGGAATTGCAATCCATCGGCATCGCGCCCGACATCCTCGTCTGCCGGTCCGAGCATCCGATCCCGGAAAAGGAACGCGAGAAGATCGCGCTGTTCTGCAACGTGCGCAAGGAACATGTCGTCGCCGCCTATGATCTGAAATCGATCTACGAGGCGCCGCTGGCCTATCACCGCGAGGGGCTGGATCAGGCGGTGCTCGACGCGTTCCAGATCAGCCCGGCCCCGCGCCCGGACCTGACGGTGTGGAAGGATGTGGTGGACCGCATCCACAATACCGACGGCGCGGTGAACATCGCCATCGTGGGCAAGTACGTGCAGCTTGAAGACGCCTACAAGTCGATCCGCGAGGCGCTGACGCATGGCGGCATGGCCAACCGCGTCAAGGTCAACGTGCAATGGGTCGATGCCGAGGTGTTCGAGCGCGAGGATCCCGCGGCCCATCTCGAAGGGTTCCACGCCATTCTCGTGCCCGGCGGTTTCGGCGAGCGCGGCACCGAGGGCAAGATCCGCGCGGCCGAATTCGCCCGCACCCGCAAGATCCCCTATCTCGGGATCTGTCTGGGCATGCAGATGGCGGTGATCGAGGCGGCGCGCAACGTGGCAGGCGTCAGCACCGCCGGGTCCGAAGAGTTCGACCTCGAAGCCGGGGGAAAGCGGTTCGAGCCGGTGGTCTACCACCTGAAGGAATGGGTGCAGGGCAACGAGAAGGTGCAGCGCAAGGTCAGCGACGACAAGGGCGGCACCATGCGCCTCGGCGCCTATGACGCGGTGCTCAAGGAGGGGTCCCGCGTGGCGCAGGTCTATGGCCGCACAGATATCGACGAGCGTCACCGCCACCGCTACGAGGTCGACACGCGCTACCGCGAAAAGCTGGAACAGTGCGGGTTGACCTTTTCCGGCATGTCGCCCGATGGGCGCCTTCCGGAAATCGTCGAATGGTCCGATCACCCGTGGTTCATCGGCGTGCAATATCACCCCGAGTTGAAATCCAAACCCTTTGCACCGCATCCGCTTTTCGCCGATTTCGTCCGCGCCGCGATAGAGACGTCGCGACTGGTCTGACCGCGGACAGGTCAGGGGGGCCGCACCGGCGACCCCGCAGGATTTCCTGCTTCGGTCCATGGTTTTACAAGGTCAAGCACGCCCCATCATGTTGTCACGTCTTCTGCAGGCCTTTGCCGCCCCCGGGCCGACCCCCCTGCCCGAGCCCGACGAGAAACTGGCGCTCGGGGCACTGATGGTGCGCATCGCCAAATCGGACCGTCACTACGATGTCACGGAAATCCGGCGGATCGACCGGCTGCTGACGCGCCTCTACGATCTGGGGCCGGTCGAGGCGGCCAAGATGCGCGCCACCTGCGAAAAGCTTGAACATGCCGCCCCCGACACCGAGCGGTTCGGCCACCTCATCCGCGAAGGCGTCACCCATGAGACCCGCCTGTCCGCGCTCGCCGCGCTGTGGGAGGTTGTGCTGTCGGACGGCGAAACCCTGCCGCCCGAGTTGCGCGTGCTTGATGCCGCGCGCGCGGCCATGGGCCTGACCGAGGCAGACGGCGACATCGCGCGCGCCCGCGCCGAGGCGCCGTAAATTTCCAGTTTGCGACCTGTCATGCGACGTCCTATATCTGCTGAATGTTTGCAGATCTTCTCAACCGACTGGTTCAACCCGAACCCGACCCGCTCGATGACGGCGACGCACGTCTCGCCCTCACCGCGCTTCTTGTCCGTGTGGCCCGCAGCGATGGCGATTACGACGCCGCCGAGGTCGAGCGCATCACCCGGATCATCGAGACGCGCTACGACCTTTCGCAGGCGGATGCCGTGGCGCTGCGCGGCGAGGCCGAAACGCTGGAGGGCGAGGCCCCCGATACCGTCCGATTCACCCGTGCGATCAAGGATGCGGTACCTTACGAGGAACGGCGCGCGGTGATCTTTGCGCTGTGGCAGGTGGCAATGGCCGATGGAGCGCGCGACGCCAGCGAGGATGCGCTCTTGCGGCTTGTCGCGAACTTTCTTGGTATCTCGGACCGCGACAGCGCGCTTGCCCGACAGCAGGTCACCGCCGCCACAAACGAGTGACACCGCGTCAACCCCCGCGCATTGCGAGTTGCATTGCGGCTGATTTTCCTTCCTACTGTCACGGAAATGACATGGATCGCGACATCGGGGGATACGCGTGACGGAACGACCGGTTCTGGAAATCCGCAATCTGCACAAGGCCTACGGCGGGCTCGAGGTCATAAGGGGCGTCGATATCATTGCCCGCAGGGGTGATGTCGTCTCGCTTATCGGGTCATCGGGATCGGGCAAGTCCACGCTGCTGCGCTGTGCCAACCTGCTGGAAGACAGCCAACAGGGCGAGATCCTGTTCAAGAACGAGCCTGTCACGTGGAAAGGCACGGGCGCACATCGCCGACCCGCCGATGCCAGACAGGTGCTGCGCATCCGCACCAACCTGTCGATGGTGTTCCAGCAATTCAATCTGTGGGCGCACATGACGATCCTGCAGAACGTGATGGAGGCGCCCGTCACCGTGCTGGGCCGCGACCGCGCCGAGGCGGAACAGGCCGCGCGCGGCTATCTTGACAAGGTCGGAATCGCCGAGAAATGCGAGATGTATCCCGCCCAGCTTTCGGGCGGCCAGCAACAGCGCGCCGCCATCGCCCGCGCGCTGTGCATGGAGCCCGAGGCACTTCTCTTCGACGAGCCGACCTCGGCGCTCGACCCCGAGCTGGAACAGGAGGTGATCCGCGTCATCAAGGATCTGGCGGCCGAGGGCCGCACGATGATCCTGGTCACCCACGACATGAACATGGCCCGCGATGTCAGCGATCACGTCGTGTTCCTGCATCAGGGCCTGATCGAGGAGGAAGGCGCGCCCGACGCGCTCTTCAATGCCCCGAAATCGACGCGGCTACAGGGCTTTCTCAGCTCGACCATGGCCGCCTGAAACCACCAACCAAGAGGGAGCAACCACATGAAAAAACTCATGGTATCCACCGCCGCTGTCACCATGATGGCCGGCATGGCCATGGCGCAGGACGTCGTCCGCCTCGGGACCGAGGGCGCCTATCCGCCGTGGAACTTCATCAATGACGCGGGCGAGGTCGACGGGTTCGAGCGTGACCTCGGCGACGAGCTATGCGACCGCGCCGAATTGAATTGCGAATGGGTCACGACCGACTGGGACAGCATCATCCCCAACCTCGTTTCCGGCAATTACGACGCGATCATTGCGGGCATGTCGATCACCGACGAACGCGATGAGGTGATCGACTTCACCCAGAACTACACGCCCCCCGATCCTTCGGCCTATCTGGGCATGTCCGAAGACGTCGACACGACCGGCGGCGTGATCGCGGCGCAGACCGGCACGATCCAGGCCGGCTACGTGGCCGAATCGGGTGCGACGCTGGTCGAATTCGCGACGCCAGAGGAAACCGTCGCGGCCGTCCGCAACGGCGAGGCCGACGCGGTGCTGGCCGACAAGTCCTATCTCGTGCCGATCGCCGAGAACAACCCCGACCTGCGGTTTGTCGGCACGGACGTGCCGCTTGGCGGTGGCGTCGGTATGGGGGTGCGCGAATCCGACACCGAGCTGCGCGAGACCTTCGACGCGGCGATCCAGTCGATGAAGGATGACGGCTCGCTCAACGAACTGATCAAGAAGTGGGACGTGTCCTCGACCTTCTGATCCAGCCCCAGGCCCCCGCGCGGGGGCCTGCCACAGCCCTGGAGGCCGGCCATCTTTTCGTTTTGCTCCGACCCTGCGAGCCTCGAAGGCCTGAAATGGCTGTCGTGCTACCTGACCACGGGCAAGCACGCCAATCTCTATTACGCCACCGGCACCGTTCTGCTGCTGCTGGCGATCACCGCGCCCGCCGCCCTTGTCTTCGGTTTTGGCGGGGCGATGGCGGCCCGCTCGCGGATCTGGCCGCTCAACTGGTTCGGCAAGGGCTATATCGCCATCGTGCGCGGTGTTCCGGATATCGCGTTCTTTCTGTTCTTCGTGATCGCCCTCGACCAGCTCTTCGAGGCGATCCGCCACAAGGTCAAATGCCCCGATTGGGATCAGCCGATCTGGCAGGGCAACGATTTCGTCGTCTGTCAGGCGGCCAAGCTGCCCTTGGGCAATGCCCCGCAATGGGTGCATGAGACCTACGGCTTCTTCATCGCGGTACTGACCTTCGCAATCGTGTTCGGGGCGTTTGCCGCCAACGTGCTTTTCGGGGCGATGCGTGCCGTGCCTCACGCCCAGATCGAGACCGCCGAGGCCTACGGCATGACTGCGCGCCAGACCTTCTGGCGCATTCTTGTGCCGCAGATGTGGATCTACGCCCTGCCCGGCCTGTCGAACCTGTGGATGGTGCTGACCAAGGCCACGCCGCTGCTGTTCCTGCTGGGGGTCGAGGATATCGTTTACTGGGCCCGAGAACTGGGCGGGACCGCGAACCCGCGCTTTACCGACTATCCGCATGGTGACTGGCGCATGTGGTATTTCATGGCGCTGCTGGTCTTCTATCTGGGGCTGACGCGCATCTCCGAGCTGTTTCTCGAACGGGTCATGCAGCGGCTAAGCCACGGTCAGGCCACCACCGGCGGCGACGCCCAGAGGAAAGCCGCATGAGCTGCTGGCAAACGATCCAGGACTACGGGCTGCGCTCACTGGGCTATGGCGAGCGTCTTCTGCCGCGCGAGGGCTATACCCTGTGCGAGCATTTCACGCTGATCGGGTCGGGGCTGATCTGGAACGTCTATTTCGGCACGATCGCCCTTCTCGCGGGGTTTTTCCTTGCTACCGCCGTTGCCGTGGGCAAGGGCACGCGCAACCCGTTGGTCCGCAAGCCGTCGGAATGGTTCATCTTCATTTTTCGCGGCTCGCCTCTCTTCATCCAGTTCTTCTTTGCCTACTTCCTGTTCCTGTCGCTGAAATCCGTGTCTCCGGTCTTTGACGCGTTCACCTCGGCATGGCTGGGCGCGCTTGTCGTGCTGTTTCTCAACACCGCCGCCTATTCGGGCGAGATCTTCTACGGCGCGCTGCGCTCGATCCCGCGCGGTGATGTCGAGGCCGCCGATGCCTATGGCTTTTCGGGCCTGCCACGCTTTCGCAAGATCATCTGGCCCACGATGCTGCGGCTGGCCTGGCCCGCCTATACCAACGAGGCGATATTCCTGTTTCACGCCACCACATTGGTCTTCTTTTCCGGCTTCCCGGCATGGCAGCAACGCGGTGACGCGCTTTATTACGCCAATTTCTTTGCCGACAAGACCTTCAATCCCTTCGTGCCCTACCCGATCCTCGCGGGCTATTTCATTCTGCTGACTCTGGTGATCATCGGCATCTTCGGGCTGATCAACCGGCGTCTCAACCGTCACCTGCCGCAAGCGGCGCGGCGCGGTCTGCGATTGCGTCTGAACGTGATCCGATGAGCACCGGTCCGCGGGTCCTGATCCTGCTGCCCGCCGCCGGGGCGTCGTCGCGGATGCGCGGCCGCGACAAGCTGCTGGAACCGGTGCGCGGCCAGCCCCTGTTGCGTGACCGTGTGGCAGCGGCGCTGGATCTTGGGCTGGATGTCGCGGTGACGCTGCCGCCCGACCGGCCCGAGCGTGCCGACACCTTGCGGGATCTCGTCGGCCCACGCCTTCACCTGATGACCGTGAACGATGCGGCGACCGGTATGTCGGCCTCGCTGCGCGCCGGGGCGGATCGGGCGCGCGCGGGCGGTTATGCCGGACTGATGGTGGTCCTGCCCGACCTGCCGGATCTCTTGACGCAGGACTTGAAGACCGTTCTGCAAGCTAATGATTCAAGGTCGATCCTGCGCGCAACCTCTCAGGATGGCCGCGCCGGTCACCCGGTGATCTTCCCGGCCGATGTCCTGCCGACCCTGGCGCGGCTGACGGGAGATGACGGCGCGCGCGACATTCTGCGCACGCATCCCGTGCGCCATCTCGCCCTGCCCGACACACGCGCGACCACCGATCTTGACACGCCCGAGGCCTGGGCGACGTGGCGCGCACGCAACGGCGGCTGACCGGCGGACATTTTCTCTTTGCAATTCGGTCCGGTTTCAGTACCGTCACACCACTTTGGTCCGGGCATGATCTGTCCGGGTAATAGGGAACACGGTGCGGCCCCCGACAGGTGGCCAAGACCGCGACTGCCCCCGCAACTGTAAGCGGTGAGCGAAGCCGGACCCATGTCACTGTCGCGGACCCCGCGATGGGAAGACCCGGCAAAGCCATGACCCGCAAGTCAGGAGACCTGCCGAAGTGATCACCCTATCCGGGCGCGGGGCGCGCACTGGATAACGGTCTTTTCCGTAGTGGTGGCACTTTCACCGTCTGCGGAAAGGTATGCCTTTCCAACGACTTATCGTTTGGAACACCAATGCCGCCACGCGGCACCAATAGGCATGACATGACATATCTCAAGATGACCACGGCCAGCGCGCTTTGTGCGCTCTGCACCACACCCGCACTTGGACAAGAGGTTCTAGACCTCGACACGATCACCGTGACCGCCAACCAGACCATCACCCGGCTGGCGCGCAGCGGCTCAACCGTCGAGGTGATCGATGCAGATGCGATCCGGTCCGCGCCCCGCGCCCGCATCGGCGACGTCCTGACATTCGAGCCGGGCATTTCCGCCTCGGCCAACGGGCCGCTTGGCACGACCTCGACATTGCGCATCCGGGGGCTTGGCGGGGCCTATGTGCCGGTATTGATCGACGGCATCGACGTGACCGACCCCGCCAGCAGCGGCGGCGGCTTTGATTTCGGCGGGCTGACCAATGCCGGGCTGGGCCGGATCGAGGTGCTGAAAGGCTCGCAATCGGCGCGCTACGGTCTCAACGCCGTGGGCGGCGTGGTCAACATCGAAAGCCTGCGCCCCACCGAGGACGGCGTGCACGGCTTTGCCGAGGCCGAGGCCGGGCAATACGCCTTCCGGCGCGGCGTTCTCGGCCTGACCGCGCGCACCGACCGCACCGATCTCGCATTCTCGATCAGCCGGATCGAGACCGATGGCTTTTCGGCGTCGGCCTTCGGAACCGAGGATGACGGGTACGAGGCGACACAGGCCAATCTTTACGCACGCCACCAGCTTACCGACACTTTCGCGGCGGGCCTCAGTGCGCTTTACATCGACAGCCGCGCCGAGTTCGACGAGTTCGGCGGCGATGGTGCGCCCCCCTTCGACGAGTACAACAACCGCGAGGTGACGGGCGTGCGCCTGTTCACCGAACTGGACACAGGGCCGGTCACCCACGAGCTGTCCGTGTCGACCTTCGAGACGGATCGCGTCAGTTTTTCCAACGGCACCGGGGATCGGTTCAAGGGCGAACGCGACCGCATCGAGTATCGGGGCAGCTATGATCCGGGGGGCATCTGGACGCTTAATTTCGGCGGCGACTACACCGAGGAAGAGGATCTCAACCAGACCATCGACCTGACCGGCCTGCAGGCGGAACTTCTGGTCGCCCCGCTGCGGACCCTCGATCTGGCGTTCTCGGTGCGGCATGACGATCATTCGAAATTCTCGGGCGAACTGTCGTCGCGCGCGGCCCTTGCCTGGCGGCTGCAGGACGACGTGATCCTGCGCGCCTCGGCCTCTGACGGGTTTCGCGCGCCGACGCTGTCGCAGCTCGACCCGTTCTTCGGCAACCCGGACTTTCAGCCCGAAACAAGCACCAGCTATGATATCGGCCTGGAAAAGCGGTTCGCCGGCGAGGGCTTCGTCCGCGCGACGGTCTTCTACACGGAAATCGACGACCAGATCGCCTTCGATGGCAATTCGACCCGCTGCGCCAGCAGTTTCGGTTGTTTCGAGCAGGGCGATTTCACCGGCGAGGGGCTGGAACTCTCAGGACGCTATGTCATCAACGATGCGCTGGTTCTGAACGGGGCCTACACCTATACCGATGCGCGAGAGAACGATGTGCGCGCGGCGCGAGTGCCGCGTCATGACGTGGCGCTCGGACTGGACGCGCAGGTCTCGAAGAACCTGTCGGCGCAGTTCACCGTGCAACATGTTGCGGATATCGAGCCGTCGGGCTTTGCTCCTGCGGCCAACAAGGTGGGCGATCACACCTTGGTGCACGTCAATACGACCTACGAGGTGAACGATGATGTCGAGGCCTTCCTGCGGGTCGAGAACCTCTTTGACGAGGATTACGAGACCGCGGGCGGGTTCAACACCTCGGGCCGCGCGGCCTATGCGGGCCTGCGCGCCTCGTTCTAGGCAAATGGCACAGTCGGGGGGGGGGGGGGGGGGGGGGGGGGGGGGGGGGGGGGGGGGGGGGGGGGGGGGGGGGGGGGGGGGGGGGGGAGAGG
>NZ_JBPBBB010000031.1:0-32716 GCF_050896375.1 Roseovarius tibetensis
TTGTGCTTTCGGTCCACGTTCACGTGGTTCTTGTAACCGTAGTGGCTCTTGCCGTGTTTCTTGGTCCAGCGCGCATCGACATCTTTCTGCGACCTCTTGGCGGGCTTGTCGGTCCAGTCCTCGGGCACCTCGCCGGACTTGATGGTCTTGTTCTCATCGCGGGTGTTGTGGTTCTTCGGCACCGCCACGATGGACGCGTCCAAGATCTGCCCGCCACGGGCAATGTATCCCTGCCGATCGAGATAGCCGTCGAACTGGCGGAACAGCTCCTCGACCAGACCCGCCTGCGCCAACCCCTCGCGATAGAGCCAGACCGTCTTGGCGTCCGGCACCCGGTCCTCGAGCCCCAGCCCGAGAAACCGCATGAACGAGAGCCGATCGCGCACCTGATACTCGATCTGGTCGTCGGACAGATTGTAGAGCGCGCTCAAGACCAGCGTCTTGAACATCAGCACCGCGTCCATCGGCTTGCGCCCGGCGCGCGACTTGCGTTCCCCTTCCGGCTTGCGCCAGACCCGCTCGAGCGCCGGGCGAAACTCCTCCCAGAGAACTATGGCGTCGATCTCGACCAACGGATCGCGCTTGGCATCGAGGCTCGCATACCGGTCCGAAAGATCAAAGAAACCCATCTGCGCCATCGTCTTACCCCCATTCCGGTTTGCCACCCCGATCATACCGTAGCGCCGGGTTCAGGGCAATTTTTAGAGGTGCCCATGATTCATGGAAGGCCCTTTCGCTGGAATGGCCCAGGCACCGATCGAAGAGGGCAGGACTGTGATGGTACGCCGACCGTCAGGCTCCTATGAAGTCACATCTCGCCCGCTGCCGGGGCAACCTGATGGTCGACACGTCAACGCAATGACACGAAGTCAATCGTAAGATGAGTCAGGCCATCAGGCTGCAATACCATATTCACAATCATAGGAATCGCCGACACTGCCGACCGAGGTGTCGATCCCGGCATCGGCCAGCCGTTCGGTGTATCGGATGGACAGGTACTGGCTACCGCGGTCTGAGTGGTGGATCAGGCCGCCGCCCTCGGCCGGACCTCGTTGACAGATGGCCTGGTTCAACGCATCGAGCACGGTGAGCGATCAGCGCGCCACCGGTTCAAGCGCGATCGCGAACGGTGGTCATCGATGTCGAGACGCGCCAGCCCACGATCTTGCGCGCGAAGACATCGATGAACGAGACCTTGTTCGCCATTGGTTCAAGAACAATGGTCGAGTGCGACGTAGACCATCCCTGCCCACGTCGACACATAGGTGAAATCCGACACCCAGAGCTGGTCGGGCATGGCCGCCACGAACTGCCGGTTGACCTTGTCGTCCGGGCAGGGCTGCGCCGGATCGGGGATGGTTGTCTTCTTCTGGCCTCGCACAACCCCTTGTAATCCATGAAGATGCATGAGGCGCTCCACGGTGCAACGCGCGATGTCGTGCCCGTCGCGACGAAGCTGATGCCAGATCTTGCGGGCACCGTAGCGCCCCCGGCTCTTGCCGTGGGCTGCCTTGATCTTCTCGAAATCCTGCACGTCCTGCCGGGCGCGGTCCGAGGCCAGCTCGGAGTTGCGGGCAATGGCAGCATGACGGTGAAAGGTCGCAGGGGCGATCGGCAGAACACGGCAGATCGGGCCGCCATTGTCGCTCGGACCAATGGCGCAACACTGGCTTGCCCCCATAGACCTCGCGATGCTCTTCGATGAAGGCGTTCGGGCCGGCCCTCGAACCGGTGGCGGGCTACGGCCCTCACTTGCGGAACGGGCGGTCGAGCTCCGCCTGGGCAAAATATGCCGACGCTTTCTTCAGGATCTCGTTCGCGGTCCGCAGTTCCTTGACCTCGCGCTCCAGCTCCTTGATGCGGGCCTTCTCTTCACTGCTCGGTCCGCTGCGTTCGCCCGCGTCACGCGCCGCCTGGATGCACCAGCTGCGCAGAGTGTCATGGGAGCAGCCGAGCTTCGACGCAATCGCGCGGTAGGCCGCGTTGTCGCTGGTGTAATCAGGGCGCTGTTCGCGATACAGCCGAACGCCGCGCTCGCGGAACTCGGCCGTGTACTTCGGGGTGTGCTTCTTCGATTCCATAAGGGGCATCCTTTGAGGTTTTTACTCTCTCGGAAACCCGGGGCGGTTCAACGGCCAGCGCATCTTCATTGGCGTCAATTCTGACTAGACCCTCGACCGCGAGGCCGGCGAGCACGGCAGAGCTTTCCCAGTGGAGACCGCCCTGCTCGGCCATTCGGCGTAGTGCGCCGGCGCTCACTTTTCCGGTCCGGACGTGCGCCGCGATTTCGTTCGCAGCCTCCTTTGCCGCCTCGTCGCTCTCGGCGGCGAAGCGGGCGGCGTCCTGGCTAAGGGGCTGCCCGGCGATGGCGTGCAGGAGGCGCATCAGTTCCGACCCATTTGGGCCGTCCGGGTAGTGCGTGAAGTCGAGGAATATGCTCAAGTCGACAAAGTCCGGCATCGGATCGTCCGAAATCCGGATTGGCACGAAACAAAAACTGTCCCTTTCGTCCCTCAGGTTTAGCATTGCATCGTATTCGCGCCTGACCCAGTCCGATGTCCCGGCGCCCCCCGACCAGACTAGCACGCCGGCTTGGCTACGCTTCAGCGCCCGGCCTATCGAAGGGCGAAGCTCGTCTCCCGGCTTGAGCGCGGTCTGGTCTAGGAAGACCTTGTGGCCGAGCTCCGTCAGCACATCATAGAGATTGACCACCCATTGCCGGTCGACCGATCTGTAAGACAGGAACACGGTCCACTCGTCGTCCCCCTCCAGCGGACGGGGTTTCGGGGCGAAATCTAGCCAGCTCGGCATCCGGTCCTCCACGCTCCTGCGCCCGCTGCGCCTCAGGCTAGCGTCAAGATTTCGTCAATGGGCCAGCCGCGACCAAGGCCGGCCGCGGCTAGGCGCATCGTATTGTCGTCGCCGGCGCGAGCGCTGCCCTCCCAGACGGTGCAGATCCGGTGCGGTCCCGGAGCTGCCGCGGCCTCCTCGATGATCCATTCGCTTGCCGCCGCGTACGGTCGCTTGCTGTCTCTCGCGAGCCCAAGCAGGCGCAAGCCACCCTCGCGCCCGACCGCAGCAATGACGGCATCGTAGATCCTCCCCCATTCCCCCGGCCGGTCGACGACCGAGCTTTCGCGGAAGACGGCGACGTCGAATGGTAGCACGACGATGCGCGAGACCGAGCCGAGCGTAGCTGCCGCTTCCAGTGCCAGAAGATCCGCGCCGGCCGCGGCCGAGCAGACCAGCGTGGTCACGCGCCTGTCCCTGAGGTAATCGGTGATCGCGCGTGCCACCCGATCCCGGTTCTCCGGCGGGAATCGTTGCTCGCGGGTATCCCGCGAGTCTGGTCGCCGCCCGGCGAGCGCAACGGTGGTCATGGCAAGAATGCACCGAAATGGCGTGCCATGGCCACCTGCTTCCCGGCGCAGTCGCCGATCTGCTCTAGCTCGGGGATCATTGCCGCGTTGTCCATTACAAGTACGTCCGCGGGAATATCGGCAAGCCCGGCAGCATTCAGACCCTCCTGCGAAACATCGACGTCGTAGCGGGCATAGAGGAAGCTCTTCGGCCGCTTCGGGTCGTGTGGCAGGATCAGATCGCCGATCTCGCGGTCCAGCGGCGAGCCGTGCACGCAGCGCCCCAAGGTGCGGCAGGCGATGTCCTGTTCCACCGCGATCGAGCGCATGACCTCGCCGACGATCGTGCTGGCCGACGTCAGCAGCCCCTCGCCGCGCGGATTATGATCGTCCAGCGTCCGGTATGACATGCCAGTGCCGACCGAGACGAGCATCAACCTGTCCTCGCCAGTAGGCCAACCGCAGCGGTACGCTGGCTCGGTTGCCATCCGAAACAGCAGGAATGCCGGATTGTTGTAGGCGGTCACACCGCCATCCTCGAAATAGAAGCTTCGCCCTTCCGCCAGATCCAGCCGCTCGGGCGCGAAAAAGGTCGGCGCCGCCGTCGAGGCGCGCACGAGTTGCCATAGCGGCAGCAGCAAGTTGCAGTCGCCGCGCCCGATGTCGTTGTACTTCGCCGTCGGGTTGGTGCTGACAGGCCAAGGCGAATCGGTGTTGGCGTTGCGCGTCACCACCAGCAGGTGCCGATCGGGCAATAGCGTGCCGGCGCGCTGCAGGTCGAGGATCGAGCCATCGCCGAACTCACGGCGCAGCATGGCGCGCAGGTTGTCGGCCTCGTAGCTGTAGCGCCAGCGGCGGACCAGCGCCGCCTTGTCGAACATCCGCGCGCCAGACTCGACGTATAAGCGCCGCAACTCCGCTACCGACTTGCCGATCGCCAGGCCCGCTGCGATGACGGCGCCGGTGCTGGTGCCACCGATATAGTCGAAATAGTCGCGCAGGCGGAACTTCGGGTCGCCGCCATGCGCGTCGCGTAGCTGCGCCTCGACCTCGGCCAGCATCCCGAGAGAGATCAGCCCGAGGATCCCCCCGCCGTCGATCGCCAGCAGGCGTTTCTGCACCGTGTTCGTCACGCCGCCCCCTTCGTACCCGCATATGCGATCTTCGGCGGCATCGACACCGCCTAGCCTTTGCTATTACGCACCTGACGGCTCAGTTGCAGCGGCCGAAGCCGCAGCATGCCGACGGGTCTAACTTTGATCCCCGCTTGGACGGTACCATCAGCGAGCCGCTCTGCAACTGGAAACTTCATCGGCTGCGCCGCATGATCTTTCAGGGACACTCGTCGGGGGGCGCCTCTGGGGCAGCGAGGCTTCTTCCACCTAGCCGCCTCTCGTCGGTCGGTATTGCCGCTGGCACGCGGGAGGATCGCGATGAAGGACACCCACGACCGGCGCCGCTGCCTCCGTCCGTCAGCAAGCGGCGGGCGCGAACGGGGCGGCACGCCCCACCGGCCCTGGCCACATGGGGACACTCTACAGGGCCGCAAAAACAAGGGGAACACCGGGCGGCTGCCTGCTGACCGCGGGCGGGCTTTCTGCGTGGGCGATGATCACCGCACACGTCGACGGACGAGCTCCGGTATTGGGCGGGCGGGGACGCCCCAGACTTGTCTCTTTCTCTGGACTGGACAACGCGGCTCGCCTCGATCACCGATTCCCTTCGGATCGATTTCCGGCTTTTCCGTGTGGGCGACGAAATTTATCAGCCTGAGCAGGCCCGCGCCTGCTCCCTCAGCACCGCGTAATCCGCCAGCCACTCGATGATCGCCGCCCCCTCCGGCAGCGCCGCCAGCTCGTCTGCCACCCGCGCCTGCTCTTCTTGGCTGTAGGCCACTACGGGCGGACAGACCCCTGGCGGAGTATCAGAACCGACTCCCTCGCAATCGCCCAAGAAGATCGTCGCGATCACGAGGGCGGTTTGCGGCCGCGTCCAGCATCCGGCGGTGAATGGCATGGCTGCGCTCCAGGTTATCCAGCTGTTCGGCGGCGCGTCCAGCGCGCTCGCCGGCCCGGCGAAGGTTGAGAAGAAAGAGGGTGATGGTGAGCGCTGCGAGGGCGAGAGCCGCCGCCCGTCGCGCCCATGGCCGGGCGAGGAGCCCGGCCAGCAGGGAGCCCCCCATCACCGTCGCCCCTTGCGCCAGTCATCGACCCGCGCCCAGACGGCGACGGCGATGCCGCCAAATGCCAGCGCGATGAACAGCCATCGCAGAGTGTCGAGATGGGGCACCAGCGGCAGGACGGCGCCCTGCGCCTCCGCCATCACCTCCTGCGCAACCTCGACCCCGGCGGCGCCGGCTGTCGCCACGCCGGCCGCCCCGGTCCCCTTGAGCGTCCGGCTTTCCGCCAGCTTTTCGCGCGCGGGCGGCGTCTCGGGCGCGAAGGGTGTCGCACGCGCCGGGAATGGCGCGCCCCACTGCCGTGCGGGTCCGAGATCGATATGCATGAAGTTCGAGCGCGGGTACGTCCCGAAGCCGAGAAACCCGACCTCGCGCGCCACCCGCTCGAAGGTCTCCGGGTCGTGGTTGGCCATGGAGATATCGAACGCGGTCCCGTCCATGTGCTTGGAGCGCCTGGCCCCGCCCACGGCGCGGTTGTGCTCGAGGCTGCGATAGCCGGAATTGACGATCAGCGGCTTGCCCAGCCGGTCGCGCAGCGCCTGCAGGGTGGCGAGGGCTTCGGGGTGCAGCTTGATCTGGCCGGTGCCGCGACAGGCGATCTCTGCGGGTGAGAAGTCGGGCCAGCGCCAGAGACGCTCGGGCACCTCGCGGAAATGGCGGAAACTGCGAATGGGGTCGGACATGGTGAGGGCTCCTTCGGGATAACAGGCATGCGGAAGTGGCCTCCGCCCGGATGGGCGGCGGGGTCGATGTGTCGGGATTGAGGGTCTGGACGTCTGTCAGCCTCACCTTGCGGTCAGATGTGCCGCGCGCGCTACGCCGTGAGAACGGCGGTGCAAAATTAGGCCACGGTAGCGCCGCCATGTTGGCGGTGCGGGCGGCGTAAAAGTCGTCCACTTTTGCCCTTCCTGTGACAGCAAGGAGGGCGGGGAGATTTACACCGTGGATTTGTATTTGAAGGTTCGCCTGGCGTGTGGCGAGGGGATGAGCGAGCGAGAGGCAGCACGTCATTTCAACATTTCGCGCGACAGCGTCGCGAAGATGATGGAGTTCTCGGTGCCACCGGGCTACCGGCGCACGGCGCCGATCAAGCGTCCCAAGCTGGACGGGTTCACCGAGATCATCGACGCGTGGCTGGACGGCGATCGTGAGGTCCGCCCCAAGCAGCGCCACACCGCCAAGCGCGTTTATGACCGGTTGGCCGCGCCTTATAGGCCAGGCTCGACCGTGAAGTCCCGACCAGCCTGCACGCCCGCCGTTCCGTGAACCGATGCTCGTCCATCAGCCTCTTCACGGCATCCCGGCGGTGCGCAGGCGTCAGGAGTTTTTTGCCAGAAGCCCCTTGAGACCGGCGTTGTCGAGCATGGCGTCAGCCAGAAGACGCTTCAGCTCGGCGTTTTCGGCCTCGAGATCCTTCAGGCGCCGCGGCTCGGAAACCGTCATGTCGCCATACCTGGCCTTCCACTTGCAGAGCGTCGCGTCCGACCTGCCGTCCTTGCGCTACAGCTCCGAGACCTTCGCCCCGGCCGCATACTCCTGCAGGATCCCCACAATCTGTTCTTCGGTGAAACGTGATTTGCGCATCGTCTGTTCTCCTTGTTCTCCCGAACGTTAAAAGAACAAACTCTCAGAATGAATGGCCCGGTTTTATGGGGGCAGGTCAGACGGGCAAGGATAAGGAATAAACTAAGCTATTAAATGGCTAATGTGATTCCCAGGGACATCTCGCAAATTGAGTGGCGTTATTCCTCTAGTCTTTCTGCGAGTTCAATTACCAAGGGCGAAGGGTTGTTCGCGCTGTGAACGATATGGATTTCCTCTTCAGCACGGGTGAAGCCGACATAGAAGAGGCGGCGCGCCTCTCTGGTTTCTCTTTCGTTCGGGTTCGGGCGAGGAATTCTGCCATCGTCCATGCCGAACATAATGACAAGCCTGAACTCGCGCCCTTTGGAGCTGTGCAAGGTTGTGAGGTTGATCCGATTATTCCCTTCGCCGTGGCCGCAGAATTGACCCAAGGTCATTTCTTCATTCGCACCACCGGGAGCTGTTTTAAGAATGAATGCGTCGAGCGTATCGCTTTCATCTGCCAAGGTCCGTGACCCCGCGAACAACTCACGCAGTATCTCGTGCCGGACGGGCAGTGTCCCAACGGTTGGTGTAAGAGGCCGCGCGCGGAGCCCCCGGCGTAGCGCAGCGCGCGGCCGGTGGTGACGCTGGCGGTCACCGTCGATCTTCGGCAAAGGTTTGGGTTGCAAAACTCGAAACCAAAGACGGAGATGACGATGACCGATGAGAGAATGGCACTGCTTGAGCTGGTTGAACAGCAGACCGATGGCGATCTTGTGCGTGAAATGCTGGCCTTTGCAGCCAGGCGGATCATGGAAGCCGAGGTGGAGACGCAGACGGGCGCGGCCAAGGGTGCGCGTTCGCCCCTGCGGGAAGTTCAGCGAAACGGATACCGCGACCGCGATTGGGACACCCGGGCGGGTCGCATCCCGCTGGAGATCCCGAAGCTGCGCAAGGGCAGCTACCTTCCCAGTTTCCTCGAGCCCCGGCGCACGGCCGAGAAGGCCCTCGTGGCGGTGATACAGGAAGCCTACGTCCAGGGGATTTCCACCCGCTCGGTGGACGTCTGGTTAAGGCCATGGGCGCGGGCGGCATGTCGAAGAGCCAGGTCAGCCGGCTCTGCGCCGAGATCGACGAGCGCGTGAACACGTTCCTGTCGCGGCCCTTGGAGGGGGCATGGCCCTACCTCTGGCTCGATGCAACCTATGTGAAGGTGCGCGAGGGCGGGCGCATCATCAGCCGTGCCGTGATAGTGGCCGTGGCAGTCAACGAGGACGGCAAGCGCGAGGTGCTGGGTGTCGCCACCGGCCCCTCCGAGGCGTGCGCGGGGAAAACGATCCCCCGGATCGTTTTCTGGTCCCGCTTACCGTTCTGGACTGATTTCCTGCGCTCCTTGGCCGACCGCGGCCTGCGCGGCGTGAAGCTTGTGATCGCCGATGACCACAAGGGGCTGCGCGCCGCCGCACGCCGGGTCTTCAACGCGACCCACCAGCGCTGTCGGGTTCACTGGATGCGCAACGCCCTGGCGCATGCCCCGGCCAAGCAGCGCACGGCCGTGGCGGCGATGCTCAAGACGATCTTCGCCCAGGAAAGCAAGGCCGACGCGGAAGCCCAGTGGGACACCGTCGCCGACGCGCTGCGAGAAAAGCAGGACAAGCTCGGCACCTTCATGGACGCCTCGCGCGACGACGTTCTCGCCTACATGGGGGCTCCGCCCGTTCTTGCCTCAAACCGTCCCCCGGACGGTTTGCCGCGCGTCGCGCGGACCGGCGCGAACTCCCGCGTGAACATTGGACCCAGATCGCCTCGACGAACCCGCTGGAGAGGGTGAACCGCGAGATCAAGCGGCGCACAGATGTCGTGGGGTTCGTCGGGAAAACAGCGCCCCACGCTGTTTTCCTTTCCTCCTCACTCCCGAACGACCAGGCCATCATCAGGCTCGTCGGCGCGATCATTCTCGAGACCAACGACGAATGGACCGTTGCGCGCCGATACATGAGTCTTGAAACCCTCGCGCGCGTGAACGACAATCCCAACATCAGGTTGCCCGCCGTGGCGACCTGATCAGATCTGGACCTTTCCGAAGGTCGGCGCTCTTACACCATGCCGTGGGACACTATCGCATCGCGCAAGGCTGGCAGAATATCCATCGTGATCCGCCGCCGAAGGTTATGCCCGAACTGCTTGGCCTCGCTCTCACCACCATAGCAGATGAACTCGTAGTCTTCCGCCGAGGTGGCATCATCTTCTAGGTCAGCAAGAGGGCGAAGCTCGTAGGTCAGGCGAACGGTTTCAGGATCATCGTCAAGCCTGAAATCCGTTAGTATCGCGAGGATGTCCTCGTCATCCTCAAATTCCTTGATCTCCACACTGACCAAGATGCTGTCGTCTTTTGTCAGCTCGTCCAAGCCGTCCCAGAAGTCCGACAACCCAAGCTGCCGCGCACTGTCAGGCATCGCCGGATCGAAAACGAGGCGTAGAGCGTGAACCGCCCCGGGTTTCCGAGAGAGTAAAAACCTCAAAGGATGCCCCTTATGGAATCGAAGAAGCACACCCCGAAGTACACGGCCGAGTTCCGCGAGCGCGGCGTTCGGCTGTATCGCGAACAGCGCCCTGATTACACGAGCGACAATGCGGCCTACCGTGCGATCGCGTCGAAGCTTGGCTGTTCCCATGACACGCTTCGTGCCTGGTGGATTCAGGCGGCGCGTGACGCGGGCGAACGCAGCGGACCGAGCAGCGAAGAGAAGGCGCGGATCAAGGAATTGGAGCGCGAGGTCAAAGAGCTGCGCACCGCCAACGAGATCCTGAAGAAGGCGTCGGCATATTTTGCCCAGGCGGAGCTCGACCGCCCGTTCCGCAAATGATCGCCTTCATTGAAGAGCATCGCGAGGTCTATGGGGGCAAGCCAGTGTTGCGCCATTGGTCCGAGCGACAATGGCGGCCCGATCTGCCGTGTTCTGCCGATCGCCCCGGCGACCTTTCACCGTCATGCCGCCATTGCCCGCAATCCCGAGCTGGCCTCGGAGCGGGCCCGGCAGGACAAGGAGGATTTCGAGGAGATCAGACGCGTCCACGACAAGAGCAGAGGCCGCTACGGGGCGCGCAAGGTCTGGCACCAGCTTCGGCGAGACAAGCACGACATTGCGCGCTGCACCGTGGAACGGTTGATGAGAGAGAAAGGATTGCAAGGGGTTACGCGCGGCAAGACGAAAACCACGGTCCCCGATCCGGCACAGCCCTGCCCGGATGACAAGGTCAACCGGCAGTTCGTGGCGGCCATGCCCGACCAGCTCTGGGTCTCCGACTTCACCTATGTGTCGACATGGATGGGGATGGTCTACGTGGCCTTCATCATCGATGTCTTCGCGCGCAAGATCGTGGGCCGGCGCGTCTCGACATCGATGACCACCGTTCGCGATCGCGCTTGAACCGGTGGCGCGCTGATCGCTCACCGTGCTCGATGCGTTGAACCAGGCCATCGCCCAACGGTGCCCGGCCGAGGGCGGCCGCCTGATCCATCATTCCGATCGCGGCAGCCAGTACCTGTCCATCCGATACACCGAACGGCTGGCCGATGCCGGGATCGACACCTCGGTCGGCAGTGTCGGCGATTCCTATGATTGTGAATATGGTATTGCAGCCTGATGGCCTGACTCATCTTACGATTGACTTCGTGTCATTGCGTTGACGTGTCGACCATCAGGTTGCCCCGGCAGCGGGCGAGATGTGACTTCATAGGAGCCTGACGGTCGGCGTACCATCACAGTCCTGTCCTCTTCGATCGGTGCCTGGGCCATTCCAGCGAAAGGGCCTTCCATGAATCATGTCATCATTGGCGTAGACACGCATCAAGCCAACCACATTGCCGTTGCGATAGACGCGCAGGGCGCCCGTCTGGGCTGCACGACCATTTCCACTACCCTGAAGGGATACCGAGATTTAGAAACCTGGGCGTCCCGGTTCGGTCAGATCAAAGCCTTCGGGATTGAGGGCACCGGCTCATTCGGTGCGGGCCTGTCCAGAGAGCTGCTGGCCAAGGGTCACGAGGTTCTGGACGTCATGCGTGTTGATTGTCACTGAGACCTGACCCGGCATTGTCACCGAGATTTGACCCACCCATTTGTTATGTTCTTTGCGTCATGATGGCGTCAATGCGGTTGTCTCCTTTCGTTTCTTTTTCGCGATCTCAGAGCTGGCCTTGAAGCGGTAGCTGTCGTTGCCGGTCTCCAGGATGTGGCAGCGATGGGTGAGGCGATCGAGCAGCGCTGTGGTCATCTTGGCGTCGCCGAAGACGCTCGCCCACTCGCTGAAGCTCAGGTTGGTGGTGATGATGACGCTGGTGCGCTCGTAGAGCTTGCTGAGTAGATGGAACAGCAACGCGCCACCCGAGGCGCTGAACGGCAGGTATCCCAGCTCGTCGAGGATCACCAAGTCGGTCTTCACCAGCGCCTCGGCGATCTTCCCGGCCTTGCCCTGGGCTTTTTCCTGCTCCAGCGCATTGACCAATTCGACCGTCGGCAAGAAGCGCACGCGCTTGCGGTGATGCTCGATGGCCTGGATGCCGAGGGCCGTTCCGACATGCGATTTCCCGGTTCCGGGGCCTCCGATCAGCACGACATTCTCGGCGGCGTCCATGAACTCGCAGCGATGAAGTTGGCGAACCAGGGCTTCACGGACTTCGCTGGCGGCGAAGTCGAATCCGGAGAGGTCCTTGTATGCCGGGAAGCGCGCGGCCTTCATGTGATAGGCAATGGAGCGCACCTCGCGTTCGGCCATTTCGGCCTTGAGCAACTGCGAGAGCATCGGCACGGCCGCCTCGAACGCGGGCGAGCCCTGTTCCATCAGATCCTGCACAGCCTGTGCCATTCCTGGCATCTTCAGGCTGCGGAGCATGATGACGATGGCAGCACCGGCGGGATCATGACGCATGACGCGTTCCTTCCTTGGTGCGCAGCCCATCATACCGCGCGACATTGGCCTCGGGTTCCTTGCTCAAGGAGAGAGCTGCAGGCGGGCTCACATCCGGCTGATCGGTCGGTGTGCCGTCCACCAGCCTGTGCAGCAGGTTCAGCACATGGGTCTTGGTCGGCACGCCGGCCTCCAGTGCCAATTCCACAGCACAGAGCACGGCCTGTTCGTCATGGTGCAAAACCAGTGACAGGATATCGACCATCTCGCGATCGCCACCGGGCCTGCGCAACATCTGTGCCTGCAGCTTGCGGAAGGGGTCGGGCATCTCGATAAAGGGAGCACCGTTGCGCAAAGCCCCGGGCTTGCGCTGAACGACCGCCAGATAATGACGCCAGTCATAGATGACGCGCCCCGGCTGGCGGTGGGACCGTTCAATGATGCGCTCATGCGTGCAGACCACATGCCCTTCGGCGACGATGACCAGCCGTTCGGGGTAGATGTGCAGGCTGACGGGCCGGTTTGCGAAGCTGGCGGGCACTGAGTAGCGATTGCGATCGAATGTGATCAGGCAGGTGGGTGAGACCCGCTTTCTCTCTTCGACAAAGCCGTCAAACATTGTGGGCAGCGGCATCAGCGCGGGCTTCTCGGCCTCCCAGACATCGGCAATGCTGCCAGTGTAGAGCGTCAACCACCTTGTCCGCGTGCGACAACCATCATGGCCGGTTTTGAGGCCGCCGGGGTTGGGGTGTCGTTTGGTGTTTTGGGTTAGGTTTCTCCTTCGTTCTGGTTGTCGGCGATGGTTGTCGCTGAGGCATCGGCTTGTGCCCGCTTGTTCAGGGCAGCCGCACGCTGCCGGTAACTTTCGGCGTTCATCTCGAGGATGGTCGCGTGGTGGACCAGTCGGTCGATGGCCGCGACGGTCATGGCCTTGTCGGGGAAGATCTGATCCCAGCCGCTGAAGGGCTGATTGGCCGCAATGGCGATGCTGCGGTATTCGTAGCGCCGGGCGATCAGTTCGAAGAGGACGCCGGTTTCGGCCTGATCCTTGTGGGCATAGGTGATGTCGTCGAGGATGATCAGGTCGAACTTGTCGAGCTTCGCCAGCGCTGCCTCGAGAACGAGATCACGCCGGGCGGCCTGGAGTTTCTGCACCAGATCGCTGGTCCGGGTGTAGAAGACACGGTGTCCCGCCTCGATCAGGGCATGACCGATGGCGCAAAGAACGTGCGTCTTGCCGGTGCCGGAATTGCCGATGGCGATCAGGTTGCCGCCACCGTCCAGCCAGTCGCCGGCCGCCAGGGCCTCCACCCGGGCACGCGGCAGGGTCGGCAGCGCCTTGAAGTCGAAGGTCGCCAGCGTCTTGCCCGCCGGAAGCTGTGCCGCGTTCAGGTGTCGCCGGATACGCCGCATGTCGCGCTCAGCCAGTTCATATTCCGCCAGCACGGCGAGGAAACGGGCGGCCGGCCAGCCTTCGGTATCGGCGCGTGTGGCAATCTCGTCCCAGAGCTTGTGGAAGCTGGGCAGCCGCAGCGCGGTCAGCATGCTGGGCAGCGTGTGGATGTCGACCTCGCGGGCGGTCATGTGCGAGCCTCCAGAAGGGCGTCGAAGCTGCCCAGTGCCGTGTGGGCGACGGTCACATCCTTGGGTAACGCCATGCGCCTCGGAACCAGCCGGGACGCCAGCGCCTTGGGGTCCGGCACCTGGCCCGCGTCGAGGTCCTCTGCCAGCAGATGCGCCAGTTCGGCCTCGCATGCCTGGTCGTGGGCGATGAACAGCAGGTCGACCATCCGGCGGCAAGCGTCGCGTCGTGGCAGGTCCCGCTGCAACGCCTTCCAGGCCTCGGCGTATTCGGTCCGGGGAAACAGGCTGTCGCGGTAGATCGAACTCCACAAAGCCTGCGGTTTGCGCCGCAGGGCATGGATCACGTGGTGGTAATTGATGACATGGACGCGGTGGCCACCTGCGCGCCCGCGGGCCCGGGGATGGGTCACGACGAGGGTGCTGCCGAGAAACGCCTCGATGCGATCATCGTAGAGATGGACCCGCAAACGCTGCCCGATCAGCTGCGACGGGGCGCTGTAGAAGATGCTCTTGACCAGGAAGCCACCCGTCCGCGTGACCGGCACCACGATCTCGGTGAAGTCGGTGGTGCGCCGCTGCGGCAAGGGCTTGAGGTGTGCTCGTTCCGCCTGAACGGCGTCGGCACGCTGCTTGTTGCGCCGCGCCACCAGCGTATCGATGAAGCGCCGGTAGTCTTCCACGCACGCGAAGTCGCGGCTGCCGCGCAGGATCAGCGCCTGTTCGATGGCTTTCTTGAGATGCCGGTTCTGGGATTCGACCGCCCCGTTCTCGTGGGCCTCACCGCGATTGTTGCGGCTGGCGTCCATGCCGTAATGGTCGACGAAGGCATCATAGCGCCTGGTGATGTCCTCGCGCTGATCCGCGGTCAGGTTGCGGAACCCGGCCGACAGGCTGTCGGTGCGGTGGTTTTGCGGCGCCCCGCCCAGTGACCAGAGGGCCTGTTGCAGGTTCTCGGCCAGCGCCGTGAAGCTCTCCCCACCGAGAACCACGCCGACATGTTCCCAGCGGCTGTAGACCATGACGAAGTGGTAAAGCAGATGCGGGAATGGCTGCCCCGCGATCGTGACGCGCAGCTCTTCGGCGTGGGTGAAGTCGGACTGGGCCATGTATCCCGGCTCGGGCGTCTGGCGGAAGATGATGTCGCGCTCGGGTCCCTTCAGCGCCCGCCATTGCCGCACACGCCGCTCCAGGGTGCGCCGGATACGATCATCGGGGAATGCCAATGGGTGCTCGCTCTGGAGATGGCGCAACAGGGTGACGGCCTGCAAGGTGCTGTCGGTCTCGAGCAAGGGGAGGAGGTCGCCCTCCCAATAGCCTTCGAGGGGATCGGCCACCGTGCGTCCGTGAACGATCTTGCGGTTCGAAGGCGGGGTCGGGTCGGCATCGAAACGCCGGGCGGTCCGTTCGCTGAACCCGGCACGGGCAGCCGCGGTGCGCTGACTGTGTTTCTGGAGGTCGGTCATGTATATTCTCACTTGCTGGTCGGTGATGGGTTTGTAGGCCAACCCGGGTCCTCCGTTTGACGGCAGAAGACCCCGGCTTACCAACCCGCAGCGACCAGCACCTATTCCTGAAGTCAATCAGGCCGGTGGGGCCGTCCTCCAGACGGGCATGCCCGTCTTCCGTTCAGCCCCACCGGCCAAGGTGGCTGTCGGCACCGGCCATGGTGGTTGTCGCTCAACAGCCAGGCAGGGTGCCATGCGCAGTCTCGGCCCACAGGAGCTTGCAGCGGTCTTCCAGCCAGTCATTCAGCGCATCAAGGTCCGGAAAGGCTGGCATCACCTGCCAGAGCCGGTGGCGCGCGTCGCGAACGTTCTTCTCGACCTGTCCTTTCTCCCAGCCCGCCGCCGGGTTGCAGAACTCGGGATCAAAGACATAATGGCTGGTCATTGCCAGAAACCGGGCGTTCACATCGCGCTTCTTACCCACGCCCACACGGTCGACAGCCGTCCGCATGTTGTCGTAGATGCCCCGTCTCGGAATGCCTTCGAAGACGCGGAAGGCGTGCCAGTGAGCGTCGAACAGCATCTCGTGTGTTTGCAGCAGATAGGCGCGCACCAGAAAGGCGCGGCTGTGTGACAGCTTGATATGGGCCACCTGCAACTTGATGCGCTCAGATCCGACATGGACCCAGTCCTCGCTCCAGTCGAACTGGAACGCGTCACCCGGCTGAAACACCAGCGGAACGAAAACCCCGCGATCTGTTGTGTGATGCGCGCGCTGCCGCTCGCCTTTCCATTCCCGCACGAAGGCCGCAACCCGTTCATAGGAGCCATCAAATCCAAGCTGAACCAGATCGGCGTGCATCTGCTTGGCCGTACGCCGCTCCTTGCGCGACTTGCGCTGCTCAGCCACCAGCCAGCCCGACAGCTTCTCAGCATACGGATCCAGCTTGCTCGGGCGGTCCGGTGTCTGAAACTCCGGCTCGACAATCCCCGCACGCAGATACTTCTTGATCGTGTTGCGAGATACGCCCGTCCGCCGTGCGATCTCGCGAATGGGCATCTTGTCGCGAAGCGCCCATTTCCGAATAACCCTCAAAAATCCCATGTCGATCACTCCGATAATCCCCAGCTGGTTCAAGCCGGGGAAAGGTTGCACATGGGTCAGATCTCGGTGACAATTTTGGCCGTTGCCGGGTCAGGTCTCAGTGACAATCAACAACCGTGCGCGAGGCCGGGATCACCCTGTTTTTCTCCCTATTTTTCCTGACACTCATGTTTTGTGACACCCGACGCCGCGGCTGTTCCGGACAGGGCCGACACGCGAGTTATCCACAAAAACAAGAAACTCCGGACCGATCTCGACGGGTTTCCATAGGCGCTTCATGCTAAATCAGGTGTACGGGTCGTCAGCAGGTGGCCCCCAGATATTCCGGTCCCCGGGCCCGTAAGTACACACGAGTCCTATCGAGAAACGCGCTTGCGCGAACAGGAGAGGCTTGTCTTGCCCGACGCTGCCCCGCAGTCACACGCACACGCACGGCACGGTCCGTGCGCGCTTGGCTTCGCCGCGGGGGGCAAGGTCACCGTCGCGCGTCTGGAACGGGCCCTCGAAACCGTCGCGGCGCTGGTGATCGACGACGAGGTCTACCTGCCCATCTTCCAGCGGCTCGAGGCGGAGCTGGAAGATGCCCGCAGGACCGCCAGCACCCTGGACCGCGCCCGCAAGATCGCGCGTGGGGCGCGCAGTTACAACGCGGCGCGCTGAATCTCGCCGACCAAGAAAGCTGGCCCGCCGCCCTCGCCGTATCGTTCGCGCCCGAGCGCATGGCCGAGAATGTCTCGCCGCACGCGCTCATCGACCCGCGCCCGCAGGAGGCGGTCCTCGAAGGAGTGCCGCAGGCTGTAGAGCGTGTGCCGCTGGGTCTCCACGAGCCCGTTTTCGCGGAGATACTTGTTGATCGTTGCAGACAAGCCGGCCGAATTCCTACGGTAGCGCGGAAAGCCGTCAGGAAAGTCCTTGAACGCCGCGAGGCTCACGCCGAGCAGCGGCAGGTCGCGCCGCGACGGACCGGTCTTGATCGTCCGCGCGGCGTTGGCCCGGATCCGGATATGCGGCACGTCGCCGTCAAGCAAGATATCCTCCGGCATCAGCCCCGCAGCCTCTCCGGGGCGATATCCGGTATTGACCATACCGAGCATGATCGCCCGCGCCTCCGGGTTCAGCCCGTCGAGGGCCCCGGGCGCGAGCAGACGCTCCCGGATCCAGTTGTCGCTGAAGGGGGGCCTCGGCGCGCTGTCGCCCTGTTTGAAGTTGAAGCCGGACAGCGGGAGGTTGATCCCGAGCCGCTTGCGGTCATTGACCGTCTTCAGGACCGCGCCAAGGTGCGTCAAGTCCTTGTTGCCGCTGTTCGGCGTCAACCCCTCGATCTCGATCCGCTCCATCCACGCGTTCCGGAAATCGCCCATATCGTCTGCGGTGATCGCGGCGATGGGCTTGTTTCCCACGACATTGATGAAATTCCGGATCGCTTTTTTTCGCGGGTTTTTCCAGCGCCGCACCTGATCATCCGATTTGTCGAGGACCTGGTCCCGGGTCATGTCCCAGTAAAGCTCCAGCGCCCGGCTGACAGTGATCGGCGCCTCGCCAGCACCGCCAAGGAGCGCGGCGGCCTCGATGCGGTCGGGCTCCTCCGGCGTGGCGGCGGGGGCCACGGACTCGATCCGCTCCAGGACCTGCGCGATAGGCAGCTCTGCCACCGCGCGCGCCGACAGAAACCGCACCCCCCGCGCTGCGGCCAGGTCCCGCGCTGCGGCGAACCGCTCCTCTGCCTCATGGGAGCGCCCCGCGAGCCGGGCTTCCCAGCCTTCGACCAGCTCTCCCCAGACCGCCTCGGCCTTCTGCTTCGCGACGCCGAGCGAGTCGGTCTTGAGGCTGCGCCAGACCTCCTTGCGCGTTTCGATATCTGAATACCGTGCGGGAACCCGTCGTTTGAGCCAGTACACCTTTCCGCGCTGATGAATACTCACGTCCACCTCCTACGTCGTCGTGCGTAGCAGTATGTGTAGCGAAATGGGGTGCGAAACAAGCCGCACAACTTGTCGACCGGCCCTCGATGTCCGGTAAGGCCATGATTCAGATGAATAATTAAAATTTTGAGGAGACGTAGTATGGCGGAAAGACAGACCGCCAACATGCCTTTCTGATCCAATGCAATCAGATGCGTGAAGTCTCATAAATCTCAACAACGTAGACCGTTTACGGGCAACTTCAGTTTGCAGCCTTGTGCAATCCTATGCGACAGGTTACTTTTTCTATGTGGGGCGCTATGTGGGGTGCAGGCAAATGCCAAAGGTTGCGAAGGAGCTGTCAGCGCTTGAGGTCAAGAACCTGGCCCATCCGGGCGGCAAGCGAAATGTCCTGTACTCGGTCGGAGGCGTGTCTGGCCTTCACATGCAGATCACGCCGCATGGCGGGCGGTCTTGGGTGCTGCGCATAAAGGTGGGGTCAAAGCGCCGCGACCTTGGCTTGGGCGGTTTTCCGAGTGTTACTCTGTCACAGGCGCGCGACAAGGCCCGAGAGGCCCGCGCGAAGATCGAGTCGGGCATTGATCCGGTCGAAGAACGCAAGGCAGCAAACGCCGCGCTCGTCGCATCCCAGCGCCGTGGGCTGACCTTCGCGGATGCGGTGGACAAGGCTCTTACCGCGAAGCTGGACGCTTTCAAGAACGCCAAGCATCGCCAGCAGTGGGAAAACACCCTTGCCACTTACGCAACGCCTGAACTTGGCAAGATGTTGGTGCAAGATATCGACACGCAAGACGTATTGCGCGTATTGCAGCCGATCTGGGCGACGAAGACCGAAACCGCGACCCGCGTTCGTGGCCGGATCGAGGCGGTTCTGAGTTGGGCAACGGTTTCAGGGCACCGCAAGGGTGACAATCCGGCAAGATGGGCGGGCAATCTGAAAGAGCTTTTGCCAGCCCCTGCCAAGATAGCCAAGGAAGCCAATCACCCCGCCGTGCAGATCGACGACGCCCCGCGCTGGTTTGCGGCCTTGCGCACTCGCGAGGGCTTGGGCGCGCGAGCGCTCGAATTTCTGGCGCTGTGCGGTCTGCGGTCTAGCGAGGTGCGCAGCCTGACATGGGATGACGTGGACAAGGACAAGGCGATTGTCGTCATTCCGGCAGATCGGATGAAGGCGGGCGAGGAGCACCGCGTGCCGCTATCGCCAGAGGCGCTGGCGCTGTTGGACGCGTTGCCCCGCTTCGACGACAACCCACTTGTGTTCCCGGCCCCGCGTGGTGGTATGCTGTCTGACATGACCTTGAGCGCGACAATGAAGCGGATGCATCAGGCCGATCTGGCTCAGGGCGGGCAAGGCTTCATCGACCGAGTGTCAAAGCGCCCTGCTGTGCCGCATGGTCTGCGTTCGACCTTTCGCGATTGGGTTGCAGAACGAACGAGCTATCCGGGCGACATGGCCGAGGTCGCGCTGGCGCACAAGATCAGCAACGCGGTCGAGGCCAGCTATCGGCGCGGCGACATGATCGAAAAGCGTCGGCGCATGATGGCCGATTGGGCGCATTTCCTTACAAGGACGATGCAGTCAGGCGCAGAAATTGTGAGGATTGGCTGATGTTTTCTCCCGAAGGCTTTGTACCTTTCGCGCAGTCAAAGGGTTGGATGTTGGCACATGCTGAGGATTTTTATCTCGAGTGTGCTCTGCCTTGGGCAACAAAACAAGCCTCCAAAGGGGTTGAAGCTGACGATGCAGACCCTTTTCGCACCGCACAAGCCGGACGATTGCTCTTTCTTGAATGGCTCATTAATACCTGTCTCATTATTCAACCCGGAGCCGTTTATTTGACAAGCCCCAGCGGGTCTGTGATGCGTGCAGCTGACGTTTTTTTTGCCGCAGACGATCATTTGTCTTGGTATGATTTTGAATGGCCCTTGTCGGATGACGAACTGAGGCCAATCGCTGAAGGCGGGCAGGCAGACGAAATATTGAATACGCGGTTCAGCTACTACTTTTGGGATATGCTGTCCTGCTGCATTGAGGCTCCCAGCGCCGATGACTGCTCAAAGTTGGCTCCAGAAGCCTTAGCGCTCTTGGAAAAGATAAAACCGTTCGATGGTTGGTCAGTTTGTTTCAAGCATGAAGATTGTGAAACAATTGAACAATTCCTGACCAATATATTTGATTGGACCGGCAAACAAGTTAACGCGATTCCAAAAGGACGTCCTCGAAAGCAAGAGGTCGCAGCGAAACTCTACCGTTCGCTTTATCCGGATGGACATGACGCCAAGGGTCTTACGTGGCAGCAAGCGGCTCATGCAGTAGGACAAGTTGGAAAAATGACTGTTAGCATAGATACGCTACGTCGCGGTTTGGCGAAATTCTGAGCCGCAAAAGGAAACGCATTTGCAGCAAAATAATCGCATAACTGCATGATGCATTTTGCGTGTTCTGCATATGTTCCAAAACTTCGGTTTTCAGTCATGCTGCATCCAGTCGCAACTGATTGGAGTGTATTCAATGCCCGAAACCTACCTGACTGACCGCCAACTTGGCGCGCGCTGGAATGTCCACCATCTGACGCCGCGTCGTTGGCTACAGACCGACCCGACATTCCCCAAACCCGTAAAACTTTCCCCAGGCTGCACGCGCTGGCGTCTGTCGGATATCGAGGCTTGGGAATCGGAAAAGACGGAAATCGTATAACAAACCCCGCCCGCAGGCAGCGCGGACGGGGCAGGTAAAACAGCATCGGGCAGATGTTAGTTATACTGTAACACCGCCGCGCCATTGTGGGCAACCACAAAGGAACGCGAGATGCCTATTCTAAATCGCCAAACATTCAGTACCAGCCGCGATCTTGACTTTCTGACCGAGCGCGAGCTGACCGCGCAAATCGGTTATGACCGGCACTGCTGGGCCGAAGTCGCCGTCAAAGAGTTGGTCGATAACGCACTGGACGCGGCCGAAGACGCAGGCTCCTACCCGGTGATCGGCGTAACACGCGACTACGCCAACGGGACGATCTCCGTGACCGACCAGGGCCCGGGTATCCCGCCCGAGATCGTCACCCGGATCGCGGACTATTCAACGCGCACCTCCAGCCGTGAAGCCTATGTCGGCATCACGCGCGGCGCGCAGGGCAATGCGTGGATGACGCTGCTGGCAATGCCGCGGGTGCTGGGCAACGGTCACGTCATGATCGAAAGCATGGGGCGATGTCACCGCCTTGATCTGCGTCCGCATCCCCTGACCGGCAAGATCGAGGTCGGGCACGAGATCACGCCCTCCGATGTAAAAACCGGCACGCGCGTCTCGGTCCATTCAGCACGCTGGATTGACTATTTGCCCAGAGAAGAAATTTACATCGTCTTGAATCACATCGCCCTGGTAAACCCGACTGCTGCGATCAGCTTGGACGGTCAGACGATACTGGACCGGGTTTCACTGAAGGCGACGAAATGGCCGAGTGCAAAACCGGCATCGGCACACTGGTATTCCTCCGAACGGTTCCACCGGCTCCTGACCGCACGTCTTGCCGCCGATCCGGGCCTCGCCCTGCGTGATTTCCTCAAGGACTTCGACGGTCTGTCCGGGAGCGCGAAGCAGAAAGAGGTGACGGATATGCTGGGCCTTACGCGCGCCCCGCTGGCGGCGTTGCAGCTTGATGATGGCTCCATTGACCCGGCGATGGAAAAAAGGCTTCATGCCGCCTTGTGTGACGCCACCAAACCGCCCCGGGCCAGCCGGCTCGGAACACTGGGCGAGGCTGCCCTGGCGCGTGCCGGCGACCATCTCAAATATGCTGTCGCACGCGTTGATGACGATCTGGCGCCTGCCGTGATCGAAGCGGCTCTTGTTCAGGATCGTGTTGCGGCCGGCTCGCTAATGATGGTCAACCACACCGCACCGCCCTCCACGCATTTCGCCGGGCTTGATAACCTTCTGGACTCCACCCGTCTCTTGACCAAAGAGGCAGAGGACCGCGGCGTAACTGTCATCGTTCATATTGCCTGCCCCGGCATCGATTTTTCAGACCGGGGTAAGCGCAACGTGATCCTGCCCGAACCAGTACGGGATGCCCTGCGGAATATCCTGCACAAAGTCACGAAGCCTTGGCAGGATCAATTCGACAATATCATGAAGGACAGGCGCAAGGCGTCGCAGAGGATGCCTACCCAAAAGGACCGGGGTATCACCACCCGCGAGGCAGCTTTCACCGAGATGGAGCGGGCCTATCTGAAGGCGTCCAGTGACGGCACCCTGCCGGCGGCACCTCGGCAGATCATGTATGCCGCGCGGGGGCCAATCATGGACGCCACGGGCAAGGCCCTCGACGACCAGTATTTCTGCCAAACCCTGCTTTGGGATTATCTCAAGGCAAACCCTGATCGGACTGCCGGATGGAGGATCGCCGTCGATCCTCGCGGCAACCTCGTGGAGCCGCACACCGAGAAGCGCGTGCCACTCGGGACACTGCAAGTCGAGACATACATCGCCCGCGCGGACGACCGGCTTCGAACCGCACAGCCGTCCGGATTCGTCATCAATGACATCGAGACGAGTGGTCCACGCAATCGCTACGGGGCAGTACTGTTTGTCGAGAAGGAAGGCTTCCAGCCCATCCTCGGAGCGGCGCAGCTGCCCGAGCGGTTCGATATCGCAGTCATGAGCACGAAGGGGATGAGCGTGACCGCGGCGCGCCAACTGGTGGACTGGTTCACCGCGCAGGACGTACCGGTCCTCGCTATCCGCGACTTTGACGTTTCAGGTTTCGTCATCGCCGGCACCCTCCGGGAAGACACCCGGCGTCACCAGTGGAAAGGTGATGGAGCCATCGACCTCGGCCTGCGTCTGGCGGACGTGGAGGCGATGGGATTGGATTCAGAACCGGTCAAGAACAAAGGCGATATCATACCGCCGCTGCAAAAGTACGGCGCAACCGAAGCTGAAATCGAGTTTTTGCAAGATCGTCGCGTCGAACTGAATCAGATGGACAGCCGCCAGATGATTGCCTGGATCGAAGGCAAACTGCGCGATCACGGAGTGCAGAAGATGGTGCCTGATGCCGCCGAGATTGCCGAGGCGGCCCGAGAGTACGCCTGCACGATAGAAGCCAATCGCATCCTTGCCAAAATGGAAATCGAGCCCGGCCCTTTACCGGAGCCGGAAACACTGCGCCAGGCGGTTAGTGACCAGCTTGTAGGAGACCCCGCCCAGACCTGGGACACCGCCCTTGCGGGTATTGTGAAGGGAGCAGTGTGATGACCGCGTTGGTCAAATCCGGCCTGCCTGACGATTTCCGTGCCGAAATGGCCCGGCTGCATCGGGTTGGCTTTCCTCTCCTGCCGCTTGGCGGTGGCGATGATGGCAAAAAGCCGCTCTTGCGAGGATGGGCAGACAAAAGCCTGACCTTGGCCCAAGTCTTCGGCCCGATGCATCGTTCGGGCGTGGCGATGTATGGCATCCGGCTTGACGGATTGGCGGTGGTAGACTGCGACACGGATGACCCTGTCCTCGTGGCCGAACTGGAGGCCCGCTTTGGCCCGTCGCCGGTTCACGTCCAGACGCCGCGCGGGCGGCACCTCTACTACCTTGCCAATGGCACCCCCCCGAACCTGCGCGGCGAGCGATTGCCGGTCGACATCAAGACCGGCTCCCGCGCCTATGTTGCCGGCCCGCATTCCATGCGCCCGGACGGCGGCATATACGCGCCAGGGAGGGGGATGTTGGGTGTTGACGCATTGAATCCCCTTAGAATCCCGTCGAGCGAGCCTGTCGCAGCTGTATCACGCCCAGCGCCCATACTAACCGGCACGCGACATGTTGAACTGGTCAAGTTTGCCATTCAGCGGGTGGCCCATGCGGCCAGCCCGGAGGAACTGACGGCCAACCTGCGTCAGTTGCGTGACGATTGGTGCGAAACGCCAAGGACCATGCCGGAAAGCGAACTTGCAGAGATTGCGCGCTGGGCATGGCAATGCCGTTTGGAAAATCGCCTCTATGCTGGCCGCATGAGTGCTTTTTCGCTTCACCGGCGGCCGTTGGACCTGTTGCGCGGCAAACCCGCTCAGGAGGGCGCTCTGGCGCTCTATGTCCGGCTTGTGGACCAGCACGGCCATACCCCCGGCAAGACCTTTCCTCTTTGTCACAAGGCCATGAAGAAGGCGGGGCTGACATCTCTGTCCAAGGCGCGGTTTCTGGCCGCGCGGCGGGCGCTCGAAGAGGTTGGATTGCTCAAGCTGGCCGGCAGGCACCACGTTGGCAAGAAGATGCAGACGTTCGCGTTGGCAATGCCAATGCCTGCGGACGCCCCCGAAAACGTGCAATACCCGTCCTTTGGGGAGGCGGGGGGGGCAGGGGGGAGGGGCTAAACTTACTTATGAGGACGGAATCCCGACCACATAGGCAAGCGCATCATACCCGTTGTGATTGCGGCGGGCTCTGGTCGACGGGCGCCACGATAAAAGCTAGTAATCTTGCACTGAAGATGCCGTGTCACATATGTTCGGCATCCTGCACTGTCATTTCTCCGCCTCATCGCCCAGCAGACGGCTTGCGTTCTTGGCCATGTATCTCGCATCGAGGGGCGGCGAGGCAGCGTTGATCTTGCGGGCCGCCTCCAGGAGTTCCTGCGAGGCGTTCATCTTCACCTCGTCCTTAAAGAACGACATATGTCGCGCAACCTGCTCCAGCGCCTTGGCGCGGTCGGCAATCTTGACCTCGATCCCGTCCTTGGTCTGCTTGACACCTTCGTAGAGCGGGTGAGAAACGGCATCTCGGGTATCCGTGACATGTACGGTCGCAATACCCTCGCCTGCGCACTCGGGGCAGTCGGGGCTTGGCATGGCAGTGGCTATGAATCCGTAGCCACCGTCGTCGCGCGGCATGCCGGGGATGCGGCCCCCTGCGTCGATCCGGTCAGTCATCTCGGCCAGCACGGAGGCGTTGCCCTTGGCCGTGTCGAGCAGGAAGCGATCGGCGGCATCGCGGTATTCGCGGGGCGTTGTCCACTGGTACTCATGCCCGACACCGTGACAGTAGCGACAGGCGCGGCGCTCGATGCGGACCAGATCATTCACATCGCCTGTGGCCGTGTCCCAGAGGCGCTTCAGCAGGTCGGTGTGATGTATTTCCAGCTTCTCAGCGGCCTCCCGTTCCAATCGCCCGATTTCGACGCGGATCTCAGGTTTCTTCAGGAGATCATGCGCCTGCGATCCAGCAGTTTTGGGGCTGTATCCGGCACGGATCGCGGCCTGCGTTCCGTTCCAGTCGAGCACGTACTCCCGGCAGAAGCGACGCTGCGCAGGCAGAATCCCATCCCGATTACGAACGGGATTGGCGTCATCCGCCGGCGGCTTGGCACAGTCGGTTCTGGTTCCGTGTGCCTTCGATCTGGGCTGTGCTTGCTGCCTCGGGCGCATACCAAATTCATTCCCGCATCAACGATAATAGTAGGAAATTGCTATCACTTTTTTGGTGGCCGGTCGATAACAACATGCCCAGAGTGTTTCAGACCCTCTCGGTGGCGACAACGGAGACAAACATTGGCGTTTAACAACACCGACATGGGGTTTCCCAGACCGGTCAGCTCACACTTCTTCTTCCCGCACGGGTTGCAACATGGACCTGGCAATGCAGAATGATGAAAAATCAAGAGTCTGTCCGAATCTTGGGCAGGCCAAGTGAGGGCAGCCGATGGCGAGACTGACGGAACAGGAACAGCAGGAAATCATCCGCTTCATCGAGGCGGGCAAGCCCCTGCCTGACAAGTATCGTTTCCTTCTGTTCGACGACAAGCGGGAGGTCGAGCTGGTCTGGAACGGCAAGACCAACGAGGTGACGAATGTTGTCCTGCCCTTCCAGACGATTGAGCAAGTGGACGAGCCACGTGCCGAGAAGCCCGAGGATACGGGGGCGCAGCAAGACCTGTTCGCGATGGACAACCGAGGCCGTCAGCTTCAAGGCTGGACCAACAAGCTGATTTGGGGCGACAACAAGCTCATCCTGTCCTCGCTCAAGAGTGGGGCAATGCGCGAAGAGATTGAGCGCCAGGGCGGTATCAAGGTCATATACATCGACCCACCCTTTGACGTTGGCGCTGACTTTTCTATGGATATTGAAGTGGGCGGAGATACATTCACCAAAAAGCCCAATATCCTCGAAGAAATAGCCTACCGCGATACTTGGGGCAAAGGCGCAGACTCATTTATAGCCATGATATACGAGCGTCTCGCTCTAATGCGGGATTTACTGGCCGACGACGGAAGTATCTATGTTCATTGTGATTGGCGCGTGACCAGCCTGATTCGTCAGGTTCTTGATGAGTTGTTTGGCTCGGGGAACTTCCTCAATGAGATTATTTGGTCATTCAATACACGTACAATGGTTTCGGATTGGTATGCACGCAAACACAATACAATCTACTTATATCGCAAGAAATCGCCACATCTGTTCAATTTAGACAGCGTTCGAGTCCGCCACCGGGAAGAATCTATCGTACAATATGACAAAACCGATGAACAAGGGCGACGCTACAAGCAACAGTCTGGTGGCGCACGGACTTACTTAAACGAACTTGGTCAACCGTGCCCGGATGTATGGGATATTCAGATACTTGGCTCGAGAGACCCTGAGCGGACGGGTTATGCCACCCAAAAACCAGAAAAACTCATTGAGAGGATGATATTGGCTTCCTCTAATGAAGGAGACCTTGTAGCCGACTTTTTTGTCGGTTCAGGTACTACCGCAGCAGCAGCAGAAAAGCTTGGAAGAAAATGGATTGTTTCAGACCTTGGAAAGTTCGCAGTACACACTACTCGAAAGCGAATGATTGGTGTTCAGCGCGAACTTAAAGCCGCAGGCAAAGACTATCGCGCTTTCGAAATCCTGAATCTCGGCAAGTATGAACGCCAACACTATGTCGGTGTGAACCCTGACCTTCGCGAAGAACAGCGACAGCAGCAACTCGAAGCGCGGGAACGCGCTTTCCTTGACCTTATCCTAAGCGCCTACCGTTCAGAGAAAACAGATGGCTTCGCCAGCTTCCACGGCAAGCGCGCCGGGCGACTGGTCGCGATTGGCCCCGTAAACATGCCTGTGTCGCGGCTTTTCGTTGAGGAAATCATCCTCGAATGCCGCAAGAAGCGCGTCACCAAGGTCGATATCCTTGGCTTCGAGTTCGAGATGGGTCTTTTCCCAAATGTGCTGGACGAAGCCCGCGAGAAGGGCATCGACATCGCGCCGAAATACATCCCCCGCGAAGTGTTCGACAAGCGCGCCGTGGAGCGCAATCAGGTGGTCTTCCACGATGTGTCGTACATCGAGGTTCGCCCGCATTTCAAGGGCAATACCGTGGCGGTCGAGCTGACTGATTTCTCGGTCTTCTACTCGCAGGATTCCATCGCCCACGCCGAGGCGACCCTGAAAAATAAGGCAAGCAAAATTGTCGTCGAGAAGGGGCAAATCATCAAGGTCAGCAAGGACAAGGATGGCATCCTGACCCGCGAGCAACTGACCGAGACATGGACCGACTGGATTGACTATTGGTCGGTGGACTTCGACTTTGAAAGCAAGCGCGAAATCGTCCACCTCCAAAACCCCGATACCGGGGAATGGGAAGAGCAATGGACGGGCGATTACATCTTCGAAAACGAATGGCAATCCTTCCGCACCAAGAAGGACCGCTCGCTTGAACTGAAAAGCGTCTTCCACGAATGCGCGCCAGGGCGGCGCAAGATTGCCGTCAAGGTCGTGGACATCTTCGGGAACGACACCATGACGATTGTGGATGTGAATGTCGGAGGGTCGAACTGATGGCGCTTCACCCCGATTTCCCCGAGTCCCCGCACCAAATCCTCGACCCGACCATCCGCTGGTTCCCTGCGGACGAAGCATTGCGCGAAACGGGCATGGAAAAGCTTATGCCGCCCTTGGTGGCCGCATTGCGCGTCAGGGTGAAGGAGTTTCGAGATAGCGGCTATGTCGGCGCGTCCGAAACGAGCAAGAGCCTGCTAAACTGGTGGTTCAACACCACGCACCTGTTGCCACAGGCCGATGGCAACATGGCCGAGTTCCAGTATTTCTTCTCGCAGCGCGAGGCGCTGGAAACCATCATCTACCTCTACGATGTCGTGGGCGCGAAGGACAAGTACGACCTTATGCGCTTCGACAGCTCGGGCGCGGTATCGGCCAGTATGTTCGACGAGAGCTGGCGGCGCTATGTCGTGAAAATGGCGACCGGCGCGGGCAAGACTAAAGTGTTGAGCCTTGCCTTGGCGTGGGGCTATTTCCACAAGCTCTATGAGCCCGATAGCGAGCTGGCCCGGAACTTCCTGCTTATCGCGCCGAACATCATCGTGCTCGACCGCATCTACAAGGATTTCCAGGGGCTACGGCTTTTCTACGAAGACCCGATTATCCCTGACAATGGCTTCGATGGCCGGAACTGGCACGACGACTTCCAGTTGACGCTTCATCTTCAAGACGAGGTGAATGTCACGCAGCCGACCGGCAACATCTTCCTGACCAATATCCACCGCGTCTATGCGGGCGAGGACATCCCCCCGTCGCCCGAAGATGACGACACGATGGATTTCTTCCTGGGCAAGAAGCCAACAGGCGGGACCACCGACTCCAAGGTGGACCTCGGAATGATTGTCCGCGACATTGATGAGTTGATGGTGTTGAACGACGAGGCGCACCATATCCACGATGCCCGGTTGGCCTGGTTCAAGTCGATTGAGGACATCCACAATCGCCTGGTCCAGAAGGGGGCTGGCCTCTCGCTTCAAGTCGATGTGACGGCAACGCCGAAGCACAACAACGGCGCAATCTTTGTCCAGACCGTGGCCGACTATCCGCTGGTCGAGGCGATTTCCCAGAATGTGGTCAAACACCCCGTCCTGCCTGACGCGGCCAGCCGGTCGAAGCTCGCCGAGCGCCAGAGCGCAAAATACACCGAGAAATACGCCGACTATCTGGACTTGGGCGTCATTGAATGGCGACAAGCCTACGAAGAGCACCAGAAGATGGGCAAGAAGGCCGTTCTCTTCGTGATGACCGATGACACCAAGAACTGTGACGATGTGGCGGCCTATCTCGAAGGCACCTACCCAGATTTGAAGGACTCGGTTCTGGTCATTCACACGAAGGCGAACGGCGAGATTTCGGAGGCGGCCACCGGCAAGAAAAAGGAGGAGTTGGAGGAGCTTCGCAAAGAAGCTAACGATATCGACGACCCCACCAGCCCCTACAAGGCGGTGGTGTCCGTCCTGATGCTGAAAGAGGGCTGGGACGTGCGCAATGTGACAACGATTGTCGGGCTGCGCGCATATAGCGCAAAGAGCAACATCCTGCCCGAGCAGACCTTGGGTCGCGGCCTGCGCAAAATGTATCCCGGCGGCGTCGAGGAATATTTGAGCGTTGTCGGCACCGACGCTTTTATGGAGTTTGTCGAGTCCATCCAAGCCGAAGGCGTCGAGCTTGAACGCAAACCGATGGGGTCAGGCACGAAACCCAAGACGCCGATTGTCGTCGAGGTGGATAAGGAAACCCCGGACAAGGACTTGGACGCGCTAGACATCGAAATCCCCGTTCTTACGCCGCGCATTTACCGAGAATATAAGAATCTAGCCGACCTCGATGTATCTTCACTCAGCCATCAGAAGGTCATCTATCAAAGCTTCAGCGAGGAGGAGCAGCGTGAGATTGTCTTCAAGGACATCACAACCGGAGAGGTGACGCATACCACTGTGCTGGATACAGCCGGGATTGCCGATTATCGCAGCGTCATCGGCTACTTCACCAAGGCCATCATGGACGATTTGCGCTTGGTCAGCGGCTATGACGTACTCTACGGCAAGGTAAAGTCCTTTGTTCAGGACCATCTGTTCGGCGCGACCATCGATCTTGAAAGCGCCAATACGCTGCGGAACCTGTCAGAGTTGGCCGCCACGAAGACCATCTTGGAAAGCTTCAAAAAGGCCATCAATGCCCTGACAGTGAAGGACCGGGGCGACGCGGAAATCCGCGATACCATCAAGCTTCGGAACACCCGACCCTTTGTCGTGAAAGAGCAAGGCTACATCGTCCCGAAACGCAGCCTTTTCAATCGTGTAATTGGCGACAGTCATCTTGAACTTCGCTTCGCGAGCTTTCTTGAAGGCTGCTCCGGGGTTCAAGCTTACGCCAAGAATTACTTCGCGGTTCACTTCAAGATTGACTATGTGAACGCTGATGGAAGTATCTCGAACTACTACCCGGATTTCATCGTCAAGCTGAAAGATGGCCGCGTCTTCATCGTCGAAACCAAGGGCCAAGAAGACTTGGACGTGCCATTGAAAATGGAGCGCCTGCGGCAATGGTGTGAAGACACAAACGCCGCTAAATCCGAAATTGCCTTCGATTTCGTTTATGTCGATGAAGAGAGCTTCGACAAATACAAGCCCACAAGCTTTGAGCAGCTCGTGCAGAGTTTCAGGGAATACAAGTAAGGATGGCGACCTCCAGGTTATGTCCATTAGAGCGCGCGACTCCCTATTGGCATCTGTTGCGTGGAAGTATTCGATCCTCGAAACGTCCCCAGCGCCAGGGGCGAATTAGGACGTGCAGTGCATCTGCTTTGAGGGCAGCGCGCGAGCGGCGCGACGGACGATGATAACCGGACCGCTACCATGACAATGCCCAGTGTTCATGGTATGTTTACTCCAAAAGTTCGCGGGTAAACATCTGGTACGCCCGCATTTGGGAATGAAGGCGAACATCATGGCGGCAATCGAAAAAGCCGACGAAGACGAACTGGGCGTGAAGATGAGCGGATCGCCTCGGACCGGTCAAAAAGTCGAACTGGGCCGCGAGGGCGCGCTTCGTCAGATATTCGGCACCCCCGACAACATGCAAGCCGACGTCCTTCTGAGCCATTGCATAAAGGCCCTCAAAACAAACGAGGTCAGCGACGACCACCCGGGCAATGATGAGCGGATTTTCATGCTGTCCATCATCCGCGACATGGCCCCGCGCGATGCAATCGAGCGCATGCTGGCGGTGCAGATGGCCGCAACCCATGTTGCGACGATCCGGTCATCCCGATGGATGGCCCACGCGGAGAGTATCCCTCAGGTGCAGGCGCACTACACCGGCTTCAACAAGCTGGCCCGAACCTTCGTGGCCCAGGTCGAGGCGCTGCGCAAGCATCGCACGGGCGGCAAGCAAACTGTGGTGGTGCAGCGCATGGACGTGTCAGAAGGCGGGCAGGCTATCGTGGGCAATGTACAGCACGGGGGGGAGGGCCAGCGATGAAGGATGACGAGACCCCCATGAGCAAGGCCCGCGCGGCCCCCAGATGCACCGCAAAATCCAAGCGAACGGGCGAGCGATGCAAGGGGCCCGCCGTCAAAGGGTGGCGCGTTTGCCGGTTTCACGGTGCAGGCGGCGGTCACAAGTCGGGACCGTCGCATCCGTCCTGGAAGCACGGGATGCGGTCGCGGGAATGGACCGAGGTTCGGGCCGAGATCAACGCGCTCGTGCGGGAAACCAGAGAACTTGAACGCATGCTTTGCGGCGACGCGGACTGACAAGCCGGGCGCCTGAGGGGGCTGCAAAAGTCCAGAGGGTGACGAACCGTAACCGGCGGCATAGCTTTCTTCGCACTTCCGCAATTCAAACTTTTCGGAGGCCACCATGCCGAGACCGAGAACACCGACAGCCAAGGCCCGGCTGACAGGGGCTGACCGAAAAGACCCGCAACGCTACGCCGCGCGGTCTGAGCCTTCGCTATCCGGGCGCGCCCTTGGCAAGCCGCCTGCATATCTGCCCAAGACCGCCAAGACGGCATGGGCCACCTTTGCCGACGAACTGCCCTGGCTGACATATGAGGATCGAGGCGCGGTCGAGCTTGTGTGCCTGATGCGCGGTCGCATCACTGACGATCCGGCAGGCGCGACCGCCGCGCTATTCGGTCAGTATCGTCTTGCGCTGGCGGCACTGGGCGCAACGCCGGTTGATCGGTCCAAGTTGAATTGCCGCGCGCCCGATGACGAGGCCGACCCTTTCGCCCAATTCGATCCGGCGCAGGCGTATTTTTCGTGACTGATGACGATCACCTGCCACCCAACGCCCGTGGCCTACGCTGCAGGTGCAAGCTGGCCCGACCTGAGCGGCAGGAATGCGCAGGGAGCCGATCTTGCAAAATTGCAAACTTTGGTCGTCTTTCAAGGAACGCCCGGCCCTTTGCCGCCTTTCAAACGTTGCAGAATGAAGGTCTGGTTTCAGGCGCAGCGTCACGACCAGCCTCGGAATGGTTCAGCTCCCAAGGATTTGAACCGGCCGCCGCAATAAAGCCCTATCAGGGGCACCTCGATTTTTGATTATTTTCTTGGGCGGGCAACGGTGCGTTTGGCGTGAAGCGGGAGGGAAGTAGCCGTTTGGCGGTATGGCGCCCCGGGGCAATCACGGGTCGGTGCCTTTCATTCCCGGTTTCTCCAGGTTTGCGGCCTGACCTGCGCGATGGTTTGCCCGGTGTTCACGCCGGGCACGGGTTGATGCGGCGGAGCTGCACAAGGCGGCGCATGTTGTAGGCGATGTTCTTCATCCCGATCTTCGCCTTGGCGCGCGCCATGCCGATCGTGCGCACCAGCGTGCCGCCCATGTCATT
>NZ_JBPBBB010000032.1:0-32310 GCF_050896375.1 Roseovarius tibetensis
ATCAGCCGGGTGGCGGCGCTGGCGCCGATCATCTGCACAGGCGTGCCGGACCCGCCATCGGCAGCCACGCTGGAGACATAGGTGGCGGCGGTCTCGGAGACGCCCTTCAGCGCCAGGGAAAAGTCCGCCCCCACGTCGAGACGGGTGATCCGGGTCCGGAAGCGTGATCCGGTCGCAAAGACCACGTCCGCGACATCGGTGGGATCGAGGCGCAGCCAGTCGGCCGGCAGTTCGGCCTCATAGGCGCTGCGTTCGATCCAGGCGCTGTAGAGGGTCTTCGCGGCGATCTGCTTGGCCGTCGTCGCGTCCAGCGCAAGGGCCAGCTCCATGCTGGACTGGTTGCGCGACTGCATGGTCGGCCGCGGCAGGGAGGTGCGCTTTGCGCTCTGCGTGCCCTGGCTGTAATCGGCTTGTGCGTCCATGTAGACGACGCTGACCCGCTCGGGGAGCTCGACCTCCTGCGTGCGCCGCTCACGCCAGCGCTCGAAGGTCCGCTCATCCAGCGGCAGCAGATGATCCGCATCGATGGTTGCGGCGGGCGGTCGTCCGCGCGTCCGAAACCGCAGGGTATCGTCGCTTTCGGCCGCGTCGAAGAAATACGCCTGTGCCAGCGGCTCGATCGCACCCCGCACGGTGGTCTGTCGGCCGATGACGTAGCCGGGCACGATCGCCCCGAGATCGGCGACGTCGATATCGGACGGACCAAGGCCGGCACGCGCGCAAAGGTCGGAGACGATGCCGGAGAGCGTCTCTCCACCACCGCCGCCGCGATTGAGAAAGAGCTTCGCCCAGCCGTCGCTGCCGCGCACCAGATGCGTGTCGGAGGCGGCATCATAGACCTGCGCGCCGCGCTCGCTGACGGGATAGGGCCAGGTCTCGTCGAGCACGACCGCACCGGTCGCGGTGTCGAGCTGGATGAGCCGCGTGCTGCGCATCAGCGTCCAGCGCTGCCCGGTCAGCCGGCTTTGCCCGAAGAACGGCCCCTCGTAATTGATCTGGTGCGGGACGGCGGTCTTCCAGACGATGCCGCCCTCACTGCCACTACCAGCGTCGCCCCCGGCGCGCCATTTGAGCGTGTAGATCGTTCCCGGCGATCTGCCATTCGCCACGCGCGCCTGGAAAAGGACGCTGTCATCGGTGACATCATAAGTAAGACCCCCGGCGGTGTCCCAGAAGCCTGTCGCGCCGGGCTCGAGATCCCCCGGGGCAAAACTGGCCATCTTCTCGAAGGTGACGCCGAGGCTTTGCCCGGAGACGCTGTCGTAGCGCGCGGTGGCCGCGACGCGGAGGCGGTAGAGCCCGAGGCTCGTGTGGTTGATTCCCCGGCCGCTGGCCAGCACCCAGCCATCGCCGAACCCTTCGCCCACAGCGCCGGCGATGACGCCGCGCACGCGCGACTCCGCCACGCGCTGGCCCGCGCCCCAGACATACCTCATGGTGTCGGCACGCAGCAGCCCGACATCATCGAAAAGCGAGCCGGTCAGCAGGAAATCGACCCGCCCCGCGGGGCCATAGGCCGACACCATCCCCATCCAGGTCGTGGCGACAAAGCGCGTCGCGGCATTGGTCAGCCCGTTGCTCCGGCTCCCGAACCGGGCCACCTCCTTGAGCGCATTCGGCTCGACCCTCACTATGGGCCGCGAGTTGCCCGTCCCCGCGGTGAGGTAGATATGGCCGTCTTCGCCGCAGAAGAGCGTGCTCGGGAAGTTGTTTGGCGCGACGGCCGTGATATCCGTCATCCGCGCCTGGCGGTCTTCTTTCATGGTCCGCAGGCTGAAGCGGCGGATCCCGGCCTCGGCGGCATCCGCGTCGCTGTCGAGAAAGTAGCCGTATCCGCGCCGCCAATCCACGGCCAGCTCGTCGATCTGGTAGCTCCCGAAATATCCGCCGTCGCCGGTCGTGATGAAATCGATGCTCTGCCAGGGCTGCTGCGCCGCCCGCTGGTAGGTGATCTCGGCCGTGATATTGGGGATGCGGTTGCCGAAGTCCGCGAGCGCCAGGTCCTCGAAGACGATGGTGGCAAGACCCCGATGGGCGGGCGCGCGGCCCGCGCCGACATGCGTCTCGATGAGCGGGTCGGCCAGCTGATCCTCCGCGCCGGAATGGAAACGGAACCTGAGATCCGGCCTCGCGACATCGGGGCTTGCGCCGGTCTTGTCGTAGATGAGTTTGCCGTCCGCCCAGATCCGAAGCACGTCCCCGGCCGGCCCTTCGCCGAAGGCGAGCGCGAAAGACGCGAAATAGGAATAGGTGACCGAGGTCCGGGTGGCGCCGCCGCCGCCCTTGCCGCCCGAGCGGGTCCGGGTGACGTTCTTCTGCTCGGCGATGCCGGCGGTCCAGATCATGTTGCCGGCCATGCGCAAGGTGCCGTAGCCGAGGGCGATCGATGCGCCATAGGCGGACGAGGACACCGTGAGGTCGCCGAGGCGCGGTCCCTCGGTGGTGACGTTTTGGCCCTTGCCGGGAAACAGGAGGTTGCCAGCCACCGAGCCGACGAGCCAGCCGGCCTGCCAGCCGAGGCCGACCGCGGAGCCGAGTGCGGCGCCGCCTGCTGCAACGAGAATGGCCATGCGAGATCAGGCTCCGGGGTGGCGAAAGCGAAAGGCGAACTTGACCTTGCGGGGCCACTCGCCGGCATAGGGTTCCTCGATCACCTGCCGGCGCGTGGCGTGCGCATGCAGCAGATGCGGCCGCCCGAGCCGTTCGGTCAGAAAGCCGCAATGGCAGGGGTAGGCCTGATCGGCGAAGACGAGCACATCGCCGGGCCGAGAGTCCGTGATGGCGACGCCGTCCATGTGCGCGCGAAAGTGGTCGACAAAGTTCTGTCCCTGCGCACGGCGGCCGTAGGCGGTGTGATCATAGTCGGAGAGCCGCAACGCCCGGGCGACCACGACCACCAACCCGACGCAATCGAGGCCCGAACGGGCGCGCCCCTGGTGTCGCCACGGGGTGCCCAGCCATGTTCGCGCCTCGGCGACGATCGCTTTGGGGGTGACGGTCCCCGGAGGGGTGGTCGCAGGGGTAACGGCCACTGGGGTCACGCTCCGGGGCGGGCGGATCTCAGCGGGCATCGGGATAACGCATCATGGCGTCCTGGCCGGGCACGTAGGGCTCCCCGCGGAAGTTGAGGACATTCGCGAAGCGGTCGATGCAGGTGTCGAGCCGCTTGTCGCAGCCGGGATGGATACGGAACATGTCGCCCGCGGTAATCGCGTAACCCGTCGGCAGGAACAGCTCGATCCGCCCATTGCTCCGGGTCCAGCCCTTGACCTCGATGGCGCGGCCGGCATTGGCCCCGGTCTCCCAGGTCAGCACACCGCCCGCGAACCAGTCGTCGGTGGCGCGCGACTCGTCGAGCGTGGCGGTGAAGACGGCCCGGTCGGTGACCGCCGTCACGATGCCTGACCGGGTCCAGGCCTCCTCGGCCTCGAACACGGCGTCGCCATCGAGGGTTTGCGCACCGGCACTGGTGTCGAAACCCGGCTGCTGAATTGCGGTCGTGCCGGCGGTCACGCAGCGATAGATCCGGTTTTCGAAATCGGCCGAGGTCGGAATCGCGGCCGTGGTGTCGGTGATCACCGCCGTAACGGCGTCGAAGGCGGCGTTGGCCTGGCTGCCGGTTACAAGCTGGTGCAGCAGCCGGATCCGCAGGACGCGCGTGCCCGCCGGCAGCGGCGCCTGATCGACACCCCGCTGCGCCCAGCTGTCCTCCGGCAGGATGGCCTCGAACCCGGTATCAAGCAGTGTGGCATGCAGGGTTCCGGCGCCGTCGAGCGCCTCGAGGACAACCCGGCCCAGATCATCCGGGAACGAGTTTGCCCGCTGCACCGAGGCATCCAGCCGGTAGGCATCGCCATCGATCTGCCCGGCGTCCAGACCGGTCGCGACGAGATCGATGGACTGGGTCAGTTCTCCCGCGGCCGAGCTGCCGCCCTCGAGATAGAAGCTGCCAAGCGCCGGCGCGAGGCCGCCATTGCCCGCGTCATGCACGTCCCAGTCGCCGAACACCTTCGTCCAGCCGGTGGGGGCGAAGCCGGACCCGTCGCCGGCGCCATCCGCCTCGAAGCTGGAGTTGAGGATCGGCAGCGCGAAGCTGACCGGCGTGCCGGTCGTGCGCACCCGCACGATGTCACCGACGAGGTACGCCGTCGACCGGGCGATCTCGGACGGATCGACCGGCACCCGGCAGCGATGATCCCCGAGATCGGCGCGACATTCGGGGCTGTAAAGCTCGCCGATGCGTTGCTGCAGCGCTTGCGTCATGCCGCGCAGCTCGGTCCGGAATATGTCCTGCTCGCTCAGCACGACCTCGCCGAACCAGCCGCGGCGCATGCGCAGAGCGCCCATGGCGGGGTCCGCCCAGTTGACGATAAAGATCCGCACCTCCGCCTGATCGAAGAGACCCGCGCGCAGATCTTCCTCGGTGATCGCCGCGCTGTCGAAGACCCCCTCGACGTCGAGATTGTCGACGCTGAGGCTCGCGTCATTTGCGATGGCCGTGCGCGAATAGCCCGAACTCGCCTTGTAGAGATTGCCCTCGAACGCCAGATCGCGGTCGTGGTCGGTGAAGAAGAACTCCCTGCCATCGATGCGCGAGATGCGCCAGCAGGTGGCGAGCGTCGTTACCGGCCCGGCGAGGTGCGCCGCGAGGGCTGTCGAGGTCGACTTCATGGGCGGATCTCCACGATGGGGATTTGCGGCCAGACACCGCGGTCATAGGTCTCGAGCGACAGGTCCATGTGGTCGGTGTCAAAGCGCACCGGCACGTCGAACGCGAAGTCCGCCGTCACCTGCACCCCGGATGCGGGGGCTGCGGTGAAGGTCACAAGCCCGGTGGCCGTGTCGACGCTCCAGCCAGAGACCGCCTCGACGCCGTCGAGGCTGATCTTCACCGTGCCGGAAACGGGTTTGGTGATGAGGCGGGTCTCGACCGCGCCGCCGCTCGCGTAGCTCTTCACCAGCTGGACCGTTCCGGTCGTGCCGTCGCCCTGCGCGATCGGCTGGGCCAGCGCCTGGTAATCGGTCCAGTCCTTGAACCGGAACCCGTAGGCGCGGCCGCGCCGGGCGCGGAAGAACGCGATGAGCTCGGCAACATCGGACCGGCGTTTGAGCCCGCTGCCCACATCCCAGCGGCCGCGGGCGGCAGCCCAGTTGATATTGCGCCGCTCCAGACCCGCGCTCGTGGTGATCACCGTGGTGCTGTAGCCCGGACCGCCCGACGCGCCCCGCGCGATCGCCTCCGGAAACCGCACCTCGTGAAATCCCGTCATGCATCCTCACATGTTGCGTTGTGCGCGCTGCAGCGCGCGGGACAGGTCCGCCGAGATCTGCCCCTGCGAGCGGCGGAAGGAACTGGCGTCCGGCGTCGTGACATTCATCACCACCTGGACGGGGCGCTGCTGCTCGCTGTCCCGGCTGCGTGACGCCGCGGCCAGCTGGCGCCGCGACAGCACCATCTCGCCGCGCTGCAGGATGGCCGGCACCTCGTCATGGCGCAGCCCGGCAAGACCACCGTCGTGCATCCGGGGGGCGCCGGCAAAGGCCAGCGCCGGCACGGGCCGCGTGAGGGCGGGCGCACCAACCAGCCCACCGCTGTGGAAGATGCCCGCCAGCAGGCTGCCACCCCCGCCCAGCCCGGAGACCCAGTTGGCCAGGGGGCCGGTGATGGCCGAGCGCACGGCGATGCGGGTGATGTCCGCCATGATGCTGTCGGCCAGCGCCCGAAAATCCATCCGGCCCTTCGTGACAAACGCCACCAGCGCGTCTTCGGCGCCCTTGAAGGCCCGCCCGAGCGCCGCGCCGATCTGCTGGCCGGTGGTCATGGCCGATTGCGCGTAACGCGCCAGCACGTCGGACGCCGCCTGCCAGCCCGAACTCGCTTGTCGGGCGGCGGTCTGGGTGGCGGACCCGGCGGTGCGGGCGGCCCCGGCGCTCTCGTCCAGCGCCGTGGTGACGCCGTCGGCGGCGACGGCCGTCTCCTCCAGTGCCGCCGCGCTGTCCCGGCCCACACCTCTGACCATATCCCGCAGCGCCTGCCAGGCGGTCATGGGACGGCTGGCAGCACCAGACAGCATCCCGGCCGCCTCCCTGTAGCCATCGGCGCGGCCTCGGGCGGCCTCCGCCGCATCCCCAAAGAGGTCTGGCGTCTCGAGCCAGGTCCGCGACATGGCCGCCTCGAAAGCCTGCGCCATGTCGCCCGCCATGCGGTTTGCAGCCCCCGCAAAGGGATTGTCCAGGCTGCCAAGATCGACCGGATCGAGCGTGCCGATCTGCACACCGCCCTCTCCCACGGCCCAGTCGGGCAGCAGGTTCAGTGCCGCATTGAGCCCGCCAATGAAGGCGTTGATACGGCGGACGACGCCGTTGAGCATGGCCTCCACACCGGCGATGAGCCCGTTCGCGGCGCCGAAGGCGAAATCGCCGATGGTCCCAGGCAGTGCGCCCCAGGTGCTGGTGACCGCGTCGAACGCGCCCTTGAAGGCGCCGACTGTTGTATTGGCCCAGCTTGTGACAGCACCGGTGGCACCTTGCAGACCGTCATAAATGCTGGCTTGCGCCGCGGCCCAGCCGGCCTCCACGCGCGCCCACGCGGCGCCGGCGCGCAGCGCGATCCGGTCCCAGGCCTCCGCGGCCACGTCCTTCAGCAGACCGAGCGCCGCGCCGATGCTGCCCGTCGCCGCTACCAGGCGGGTGAACTGGTAGATCAGCTCCCCTGCGCCTACTATAGCCGCGCCGATGCCGGTGCGGATCAGCGCCCCGCGCAGGACGACCAGCGCCGTGGCAAGCCCGCGCACGGAGAGCGCCGCCGCGGCCATGCCCGCCACCCAGCGCCCGGCGAGGAAGGCGGCAAAACTCCCTGCGATACTGGCCAGCCGTCCGAGGTTGGCGAAGAGCCCCTGGATGGCCTGGCCCAGCGGGCCGGTGGTGCGCGCCACGGCGGCCATGGCCTCGGCGACCGCTTCCAGCGCGGGGGCGGCCGCGACGGCAAGCTGGTTCGAGAGCCCACGCCAGACCAGGCCGAGGCGCGAGATGGCGTCATTGGTCCGTTCGATCCGGGCGGCGTCCTGCTCGGAGACCACGACGCCGAAATCCCGCACATCCTGCGTCGCCTGCCGCAGCGTCGCGGTATCGATGCGGCTCATGGCGATAGAGCCCTCCTCGCCAAACAGCTGGCCCGCGACAGCCGCGCGCTCGGCGGACGGCACGAAGTCCTCGATGGCGGCGTTGATCGCACCCACGCGCTGGTCCAGCGGCAGGGCGATCAGATCGGTGGCCGAGAGCCCGAGCCGGTCCAGCGCGTCGGCCGCAGGACCTGTCCCGGCCGCCGCCTGGCTGAGACGACGCGTCAGATCCTTCGTCGCCTGCTCGATACCGGACATCGCCACGCCGGCCAGTTCGCCCGCGCGCTCCAGCGTCTGGATCGAGGCGACAGTGGTCCCCAGCGATTGCGCCAGCTTGGCCTGCGCATCCACCGTCTGCAGACCGGAGCGCACCATGGCCACGCCAGCAGCGGTGGCGGCCGCAACGGCAGCGGCTGACGCGACACGTACCCGGCGCGCAAAGCCGGCCAGTCGCCGGTTCGCCGCCTCCATCTCCTCGCTGAGCCGCCCGAAGCCGCGCTTGCCAGCCTCGCCCACGCCCTCCAGTTCGGCGCGCACCTGTCGCCCGCCTGTCGCCGCGAGGCGGACGCTAACCCGTTTCTCGGCCATGGGAGTGATGCATCTGTTGGTTGAGTTTGGCGACCATCACCGTTTCGATGACGGGCAGCAGTTCGGCCGCGGCCAGCGGTGGGACACCGAGGGCTGTCCCGAGAGACAGCGCGGCGGTCATGTCCCAGCCGATCACCGCACCGGGCAGCACGCGCAGCTGACCACCCAGACGCCCGACAATGTCCCAGACCTGTGTGCCCTCGAACGTCAGCGGCTGGTTTTGGACCGCGGGGCAGTCCTGGCACGCTTGCGGGCAGGCTTGGCAGTATCGCTCGCCCCCGCCGAAGGACCACTCGGCGAGAGCGCGGAGGCGTTTTTTTCTTGTTCCAGCAGCAGGCCTTTGGAGACATAGTTCAGCTGGAAAGCCTCGAAGATCGGCCAGATATCGAGCAAAGCGTCGATCGCCTCGGGGCTGGGTGTGATGGGTTTGCCCTCGGCATCTCCCACACCCTCCCACGCCAGCACTGCGCGGCGCACCAGCGCCTTTCCGAAAGCCACCGCGCGTTCCTCGTCGGTGGCGTCCTCGGGCAGAGCCTCGACGGCCGGGTCGCTGCGTGTCGCCACCATCAGCGCGGTGGTCAGCGGGCGGAGTTGCACCCGGACTCCGGGGGCAAGGTCATGCCATCGTGGCGCGTTCGTCAGGTCGAGCGTCAGCATTAGTATTCCTCAATGTCGTTGATCAGGGTGGCGGTACACATCAGGCCCTCCGTGGCATCCCGTGCAGCCTGCCAGTCGAAGGTCGCCTGGACGCCCTGCGGCCCGGAGATCTCGATCCGCGGGCGCGGCAGGTAGACGGCATGCGCGATCAGAGAAAGGCTTTCTCCAGAGGGCAACGTATAGCCGAACTCAAGCTCGCAGGGATCGCCATTGATCGCCTGGTCCACCAGCACCTGATCGGCGAAGCGCACCTCGACCCGCCCCGTCAGCGCCGCGATGGACGGGTCCGCGCCGTCAATGCGGCCATCCGGCCGGATAGTTTCTACCCGGTCGAGATTGTTGGCATAGGTGATCTCGGCCGAGACGATGTTGCCGAGGGACGATCCGTTCCGCGTGATCGCGCCGTTGAAATGACCGAAACGCTGCAGGTCGAGCTCCGCAAGCGTGCCGGCGGCAGACGCCGTGGCGGTGCTTTCGCCCTGTGCCACAAGGCTCGCGGTCGCGGTCAGCAGTCCCGAGCGCTGCATCTGCCAGCTGAGCGTGTCCAGCACGCAGCCGGAATACATGGCATAGCGCGGCACCTCCGGCATGCCGGTCTCGATCGACATGCTGGGCAGCGTCCAGGACCCCGACCGGAACTCATGCGTGAACGGCCCTGGCGCTGTCCCGGTGGTCGCAGGATCGCCAAACGCCGCCTTCAGCCAGAAACCGAACGCGCTCGCGTCGATGGGAATGACAACGTCGCCATCCGAGGTCACCGCGTCCTTGATCGGCGCCAGCGGATCGCGGCCGTAGCCGAGAAGCTCCGAGTTCAGCAGCGGCTGTTCCGCGCCGAGCGAGGTGCTGGCGAAGGGCATCCGGGTGAAGCCGCTCGCAGGCGGCGTTCCATAGGTCGTCTCGAACGCAAGCGCCATCAGCGCCCGCGCCCCCTGGGCTCGTGCCATTTTTCTCTCCTCGGGTTGTCGGGGTCAGGCCAGCGGATCGGCCGTGGAATAGTGCAGCACCACCGGGATCACGGCGGCCTTCAGGCTCGCCGCGCCCTCCACCGGCAGATCGACCGGCTGCGGCGCTTCCGCCTCGACCCAGTCGCAAAGCCCGCCCAGCGTCCGGTCAGCGGCGACTGCTGCGCCGATGCTGGCGGTCAGCGTGTCGAATGCGACGTCACGGTCGGTACCCTGCACGACCGCCTCGATCTCGGCGCGATGCTGGTAGTGGTAGGCGAGCGGCGACAGCGTCACCTCGGGCTCACCCGGCTCGCCGTCGCGCAGGATCAGCAGGCCCTCGGCCGGCACGCGCTCGGGCAGCACCTCGCCGCGCAGCGCGGTGGCGGGCAGCGTCTGCAACAGGGCTTGCAGCGCGGTGAGGGTGGTTTCGCGAGAAGACAGCATGTTGATCCACTATGATAGGATTGCGCCGACGACGACTTCAATCTCCGTGGCAATACGGCAGGAGGCTAGTCGTCCTACTCTTTTTCGGCTTCTTCTTCTCGCTTACGCTTGCGGATGTTATAGTCAAACCAGACCCAAAGCAGAGCCGCGATGACGATGACAGCGCCTCAAGCATACAGGGAAAACGCGCTCTCGAACCCTCGCCCGGATGTAGATCCAAACTCCATTGCGCTCGCCTCTCTTCAATCCCCAAAGACGTGACCGAGAATACCCCCGAAACCGAGCGGGCCGCGTGTCCCGAGCAGTTTGATGGAAGTATCATTCATGCAAGAAGTGTCTTCTCGTCTGTCTGACATAAATTGTGCCGTGTCAGCTTCGAGACCCGTCCAGTGCGACAATGGCCGCGCGGCTCACGGAGCCGAATGATCGATTGTCCCGTCCGCTCGGACACGGAAAGACACCGGAAGATCGGCGGTCATGCTGCTGCCGAGCGGTTTGTCTCCTTGTTCCCATCGATGGCGCTCGAATACGGGCCACGCATCGACGGCTTCTTCATCGATGATTGGTTCGACCGTGACGATCAGTTCGAATGCTTCATCGACAACGACACCGCCACCATTGAGAAACATGTCCCGATAGCGCTCGGCAAGTTCATCGATGGAAATCTCGAAGCTCAGTACGCCTGCCACGTTGCCTAGCTCGACCGGCCTTTCCGCTTGGGAAAGAATTTCACCGTAGGTCATGCCATTGACTTGCCAGAACAGACCATAAGCTCCAGCGGTTCCACCGGAGGTGGTGACCGATGCACTGAAGCGAGGACCTTCAGTTTGATTTACGACAAGGGCGGCAATCGTGTGACGCGCATTCAATAGCTCTGTGAACGCAGCTTCCCGACCTTCCGCCGCTGAATTTGCCTTAGACTGATGCAGCGAGCGCTGCCAGAAAACGATTGCCAAAATGGCGATCAACACCAACGGCACCACGTTCCAGAATAGAATCCGCCTTGTCTCTCGGGGGGCCGCGACCGCAGCCTCGATTTCTCGCTGGCGGCCATATCGATCGGCGAGGAAGATACAGCCGACGGCCGTAGCCAGAAAAACCGCCACGCCGATGGCCGGGATCAACCAGTCAAGCGCTGTGGGCCATGGATCATCTCCGTAGACGTAGACCCACAACATGCCGAGTACGACGCCGAGAACGCTGTATGTCGTGACCGGCGCAAGAAGCAGCGCCCAAGAGACACCAGCCAGGCGGTATCCGAACCTGGGTCTCATGATCCGCTACCCGTTGCGCTTCGTACCCGCATTCATACACCAAGCTCTCAAGACGCTTTGACCAGGAAATAGCAGACAAGCTGTCTTATGTCCTTGACGGTCGGCCATTGGGCCATTCAGGCCAAAAGCGTTTCTGTAGTCCCACCCATCCTATGGGTCGTCCCTTTTCCCTCAGCCCAATCGCCCCTCCACCCAATTTGCCACGATCAGCCCCGGCACGCTGTCATGTGCGCGCTCGGCGTCACGATTCAGATCGAGCCGTTTCGGCAGCTTCACCTGCGGGACCAGCAGGAAGATCGGCACTGTGGCGCGGCCGCGTCCGGTCTTCGAGCGCGAGGCCACACCGAGACCCCGGTTGTTCAGACGCCCGTCGGCGACAAGCAGGCTCGGCCCGGACCGGCGGTAGACGAAGCGCAGGCGCAGCCCGCGGCGGCGTTCCCATTCACCAGGGGTGATCTTGCCGCCGCGCCGGCCACGCCCGGCAGCCGGCAGCGGGATCGTCAGCCAGAACCCGGCCTTCGAGCGGATCAGCGGCCCGGTATCGTGCGCGCTGACGATGTCCGGTGCGTTGGACCAGACCAGCGCGGCGGCGTTCAGGCTGGGCTGGCCCTTTGGGTATTGCGCCGACCGGATGGTGCGGGACAGGCGCTGGCCGAGACCCGCGCCGGTGATCTGCGTCCGCCAGGCGGTCTTGAGACTGGTTCCGGCCTCGCGCGTGGCGGCGGACACGGCCCTTTCGCCCGCGGTGATCTCGGCGGCCATCATGGCGGCAAGATCCGGGGTGACGTCGAGTTTCAGTTTCATTGATTCACGCCGGCCTCAGATCGACGGTCCAGACCAGCCGCTCACGATCACGCACCGGCTCGCCCTGAATGAGGAAAGCCTCGCCGTCGATCTCGAGGCGATCACCGGGGCGCGGATTGGCTACCTCGGCCACCCGCAGATCGACACGCGTCGTTTCCGACCAGAGGCGGGCGTCGCCGAAGCCGGTGACGTCGTCCGCGCGGCGGGTGACCACGCGGACAAGAACGGGCGCGCCACCCTCGGCCGTGTAGACGGCGTCGCGCCCGATATTGCCATCCGTGAAGAGCGCGTCGAGCGCCATGGCGACGGCGCTCATCATGTCCGCCGTGCGCTGCGCAGCACCTGCGGGCGGGTGCAGATCGGCAGCGGGTTGCTCTCGATCTCGAGCCGCACCCATTCGTCTCGGTCCCGGTCGGGGATCATCCGCGCATAGAGCGGCAGGCCGACGGTATTGACCGTCTCGAACGTGTCGGCGGGGGCATAGTAGATCTCGAACAGCCCCTCGACGCCCTCGGGGTAGAAATACGCCTTGTCCGTGGGCACGCCGAAGCCGAGGCCCCCGCGGTAGCGGCGGAAGGTGATGCCGCCGAAGCTGACCTCCTCGCCCACGCGGCCCCGCAGATCGGCCGCCGCTGCGGTGTTCAGGTACGTCTCGCGCACCTCCTTGTGCGCGACCAGATCGGCGAAGAAGGCCGAGCCGCATTCGGCGCGTAGCTGCACCTGACCGGCAGCCAGCCCGCCCAGCGTGTCCTCGACGCTTTCGATCATAGCCTGGCAACGCTTGCGCAGCGCGCCCGAGCCCGGGGTGGCATTGTCCAGATCGAAGTCGATCTCGGCGGCCGGGGTGATGCCGAACTCGGCGTGGTAGTCGATGACCGTGGCACCGTCCTTCGGATCCTTCACCACGCCCTGAATGCCGTTGAAGAGGTGGAACTCGAAGGTGGCTTCGGCATCGTTGCGCAGCCGGCCCAGTTTGCGCGCCACTTCTGTCTGCACCTGCTGGACCGCCGTTTCCGAACCGAAGTCGCGGATCGCCTGGATTTCCGAGGCCCAGAGCACGTCCTGCTTCTTGAACTGGCGGCAGACGAAGGCACGCATGTCGCGGCGCTCAGGGATCTGGCTCTCGTAAGCCGAGCCCCGCTCCGAGAACGGGATCAGCGACAGCGTGCCGTCGCGGCTCTCGATCATCACGGTGCGCGTGCGCACGCCGCGGCTGCCGAAGAGACCCGCGCCCGACAGGATCGCGGGCTTGAAGGGGATGTTTTCGAGCGCGCGCGTGAGCTCGATGATGGAGAAGGCATCGCCTTCAAAGATGTCCATGGTGGCCACAGCGTGCCTCCTTCTGGTCTGGATATGATGGGGAACCTGCGCTCGGATCAGCGCAGCAGGATGCCGAGCCCGGCCAGCGCCGTCGTGGCGGTGGTGATCTGCGCCTCTGTGGCGCCCTCGGGCCAGCTGACCTCGTGGCGATTGACGATGGCGGGGCCGCGCACCAGCACCACGGCATGGGCATCGCTGTCGGTGGCGTCGACCGCACCCCAGAGGATCCCGGCGGCGTTCTGGCTGCCGTTGGTGGCCGCGGGCGCAAGGCCCGTGTATTTGCCGCCCGTCGTGATCTTGCCGAGCACGGTGCCGGGCGCGAGCTTGCCTGCGCCCGACACGACGGTGACCGTATCGCGGGTATAGTCGCGCAGCACTTCCCAGGTGAGAAAGCCGCCGGCGTGTTGGCCTTCGGTGAGCGTGGTCATGGGGGATTATCCTTTCATCTTAAAGGCCCGGGCGATGACATCGCCCCAGGGGCGCGTGGTCTCGCTGCGCCCGGGTTGCGGGTGATGCGAGGTGATCTGCGGTGCGGCCTCGGCGCGCGCGTCCAGAAGCTTCGCTCGCACGGCCTCGAGGCTGGCGTCCTCCTCGAGGAACCGCCCGGCCATCTGCGGCTGGCCGGCAAGGCGGCAGAGATCGATCACCGCGCGGGCATGCGCGATGGCCTCGGCGCGGATCGCAGTGGCATCCGGAGCATTGTTGGCGTCTGCAACAATGCTGGCGAGGTCATCTGCCGAGGGGGTGTTATCACCTGCAACATCAGCCCCCTCGCTTCCGGGCTGCGGTGCAGGATCGGTCGGCGGCGCAACATCGTTGTCGCCTCCAACGATGTCGGGCCCTGCCGCGGCGCCTTCGTCCGGGACGACGGTCTCGACCGCTTCCACCAGTTCGGGCGGCGCGTTGCGGAACCGGCCGATGTCGAAGGCGGCGGCGATGCGCACGGGCTCGGCCAACCGCGTGGCGAGCCCGGCGTCCAGCGCCTCGGCGGCGTCGAACCAGGTCTCGGCCGAGAGGAACGCGGCGATTTCCGCCTCGGGCTTGCCGGATCTGGCCGCGTAGCCGCGCAGCATGCTGGCCCCGATCTTGTCCAGCGTCCCGGCCATGTCGCGCATGTCCGTCGCCGTGCCCATGACAAGCCCGCTTGGGTCATGGATCATCAGGAAGGCATTTTCCGGCATGACGATCTCGTCGCCGGCCATGGCAATGTAGGAGGCGGCCGAGGCCGCGATCCCGTCGATCCAGACGGTGACCGCGCCGGCGTGACGGCTCAGCGCGTTATGGATGGCGACGGCATCGAAGACCGAGCCGCCGGGGCTGTTGAGCCGCAGATCGATGGGGGCGTCATCCGGCAGCGCGCCCAGTTCGGCCAGAAACCCCTTGGCGCTGACGCCATAGGCGCCGATCTCGTCATAGATCAGCACCTCCGCGCCGCTGTCCCGGGCGCGGATCGTGTACCAGCTGTTCATGATGTCACTCCTGATTGGTGGCGCGGTCGGCCGCGGCCGCGTCCTCGCCATTGTTGCCACCCGCCCCGTCGCCCGGGTCGGGCCGCGTGGCCGGCGTCGCGCGGGCGCCCTGCGTCTCACCCGGGCTGGTGCGGTAGCGCAGGCCGAGCCCCTCGGCGCGCGCCGTGTCCACCGCGTTCTCGCGGTCGACTTCCTCGACGTCGTAGCCGGTGGCCTCGACCACCTTGCGCCGCGAGGTGATGCCGGCCTCCATGGCCAGCACCTGCGCCTGGATGTCCTTGAGGGGGTCGACCCAGTCCCAGCGGGGCGGGATCCACTGCACCATGCGCGCGGCCGCCGGATCCGGAAGATCCAGACGACCGGCCAGCTGCGCGGTCTCCAGCCAGCGTCGCCATACGGGACGGCAGAGCTGATGCGCGATCACGCCGTGCTGCAGTTGCTGCACCCGACGGCGGAACTCGACCAGTTCCGCGCGCAAGCTGGAATAGTTGGCCTGGCGGACATCGCCGGTGACCAGATGATACGGCAGCCCCAGCGAGGCCGAGACCGCGAGAAGCGTGCGGTACTGGAACGCCTCGTAACCGCCGCCAACATCGGCGGGGCTCGAGAACTTCACATCCTCGCCGGGCAGCAGCACCTGCATCGTGCCAGGCTCGAGGCTGGCGATGGCGGCACCATCCAGATCGGCCTCGTCCTCGCCCATCATCGGGTCTTCCGGCGCGGTCTTGGTGATGAAGCCCGCGAACATCGCCGCGGTCTTCTTGCGGTCGAGTTCGGCGTCGTCATACTGATCCAGCAGGAACAGCCGCACCATGGCGGGGGCCACATGCGGCAGCCCGCGGATCTGGCCGGCATCGAGCGGGCGGTAGATGTGGAGCACGTCCTCGGCCGGCACGCGCACCGTCTCCGGCACCGCCACCCGCTGATCCGTGCTGTCGCCCGGATGGGTGCGGCGGAAATGATAGGCGACGCGCCGTCCGATCAGGTCGAACTCGATCCCGCAGCGGATGCGGTTGCCGTTTGCGGCCGTGCCGGTCTTCTCGAAGGGCAGCATTTCGGACTGCAGCAGCTGCATCTGCATCGGCACCAGCAGCCCGTCCTCGGCCCGGCGCGGGCGCATCCGCACGAAACACTCGCCCGCCACGAACATCTCGCGCGCCACCATGGCCTGCAAACCGTAGAAGTCCGTCAGCCCGCCCGCATCGGCCTCATCGGTCCAGGCCAGCCAGAGACGCTGCACCTGATCCCGCAGGTCACCATCCTCGATCAGCGACGAGGGCTTGATCCCGTCGCCTACCACATTCGCCGCGAAAGCCTCGCAGGCATTGGCCGCGTAGCCGTTCGTGACGACCAGTTCCCGCGCGCGGGCCAGCAGCTTGGGACCGCCCGACGCGACCAGCGTGTTGATGTTCTCCAGCGGCGGGTTCCAGCCCCGCAGCCGGCGTTTGGACATCGCGCCTTCGAGGCGCGCGCGTGCGTCAGCCGGGCCACCCCGCGCGGGACGGCGAAACCTGTCGAACAGCCCCATGGATCACAGCCCCTTCGCCGTCGTCACGCGCAATTGGCGCACGATGCGCCGTCCCTCGAGGGCCGCAATCTCGCGGTCCAGCGCCTCGATCGCCCGGTCGATCTCGGCCACGCTGCGATAGTCCACGGTCTTGCCGTCATAGCTGACGCGGGCCACGCCAGAAGCGCGCTGTGCCGAGAGCGCGTCGCGGCGAGCGCGGAGGTCTGCGGATGTGGGCATGTTTGCGCCTCCACGCGATCAGGAAATTGTCGGGGCCGCTCGGCGATTGGCGGTTGGTCCGGCTTCGAAATGCACACATATTGCATGCATGGTATCCAACTTCTTCGCCTCGCTATGGCATCGCGCCCAATACATCCCCCTGTGGTCCGCGCTGTCTGCCACGCGCCTGCGCAGCCTCGATCATCGCGCACGGCTTTTCGGGGGCATGGTCGGTCTTGCGATGCGCTGGTTTCCACCCGCGCGCTGGCGCTTCGACCGCGAAGTGCTTCGGGTCTTTCCCGACATGCCGCGTGGGCAGCGCGCCGCCCTTCGGCGCGAAATGGGCCGCAACATGGGGCGTACCCTGTTCGAGATCCTCCGCAGCGCGGAGTTCCAGTCGAGACCGGACCGCTTTCATGTGTCCGGCCCCGGACTGGCCGCGTTGGAAGAGGCGCGCGCTGTGGGAAAGGGCGCGATCATCGTGTCCGGCCATTTCGGCCAGTGGGACGCGGTGCGCGCCGTTCTGAAAGCGCGCGGGATGGAGACCGGCGCGGTCTATCGCAAGCAGAAGAACCGCTTTTACCAGCGCGGGTTCCTGGCCGGTATCGAAGAAAGCGGTCGGCCCGTCATCGCGACTGGACGCTCCGGCACGATGGAACTGGTGCGCCATCTGCGCCGGGGCGGATTTCTGGCCATCATGCTCGACGAAAAAATTGCCGAAGGCGAACGCGTGCCGTTTCTTGGCCTTCCGGCACTGACATCGACGGCGCCCGCGGCCCTGGCGCTCAAGTACGACCTCCCCCTTATTCCCGCCTACGGAACCCGCCGGCCGGATGGCGCGGAATTCGACGTCGAGTTCGAAGCGCCCATCCCCCATTCCGACGCCCTGACGATGACAAAAGCCATCAATGACAGCCTGTCCGCCCGCGTTCTCGAAAATCCGGGGCAGTGGTACTGGCTCCTGCGCCGATGGGATGGCGCCTGACGCCGCCAGCGGGTGCGCCGAAAGCGCGTCGCGGCGTGCGCGGAAGTCTGAGATTGTCGGCATTGATCACCCCATGTAATTCGACCGCATCGTCCGCCGCCGCGCTGATGGGCGCGGGGGTGTGACGGCTGGCGTGTCCTCCGATCCATCCGGTTCCACGGCCAGCGACCGCTCCAGATCCTGCCAGCGGGCCTCCGACCAGCGATCCGCGCCGGCAATCCAGGCGGCCGCCCGCGCATAGACGCGGCAGTCCAGCGCCTCGTTGCGCTCGCGCAGCTTCTGCCATTCGAGCTTCGAGAAGCCGCGCTTGCCCTTCACGGTGACGAGCTGCTCGGCGGTCAGCTGCTTGAGCCATTCGCCGTCGGCCCATGTCGGCAGATGCACCGTTCCCGCCGGGAACGCGGCCCCGGCCGTGATGTCCTCCGATGTGGGTCTTTCCTGGCGCAAAAAGCGGTAGGTCTCGGCCTTGAAGGTCGAGGTCGCCACCGACCACAGCCGCGCGCCGCGGCGCAGCCGGCGGCCAGCCACCGTGGCGTCGACATAGGTTGGCCCCGTCACCGGGCTCGCGCGATTGAACCCCTCGAGACCCTTGACCGGGGCCACCTGCGCGAATCCGACCTGCCGCGCCCAGCCATAGACGGCGCTGGTCTCGTAGCCCGTGTCGATCGCCAGTTTGGCAATGGTCAGGTGCTGACCACTGGCATGCGCCCATGTCCGCCCCAGCAGATCGGTCAGCTTCTGCCAGCAGGCTGGATCGCCGGGGCCGCCCTCGATGACGATGTGATCGACCAGCCAGCTTTCCAGACCGCGGCCCCAGGCCCAGACATCGATCTCGATCCGGTCCTTCTGGACATCCGCACCCGCGGTCAGAAACAGCCCGCTTGCCGGCACGGTGCCCGCTTTCCACTCTTCGCGCCGTTCCGCCAGCCGTTGCCAGTCCGGCGCTTCGCCGGTCTCGAACCAGGTCTCGCCGAGGATCGTGTTGCGGAACGCCCGCATCGCCTCGTCATTGCCCTGTGCCGCCTCCCACGCCCGCGCGATCCGCGCCCATGAGAGCCAGCCGATCGGCGAGTAGAGCGCCGAGAGGTGATAGCCCACCGTGTGCGGGTCTTCCGACTCCGCCGTCGGGCGCCAGTCGCCCGCCGCCAGCATCTGGGTCTTGTGATGCTCGGCGATGGGGCTGTCGCAGCTCTCGCAGTGATATTCCGCCGTGTCAGGCTGGCCCTTCTCCCATCGCAGCCGCTCGAAGCGCAGCCATTGCACATGCCCGCAATGCGGGCATGGCACATGATAGCGGCGCTGGTCGCTGGCCTCGAACTCCCGCTCGATGCGGCTCAGCCCGCGGATGGTCGGCGTCGAGATCAGCAGCGCCTTGCGCCGATGCGCGAAGGTCAGCGAGCGAGCTTCCGCCAGGCTGACCGGATCGCCTTCCTCATCGGCCGAGGCCGGATAGGCATCCACCTCGTCCAGAAACAGGTACCGCGCGGGCGTCGAGCGCAGCCCCACCGCCGAGTTGGCGCCCGTCATGATCAGGATGCCGCCCGCGAATTCTTTCGAGAGCATGGTGTTGCCGGCGTCGCGCGAGCGCGCCGGCTTGATCCGCTCCCGCAGTTCCGGGCTTTCCTCGATCAGCGGGTCGATCCGCTGGCGCGAGTTGCGCTTGGCCAGTTCCACCGTCGGCTGGACCGCCAGCATCGGCCCCGGCGCGTGATGCATCACGAAGCCGATGAAGCAGTTCCCGGCTTCCGTCGCGCCCACCTGCGCGGCCTTCATGAACACCACCCGCTGCACCGGGCTGACCGGTGAGAGCGCATCCATGATCTCGCGCATATACGGCGTGCGCGCGGTCTTGTAGCGCCCCGGCTCCGCCGAGGCGCGCGACGACAGCCAGCGATGTCGGTCGGCCCATTGCGACACGGTCAGGTCCGGGTCGGGCCGGATCCCACGCGACCAGGCGCGCAGCAGGTCGTTGGCCCCGTCAAACCCAGCGACATCCTCATCCAAGGCCGCTGCGGATCTCGGCGAGACTGTCGAGCTGGGCGCGGACATGGGCTTCAAGGACCTTCTGCATCACCGCCGCCTCCACCGTAATCCCCTCGCCGAGGGTGGCCGCCAGTTCCGAGGCCATGAGCGCGGCCACCCGCGCGGGCCAGATCACCCAGGCATCGCGTTCCTCGCGCGCCAGCCGAAAGATCAGCGTTTCCGCGCGCGCCTTGTCGACAAGATCCCCCTTGAGCTTTTGCAGCCGGATGCGGCGTTCCTGCGCCTTGAGCACCTCGTTCGCGGTCTTGGCCTGCAGGAAGGTCGTGCCGCCGCCGACGGCTGGCGCGGCCATTCCCTGCTCCTTGAGCGTATCCCCCACCGCAGAGACGGCGGCCTCGGGTACCGGCTTCAGCCCGGGCTTGCCGGTCGCGGGCGGTTTTGGCGCGGCGCGGGATTTCGACAGGTCCGTCGTCTCGGCGCGGCGCGTGTCCGACGCCTCAGCATCGATGCTGCCATCAGGGTGCAGCACCAGCCGCCCGGCATCCTTGGCCTTCTGGATCGCCCCGCGCGACAGGCCCACGCGGGCGGCATACTGGCGTTCGCTCAGGCCCTGCATGGCTCACCCCCGCGCGTCATAAAGCAATGGAATTGCTGCGATTTCCGTTGATTACGGTCCGCGCCAAAGCGATTCTGGGATCGAGCCAACAGACCCGGATCGGAGACAACCCCATGACCATCGCCCAACGTTACAACGCCGAGGCCGCCCGCCTGCTGCCGCACATGGCCGACAGACTGGCCGTCGAGCCCACCATCACCACCGCCAACGAGATCGACGAGATCGTGTTTCGCCGCAGCGAATTCCTCGGCGGGATGGCCTGCGCCATCCTCGCCATGCTCGAACAGCAGGACGGAGACACCGCATGACCGCCATCACGACCATTCGCATCGATCACGACGCGCTGCACGCGCCTTTGAGCCACAAGACTCCCGACGCTGTCGCCGAGGCCATAGAGGCTGCGCTGCGTGAGGCCGGCATCACCGCCGAGGCGTCGGATCTCTTCAGTCATTACAAGATCGAACTGCCGACCGACAAGCTCGCCGCCGCCACCGCCGTGCTGGCCGGGATGGGTCTGATCTGATCGTCACCGGGGCAGAAAGCCATCATATTGCTCTGATTTGCCTACACTTTCCAGCCCGTCGGAGCGATTCTGATTGCACAGGAACGATGCAACTCACCACACGGAGCCACGCCATGACCAGCCTGAACCCACAAACCACGCCCCGCCACCAGCTGCGCGCCGAGAAGGCACGCAGGAACAAGGAGGCCGCGCTCGCCGCCTTCGTCGCAAAGAAGGCCGAAATCGACGAACGGCTCGCCCGCCTGCAGGCGCTCAGCGACGACCACTTCAACTGCCATCCCGACGAGGTGGGCTGGGCCATGGTCGGCACGCTCGAGCACTACAACGGGCTGCTCAAGCGCATCACCGACAGCGCCTTTGGCGAGGGCGAATACGCCGGGTAACCCCTTCGGACCCTGACCAAGGACGGCCCGCCTCGATGGCGGGCTTCACCCGGTAGAAGCTCCTGCATGTCGCACGAGCCGAAACCGGAGACTATCCATGACCCAGATCCAGCTGTCCGACGCACAATCCGTCATCCTGTCCACCGCCTGCGCACGCGACGACGGGGCCGTGTTCCCCGTCACCACCACCCTCAAGGGCGGCGCGGTCGGCAATGTCTGCAAGAGCCTGCTGAAACGCGGGCTGATCGAGGAAATCGAAGCCACGGATCTCAACACCGTCTGGCGGCATGACGAAGAGCGCGGACCGATCACACTGCGCGCGACGCCGCTGGCCTACAGCACTCTCGGGATCGCGAACGACACGAGCGAGGCAGTTCTTGCCGAAACCGCGACTGTGCCCGAGCCTGTCAAACGTCGCAGCGGCACCAAGCAGCAGGCAATGATCGACATGCTGTCCCGCCCTGAAGGCGCGACCATCGACGAGATCGCGGACGTCACAGGCTGGAAGTCGCATACGATTCGTGGCTCGATGTCCGGCGCGCTGAAAAAGAAGCTCGGGCTGATCATCACCTCAGAGAAGGTCGAGGGGCGCGGGCGGGCTTACAGGATCGCCGAGAGTTGACGATGGCCGGCGACGCACACCAGCTTCATGCTACCGCTGTCTTGCTTTCCTATTGGCATAGCGCCGGTCGCGCTCGGCTTTTCGGGCGACCTTATCTTCCGCGTCGCGAGAGCTACGGTCTTGCTGAGCCTGTTCGCGTGCTGCCTCCTCCGCCTTGGCGGCAGCATCGCTTTCCAACTGGTCAATGGCTGCACTTTCCTGCTCTTCGAGCTTTATCCTTGCGCGGTCCGCCTGCCGTTCGTCCCTGGCCGCAGCGACAGCCAAGCGCTCTTCCTCCCGCGCAATACGGTTCGGTTCTGCGGCTTCCTTTGCGACGCGGTGGGCGTCAAGGCGAGCAGCTTTTGCATCGGCAGCGGCGCCACGGCGATCGGCGAAATCGTTGTCTTTTTTGTTTCTCATATCTGTGTACCGTCAAGAGTGTCGTTGTTCTGACCATTAGGCGCGCCCCGCGCGAGCCTGAAAGATCGTGACGCTCTATGCGACGACGCGGTTGCGCGCAAGGAACCTATCGCGCCAGCAGCGCCTCGAACAATCGCCGCAGCAGATAGCCCCGCAACAACGAGATGCCGACGAATACAAGCCCTAGGCCCAAGTGCTCTGCGAGCCCCGTCTCGATCCCGAACCACGGGAACACGACGATCTGCGTCACGATGGCCAGCACATAGCCGACAACGACATTCGTCACGGCCTCAAGCATCGACATGATCCGGCTTTGCCTCATCGCAGCCCCTCCGGCAGACTTTCCAGAAACGCCGTCACGAACTCCGCCGCGAGCGGCGGCACGATCGCATTGCCGTAGCCCCGCAGGAGCCCCATGCGGCCGGGTATCCCATCAGCCAGCGGGAATGTTCCGGGCTCAACGGGACGCCAGCGGCCATCCCGGCAGAGAAGCCAGTCCGGATGTCGCCAGACGCTGTCCGTCGCATTGGTCCCGGCGGGGTCTGTGCCTTCGACCAATCGATCAGTTTCACCGTCCTCCGGCTCGCATCGGTGTTGCCGGCCGCGTTGTAATTTTGCGTGGCCGGCGACCCGGCCATTGCCGTTGGCCAGCCCGCCAGCCAGACCTGTCGGCCGAGCAGCGCGTTGATCGGCACCGCATGGCATTCCGAGCCGTCCTTGTGATCCCGCGCAGAGGCCGTCGCCCAGCCTGCCTGTGGCAGGGTCGAGGGCAAAGGCGCCGAAGAACAGTCGCTGGCGGATATGCGGCGCGCCGATGCCCGCAGCCGGCAGATCGGCCGCCGCGACGGCGTAAGATGCCGCTTCCAGCGCATCCGCCAGAGCGTCGAACCACGCCCAGTCAGCCGGATCCTCAATTGCCGTGCAAGTCGCTCCGCCAACGCGTCCGAGCACTGTCGCGCTCGCGACCTGCTCGCCGAACACGAAGTCCGGTCGGCAAGCGGCGACGAGGCGCAGGAAGGCTGGCGCGAGATGGCGGTCATCGTTCTGTCCCTTGCGCTGCCCGGCCTGGCTGAACGGCTGGCAGGGTGGCGAGCCGGTCCAGACGGGCAGATCCTCGGCCAAGCCCGCGAGGCGCAGCGCGTAGGGCCAGCCGCCGATCCCGGCGAAGAAATGGCATTGCGCGAAACCGCGCAGGTCGGTGGGCTCGACCTCGAGGATGGAGCGCGCATCCACCTCGCCTTCGGGCAGGTGCCCGGCTGCGATCAGTTCCCGCAGCCAGGCGCAGACCGCGGGATCGGCATCGTTGTAGTAGACAGCCATCAGGCAGCGGCAGCGGCCTTGTCGCCCAACCGCTCCTTCTTCACCGCGGCGAAGCTCCGGCCCTCGCCTTCGAGGATCGCCTCTTTCCCCGTGTCTGCCTGCCAGCGCTGGACGGCGACATCAACATAGGCCGGGCTGATCTCCATTGCGAATACGCGGCGGCCATTGGTCTCGCCCGCCATGATCTGCGAGCCGGAACCGGCGAACGGCTCGTAGCAGACACCGCCGCGCGCCACGTGCTGGCGCATCGGGATGCCGAAGGCGTCGAGCGGTTTCGGCGTCGGATGATCGGGACGCTCGTCTTTCGTGAAACTGGGCATCTCCCATGTCGAGGGCAGCGTCTGCTCGGCCACTTTCGGCGGGCGGTTGGGGCGGCGCCAACCCATGAAGCAGGGTTCGTGCTTCCACAGGTAATGCGACCGGGTCAGAACCCCGCGGTCCTTCACCCAGATGATCTGCTGATGCACGAAGGCCCCGGCCTTTTCCCAGCAGGCCTCCAGCATCGCCTGACGGCGCGATGCGTGCCAGCAATACCAGGCGGCATCCTCGGTGATCGCCTCGGCCACCGCGGCGGCGATGAACCCGTCGTAAAGCTCCGCGCCCTGCGAACTGTCGTCCCAGGTATTGCCGTAGCTCTGGCTCCAGTCCTTGTTGCGGGTCGGATGGTTCGAGCCGTCGTAATCCACCAGATACGGCGGGTCGGTCGCGAACAGCACCGCGCGCTCGCCATTCATCAGCCGGCGAACGTCTTCGTGGTTGGTGCTGTCGCCACACAGCAGCCGATGATCGCCGAGGATCCAGAGATCGCCGGTGCGCGACGCCGGGTTGCGCGGAGGCTCGGGGATGACCACCGGCGGCGTGGAGCTCCCGTCGCCGCCCGCTTCCTCGTCGCTGTCGGCGACATAGGCCAGCAGCTTGTCCAGTTCACCGTCCGAAAACCCGACCAGCGACAGGTCGAAATCCTCGGCCAGCAGCTCGTTCAGTTCCGCCGATAGCAGCGCTTCGTCCCATTCCGCCCAGTTGGTCGACTGATTGGCCAGCAGTCGAAACGCTCTGATCTGAGCCTCCGACAGTTCGTCCGCTAGAACCACAGGCACGGTGTCAAGACCAAGCAACCGCGCCGCCTTCAGCCGCAGATGCCCGTCAACCACCAGCCCGTCGCTGCGCGCAACGATCGGAATGCGGAAGCCGAATTCCACGATGGCCTGCGCCATCCGATCGACGACGTCGTCGTTCTTGCGTGGGTTGCGCTCGTATTCAACGAGCCGGCCAAGAGGCCATTGTTCAAGCTGCAAGGCTGTGTTCGGCATGGGCGGAACTCTTGATCATGTGCAGGGTCACCGTCCGGCGTGCATGGATGCTGCAGAACAGGACGAGCTTGGTGACAGGCAGAGGCGGGTCGACCGCCTCGACATCGTGGAACACGCTCTCCACGCGCTTGTGGCAGGCGCGGCAGAGCGGGATCAGGTTGGTCAGCGAGTTGTCCCGCGTGAGGCGGAACGGGATGATGTGGTGCACCTGAAGGTGCCTGGTCTTTCCGCAGCAGGCGCAGAAAGGTGTCTGCCGGAGCGCGCCCTTGCGGATCGCGTTCCAGCGCGAGCCGCGCCCGCGGATACGCGGCGTCCGGCAAAGATGACGCTCGTAGCAGGACCGCGAGCAGAAGCGACCACTCGAGTTGGTGCGCCCCGAAAGGACCGACCGCGAGATTTGAAAGGCGCCGCCGCAGGTCACGCAGGTTCGCTCGACCGACTGCGTCGCGTGGCGGCAGGCTCGGCTGCAGAATTGCTGACGGCTGCTCGGCGGCGCCGGGAAGTCTCGGCCGCAGTGGCGGCAGGTCTCCCGGTTCCGGTCGACGGATCGCGTACGGTGGCCTCTCTCCAGCGCCGGTCGAGAGCCGCATGCCCGACACCGCGTTGCGGGGTTGTCGGCGCGCACCTCCTCGACCTTGCCGCACTCCGCGCAGGTCCGCAGGCGCATCCCGCGGTTTCGAGACCTGGCGCGCGGCGCGACGACGTCCGTGCTCGCCGCGGTGTCGTGCGCCAGTGTCATGCAGGTTCCTGTCGGTGATCGATCGGCATTGGCCGGGGTGGACTCCGCCAAGGCGGGATCCACTGGATTCCAAGGTGGACTCCCACGGCGCAGGTATCCACCTCGGAATCCACCTGCCAAGCGGCTGTTATCGCGTGGTTATTTATGGTTTCAGGGGTGGACTCCGACCGGGGTGGACTCCCAAAAAAACGGCCCTGTCGCTGGCGAAATTGCGCGCTGCGCCCCCCAGCATACGAAGTGCACGAAAAGGAACCGTAAAATCAATGACTTACGGGTTAGCGGAGACAGTTTTTCCGGTCAAGCGGTGGGCGTTTGCCCGGTTTCGAACTGTCTCCCCTTTGGACCCCGTCTGGACCCCGAAGCGGACTCCGGGTGGACCCCGGAATCCAGCGGTGCAGGCCATCGTCCCTTCGTTCACGTCTCGTGCGATCATATCCCGTTTGTAGCCCTCGGCGCCGGTTCGTGAAACCCGCCCGGATGTCTCACCGATAATTCCGTCACAGGATGATTTTCCTTGACAGCCGGTCGGCGTTCTCGATCACGAAGCGCCTTGATCGCTTTGACGATGGCACGCGCCCGTTGAGCCGCCAGGTGATCAGCGCCACGCCGTATTGCCAGTGCCGGTTGGCGGCCGGGCGGCTCAGCCCGATCTCCCATGTGATCTTCTTCCACGGCTTGCGGTTGGCGCGCAGCCAGACGATCCGGGCGTCGTCACGCTCCAGCCAGCGCAGCCACAGCATGGCTTCATCGGCTTCGGTGATCATGCGCGGGCTGGGCCGTGGGCGTTTCAACTCGGGCTCCTGGCCCACGTGATCGGCGAAGCTGTGGAAATATTCGGGCCAGGCGTTGAAGTAGCCGGTGGGCTTCACCGCGGGCAGTTGTGCAAACACGTCCGCCGCGAGCTCAAGCCGGTCCTGCACGCGGCCTGTGGTCCAGTCAGTCATTGTGCACCTCCCGGACCGCGGGGAGTTTGCCGTACAGACGCTCGCCCAGTTGCCGCACCAGTTCGCGCTCTGGCCAGGTCAGGCGATGGTCGCGGCCCACGTCGAAGCCGTCTCGACGCTCGAGGCCGATATGGCGATTGCGTTTCATGCCACACCTCCCTGCGTCTCACGCAACCGTTCAAGCCGACGTCGCTCCAGATCCCGTTTGAGATCGATCTGGCTCTGACCCGTTTCGCGACTGATGTGGCTCCCATCGCCATGGCGCGCCCTTGCGATAAATGCATTTGCGATTTTGCCCTGCATTTCGAGCATCGCATATTGCGCCGATGCCCCCATCAGCGGGGAAAGATATGTGGCCAAAAACGGCAGCCAGTCCTTGGGATCGACCACCACGATCTGTTCGACCACGGCCAGCGGCGTCTCGATGACGACAAAAGTGCCGGTCATCGCACTCGGCCAGAACCGGATCTCGAGACCTGCACTGCACAGACCCTCCTCCGTCAGCAGGCTGCATTCGCACTCGAGCACACGCTCGAAGGCCCGGTGCCAGTCGACTTGTTGCGTCTCGCTGATACGGCAGGCCTCATGGTACCAATCGGGCAGGTCCACTTCGTGGAAACGCCCGGCGTCATAGACGCGCAATCTGTCGAAACTCATGATCATTTCTCCTCTTCGGGGTTGGGGGGTGATGGTGGATGGGTTGCTGCGACCGCCTCCAGCCGCGCGGAAAGCGCATCGAGGGCGGCGCGTCGGGCGGTGAGCGCGCTCTGCATGCTGTCGGCAAGACGCCTGGTCAGACCGTCCAGCTCTGCATGCTGTGCGGGTTGCTCGCCGAGCGGCGCTGCGATATCGGATTGCGCAAGCGGTCCGAGGCGGTTGCTCAGCCAGGCTTCCGGATCGGGAATGCGGGTGAGGTCGACGCGGGCGACACGCGCACGATGGCCGGGCCCTGCCGGGCGATAGGTCACCTCCACAGAGGATGGGGACATTTTGCTATTATAGAGGTTTCTATAATAGTCATTTGTCCCCTTCCTCTGGCCGTCCTTCTTCGCCGCCTCGCGGGTTGCCCACAGCTCCGGAAAACACGCGGCCATGTCGGCGGCGTTCTCAAGGACGATGCCCGACAGCGCCATCAGATCGCGTCGCGTCGGTTTGAGCTCGGACCAGGCCACCAGCGCGTCGACGGTGACCGGCAGGACGACGTCGGTCAGCAGGTCAATCTCAAGCACGGACTGTGCGGTGCGGTTGACACCGCGCCCGCGGCCCATCGCCTGGATCAGCTCGCCCTCGCAGATGCTCCAGCGCACCGCCTCGGCGATCGGGTCGGCATGCGCTTCCATGGTCAATGGCACCGTCCAATCACCTGCCAGCCGGATCCGCCGCTCGCTCATCGGATACCACCAGCCGGCATCGTCCGGGTTCGGAGTAGGTTGCCGACCGGTCAGCGCCGTGGCGAGCAACTCGACCGTCCGCGGGGCTGGAAGCGTGCGACCCAGAATGATCATCCCGCCAATGCCGCCCCAACGATCGAGACCGCTCAGCGCGTTGAAATGCACAGCCTCGACCCGCTGTGGCAGGCCCGCAGCGCGAATTGCATCAATCGTGGCTTTCTGGCCGACCACGAGCAGATCGATGGTGGCTCCGGCGCGGTGGCACTGTCGCGCGCGCAAGGCGATCCAGGCGCGCAGGTCGCGCAGCCTGGACACGGCTGCCTTGCGGTCCCGCGCGGGTGCATTGGATCCGGGCGTCAACGCACGTGCCGAGGTGGGGCTGCCGGTCACCTGGCGGATGCGGACATGAGGCTGGCGCGCGGCGACAGGCGTGCCAGTGTCCATGCGCGGCAGGTAGGTCTGGACAAGCTCGGCCCGCAGCGTGGCGTCGAGATGCAGGATCGGTGCCTCGGCGGCCCAGCCCGCGCGCATCCGGGCGCGCCAGCGCAGCTTCAGCGCCCGGACGGATCCATTGTCGGTCCGCTCATGGACGAGCTCGGCCCCGGCGGCATCATGGCCATTCTCCAGCGCCTCGGCGAGGATCAGCCAGAGCGTGGCGCAGCGCCCGGGCGGAGCCCAGGGCTCGCCGGACGCGGGCAGTACGGCATCGACAAGCTTGCGACGTTGGGCGGGCGACATGCCGGGCAGGATCCCCGCATCGCGCATCCGGCGGCGTTCGAGCGTGGCGGCGTTGCGGCAATCCTCGGGCGTCAGCCCCACGGCTTCCAGCAAACCATGACGCAGCGGGCCGGGCTCTGCGACCTGCAGCGCCTTCCAGAGCCGGGTGCGGGCGTCGACAAGATCGGCGGTAGCGCTCACGTCTGTCTTACCTTTACCGTCGTAGCAGGCGAGCGAGGTTCGCCCCGGCTCCAGACCGTCCTGGGTAAGCGTGGCCTTGCCATCGAGGCCGCGCAGGCCCGATTGCCAGAAGGCTTCGTCGATAACGAGCAGCCCGACCGTGGCGATAGCCTCCGGCTTCATGTGAAAGAGGCTGTCATGCGCGCAGACAATGACCTGCGCCGCCTGCGCCTGTGGCTTCTGGCGCTGGTAGCCGCAGGCATGAAACTGCGCGCAAAGGTGCACCTCTTCCCCGCGCTTGACCTTGCAGCAGCTTTGCTCGACCGGATGCTCGATCTCGAGCGCATCGAATGTTGCTTCGGGATCGAGGCACATGAGTTGCTCGGGGTTTTCGGGTGTGGGATCGGGCGCGATGCGGCCCTTCCAGAGCATCGCGCGCAGACCCAATTCCTCGAAGGCCGCGACCTGCTCAGTGCCCAGATCATGGCGTGGCACGGCATAGATCACCCTGCGCCCACCGCAGGCGCCTGAACCGATCAGATCGGCAATGGCGGCCCGCGCGCGTGATGTCTTGCCGAGCCCCACATCGACCGGCAGGCCGAGCAGCGGCGGAAAGGCGGTGCGCGCTACGGTGTTGAAATCCAGCGCATCGCGGGTCTCGGCCTCGTCCTTCGCGGCTTCGCGGGCCGCTTCGACCGCGGACCAATACTCCGGGACGTCCGCCATGAAGCGTGCGATCGCGTCGGATAGCGATGCGCGGGCTTCGTCTGGTGTGAGCGTCGGTGCCGGATAGGTCGGCGGCGGCGGCGGGATCTTGGCCGCGCCGGTGATAAGCGCCGCGACCGCTTCCGGCCGCTCTTGGCAGAAGAAGTCATTGGCGTCTCCGGCGGCATCGGGCACGGCCAGGCGGGCGTCAACGGCAAGCGCGGCCTTGCGTGCGGCCTCCACGCCCGGGTTGGTGTCGCGGTCGGGCTTGAGGTCATTGTCGGCGACAAGAACGAGATCGGCCTGCGCGAACCGCGCGCGCAGCGTCTCGGCCACGGGGCGAAGGTTGCCCGCATCCATGGCGGCGATGACGGTATCGCCCGTGGCGATGTGCAGGCTCGCGCCGGTGGCCCAGCCTTCGCAGATCAGGATCGGACCGGTAGGATCGCCGAGCGGCGCAGGGTCGAGGCCCACTACTGCGAAATGCCCGCGCTTGGCGCCACCCGCGAGAAAGCGCTTGGCGCCGTCTGGAGCGATTGTCTCCAGGCTGTGCAGCCGGCCATCCGCGTCCTGCAGCGGCACGACCAGATGGCCGCGGGCATCCACGCGCAGTGCAAGCGAGGCGGCCTGTTTGGCCATGAGATACGGATGATCGGGTGCAGCAGGGCGTGCCGATGCCCAGATCCGCGCGGCGCGCGCGGCGGCCTCAGCGGCAGGCGAGAGTGCCGGTTCCGCGTCGTCAGGGATTTTGCCGGGTTTGCCTTCCGGTCTGGAGTGAGCCCTCGGCGCAATTGGTACATTCGCCACCGGCGTCGGGATGCTGTTGCGCCGGGAACCCGGCCCATGGCGAGAACCCATACCGATGCGGTCGGCGATCCAGTCGTGTGCATCGCGGCGGGACAGGCCAAGCTCGCGGCCAACCAGATCGACAAACCCGCCACCCTGACCGGTCTCGTGGTCAAACCACATACCCGCCTTGGCACCACCGATCACGACCGAGAGGCTGCCCTTGCGGCCCCAACGCCATTCCTGGCCGGCCCTGGAGCTCGGCTTGCCCAGCACCTCGGTCACGAGCTCCGGAATCCGCGCGCGCAGTTCAGCATCAAACGCCTGCCAGTCCCGCGCGCTCATCGCCGTCCCCACGCGAACGGCACGAGCGCACCGATCGGCCCACGGGCCGTGGCGGCAATGCGCAGGGAATGGCGATGACAGGTGGGCACGGGTGTCTGGAACCGGATTGAGGGCGTTGTTGCCCCCGGTTCTGCCGCCATTTCGCCAGCCCTCGCGACGTCCGAACCGGTCCGCCCGGCTGGGCACCGCATGGCTGGAAAGGGTGGAACCCTTCCGTCAAGGCATTGGAATTACGTCGGAAAAAGGGTGGACCCCATGGGCTCCGAGGTGCCGTGCCAAAGGGTGTTCGGCGCGGTTGGATTCAGGTGGGTTGACCCCACTCAGGCGCGAATCAGGTGAACGGTTCGACCCATTCAGCGGGGCTTGGCGGAACGGGTGGAGCCCTCGGTGTCGAGCGGATTTTCTTTGGTCTGAGTCCTGGTCGGGCAGACGGGGACCGGAGCCGCTCCCGTTGGAACTGGTTTTCAGGCATCTTCCTGGCTTGCCGACGTGGTTTTACGAGAGAGCCCGAGATCGGCGGCGGTCGTTTCGATGTTTCCGTGTAGAGCGTTGAAACGTCACACATCGCCGTCGCCCAACACCATCCGCCCGGAAGCAGACCCGGGTTGCGGATAGCGAGGACAAGGGCAACCAGCTCAGCGCCGAGGATCGGGCGCCCGCTTCATCGACACTTTCCCAGCAACGACAATGTGGGCCGCGGTCGCTGCGTCATTGCTGTCGGTAACGGTACCGTGTTTGCGGCGGTTTCCAGGAGCTTGCGCATGAGCGCGAGGATGGCGACCTTTACGGGCTTTCCGGCATCGCGAAGCGCAGTGTACTTGGCCTTGAGGTCGGGGTTGAACCGCATAAGCGTTACGTAGAGCGCATCGCGCAGGGGTCTACGATGCATCGTCGCTGAACTCTTGAAGGCGCTGCTTTGCTCAGGCGCTGTTTCCGGAGATCGCCGGGTATCTCAGACGGATCTCGGGCGCCGAGAAACGTAGCGTGCTGCCCGCTGAAATCGCCAATGGTTCGATCAGTGCCTTCAGGCCGATCAGATTGACAGCGGGTAAGTCGAGCCCCATCGAGTGAAACGTTGCGGCGCGGAAGCCAGGCCTGGGGTTGAGCCCGGGCGCGATCCGCATTGTGCCCATTTTCAGGTGATGCGCGATATCCCATTCCTGCGTCGCGCCGTCGATCCGCGTCACCACCCAGCAATGCCCGTCTGTGCAGTGATGATCCTTATCGGCAGGAAAAAAGAAACCGGTCGCGTAACCGGCCTTGATTCCGGCGGCACGCAGCGCTGCGATGAAATAGGTGTTGATATCCACGCAGGACCCTTCGAAGAGGCCGCATCCGAGCGCCGGCACTTCGTCGAGCCCGTCATTGAACCGGTCTTCGGGATGGCCATAGGTAAAACGCTCTGCTGTGGCAGAGGCGATGGCCGCCGCGCGCGCTACGCCAGTACAGCCCGCGCCGGCCGCCTCAGCCTCCTCCAGCAGAGCCTCTGCGAAGCGGGTGAAGCGCGACGAATGAGGGTGGAACATGATCTCCGGATAATCCCCACGCAGGGAGGCGTCGAAATGAAAGGTCAGTACCAAGGTTCCGCCCGCGCCGTCGAGCAGCAAAGCGGTCTGGCCGGTCGTGGCCTCTGTGATCGGAATCAAACTGCCCGTATCGGCCGTGACATGCGTGCATGTGCCGTGTGGCGTCTGCATCCCTCCGGGCACGAGGACGGTGCTAGCCCCCTCCGGCATGACGGCGGCATAGGTGATTTGAGAAAGCATGACCTTTGTCTTTCCTATGTCCAAGTCGGTCGAGGCTTAGTACTCATTATAAGTCTGTTGGAGAACAGTGCATGATCAAAGCGCGCGCCACCAAGCCTTGCGCGGGCCTTGCAAGCTTGGTGAGCGGCAAACTGCATCGCTTTCGTAACAAGTTTTCATAAGCGAAAAAGAGCTTCTTTGGTTGCCGCCCGTGATGCAAGAACCTTCTGACATTATTGGCGTGTGATCGAGTGCGGTCTTCTTTCAGGC